>JAPXLS010000046.1:0-12864 GCA_033809435.1 Bacillota bacterium
CAGTTGCGGAACAAGGAGGACCGCCCCTGCCCCGTTCCGGGCCGGGGTCATCTGTCCCTGAAGACAAGCTGCCGGGCCAGCTCGCGCAGCAGCTCTGCCGGCTCCGCCAGGGCGTCGAGGCAGGCCAGCGCCTCCCGGTAAAGCCCCGCGGCGCGCCGGCGCGCCGGCGCCGTCCCCAGAAGGGCCGGAAATGTGGCCTTCCCGCGGGACCGGTCCGCACCCGCAGCCTTGCCCATAACGGCGGCGTCCCCCTCCAGATCGAGCAGATCATCGGCAATCTGGAAGGCCAGGCCCAGGCGGCAGCCGTAGTCCTGCAGGGCCTTCATCCGGTCCGGCGCTGCTCCCGCGGCAATGGCGCCGCAGCTCACCGCCGCCTGCAGCAGGGCGCCCGTTTTCAGGCGATCTATTTTTTCAAGTTCCCCGGGTGCCACAATTTTCCCTTCGCTTTCCAGGTCGAGAAGCTGTCCGCCGACCATGCCTTCCCTGCCGGCGGCCCGGGCCAGTTCCAGGCTCATCTGCAGCGCCGCTTCGGGGCGCCCCTCCTGCAGCCCGTAGGAGGCGATCAGCTCAAAAGCCAGGGTCAGGAGGGCATCGCCGGCCAGGATGGCAACGGCCTCACCGTAAAGGCGGTGGCATGTCGGCCTCCCCCGGCGCAGATCGCTGTCATCCATGGCCGGAAGGTCGTCATGGATGAGCGAATAGGTATGGATCAGCTCCAGGGCCAGGGCCACGGGCAGCACTTTCTCCCCGGAAAGACCCAGAGTTTCCGCGGCGGCCATGGTCAGCAGCGGGCGCAGCCTTTTCCCTCCGGCGGTAACGCTGCTGCGCATGGCCTCCCGCAGCAGATCGGGCCCGCCGCCCTTTTCAAAGAGCCCGGCCAGGGCCCCGTTCACCAGGGAGCGCAGGCGGTCCAGGTGCGCGCCGGGATCAGTGATCCCCGTCATCCCCGCCCGCCTCCTGCACACCGCTTTCCGCCTCCGCCTGCTCCTCCTTGAGCAGGTATTCCACCTGGAATTCGATCTCGGCCAGCTTTTCGCGGCAGTAACGGGAAAGGCGCACCCCCTCCTTGAATCCGGCCAGCGCCTCCTCCAGGGGAATCTCCTCGCTCTCGAGCCGCCCCGCAATCTCCTCCAGGCGCCGGAGCGCCTCCTCGTAGCTCAGTCTCTCTTCCAGTCCATCCTTCTCCTCAGGGGTCAAATCTCCGGACCCTCCTTCAAAAGTTACTCCCCATCGGTGCCTGGCACCGGGTGGGAGTAAAGTTCTTCGATGAGGCAGCGGGCGGTGCCGTCGCGGAAGCGCAGCCGCAGGCGCCGGCCGATCTGCAGTTCGCGAACGGAGCGGATTACCCGGCCCTCCTCATCCTGACAGTAGCTGTAACCCCGGGCCATCAATTTCAGCGGGCCGGCCCCCTCCAGCCTGTCCCCCAGCGCCGCCAGCTGCAGGCCTTTCAGTTTCAGGCAGCGCAGCACTGCCCGGCGCAGCCTCTCGTCGGCGGCTGACAGGCGATGGCGGGCCTGCTGCAGCCTCTCCAGGGGGCGGCGGTAGAAGCGGTCCGTCACCGTGTAATCGAGGAGCTGCTTTTCCAGCAGCAATCTCTGCTGCAACGCCTGCGCGCATCTTTCCCGCAGCGCCTCCAGGCGCCGCTCCAGCTCTTCCAGGCGGGGCAGCGCCGCTGCGGCCGCCGCCGTGGGGGTGGCCGCCCTGTGATCGGCGACAAAGTCGGCAATGGTAAAATCTGTTTCATGTCCCACGGCGGAGATAACGGGCAGGCGGGAGCCGAATATGGCCCGGGCCACGGTCTCGGTGTTGAAAGGGGCCAGGTCCTCCAGCGAGCCGCCGCCGCGGGCCATGATGATCAGCTCGATACCGGGCATGGCATTGAGCCGCTCAACAGCGCGGGCGATATCCGCTGCGGCGCCGCTCCCCTGCATCAGGCTCTCGGCAACGAGGATCTGCACATGGGGGAAGCGCTGCCGCGCCGTGGTCAGGATATCCTGCAGCGCCGCCCCCGTGGGCGAGGTGATCAGGGCGATGCGCCGCGGCAGGGCGGGCAGCGGCTGCTTGTGCTCTGCGCGGAAAAGGCCTTCCGCCTCAAGTTTCTTCTTGAGCTGCTCGAAGGCCAGGTACAGCGAGCCCATGCCCGCCGGCTCCATCTCCGCCACATAGAGCTGGTACACTCCGCCGGGCTCGTACACGGACAGGCTGCCGTAAATCAAAAGCTCCATGCCGTCGACAGGCTTGAAGCGGCAGCGCAGATTGTCGCGGCGGAAAAAGACACAGCGCAGCGAGGCGGCGCTGTCCTTGACGGTGAAGTACATGTGGCCCGAGCGGTGGTGCGTAAAATTGGAGAGTTCCCCCGCCACCCAGATGTTGCGGAGGCGGGGCTCTCCCTGGATCAGTCCTTTGACGATCCCGTTGATCTCGGATACGGTATAAACAGCAGTGCCGTTCTGCATCTTCAAAAAAGGGAGCCGGCGCGTCTCAAAACCCGCCTGCGCTCGCTTTCACCGCCCCTCCATCAGCCGGCGGATTTCCGCCTGAATATCCTGCACGCTCCCGTAAACCGGGGAGGCGCCCATGAGCGAGGAGAGGGCCGCAATGACCCGCCACTCCGGCAGAATGCCGCCCGCGGCGCCGGGAGCGCTCAGGTTCTGCCGCCGCTCCCCGTCGCTGCCGGTAAAGGTGCCCTCTTTCAGATGCAGCGGCGGCGCCGGGAAGACCACATTTGCCTCCGCCGGGATATCGCTCCGCGAAGCGCACTGCACCGCCAGATACTCGAGGCCCGGCGGCAGCGGACCGGCAAAGCCGTCCAGCACGGCAAAAAGGCCCCTGATCTCGCCCGCCTCCGCTGCGGCCAGGATCTGTTCGCGGTTCAGGCCGGCCTTGCCGTTCAGGCGGGCATATCCCGGGAGCAGTCCGGGCGCTCCCCCCGCCTCGATGATGCCGCGGGCATTGCCCTCTTCGGCCAGAAGCAGGATGTTGCTCCGGCCGCGTTCCAGCGCGCCCGCCGCCCCGGCCGCCTCCAGCAGCCCGGCCATCCCCTCGCCGCCCGCCTCTTCATAAAAGGTGGGGCAAACCAGGATGACGCTTTTTTTCCTGCGGAGCAGCTCCGCCGCCCGGACCAGATCGGCCTCCTCCAGGCCGGCGGCGGCGGCAAGTTCCGCCGCGGGCTGCTCCCGCAGCAGGGCCGTCAAAGCCCTGAAAAGATCGGCGGCGCCGACCTCACGCGGCTGCAGCATCAGCTGTTCCCAGGCGATGAACTCCTTACCGGTGAGGCCGGCAGCGATCTGGACCAGAACGGCGCTGCCCAGGCGGCAGGCCTGTTCCACGGCCATGGCCGCCACGGGATTGGTCCGGGCCAGCCCCTTGCCGATGACAAAGATGGCTTCCGCTTCCGGCAGATCCCCGGTGGCGGGGCCGGGAACATCGGGACCGGTTACCGCCTCCAGGGCGCAGAAAGCCTCCGCCAGGGCCGGTTTCAGCCCCAGATCAACATGGGCCGTTTCCATGATCCCCCGGGCCATCTTCTGCAGCAGGTAGCTCTCCTCGTTGCTGCAACGTCCCCCGGCGACCACGGCCAGGGCGGCGGGTCCCTTTCTTATTTTTATTTCCTCGAAGGCGCTGCTGCATGCCCGCAGCGCCTCTTCGTAGCTTGCTTCTCTGAACCCTTCTTCACCCCTGATGAGCGGTGCGGTGAGCAGATCGTTCTTGCCCTCATGCAGGGCATTGAATTTTCCCTTTTGACAGAGCAGGCCGCTGTCCTCACCCCCGCTCGCTCCCGACACCCGGACCAGTTTTTCGCCGGCAAAGGAGCGCCTCACGGAGCAGCCCAGCGAACACTCGAGGCAGACCCCGTCATAGGGGCAAAGCTCCCACTCCCGCCCGGCATGGGCTCTCTCTCTCTCGGTGAGAGCGCCCACGGGGCAGACATCGACACATTGCCCGCAGAAGATGCAGCCGGCCTCCTCGAGAGAGGCCGCTTCTCCCTCGTGAACGGGGGTGATCCGGCTCTCGATGCCGCCGCTAAGCAGGCCGAAAACATTGCGGCCGGCGTAATCGCGGCATACCCGGAGGCAGCGCCCGCAAAGAATGCATTTGGCCTCGTCGCGAACAATGTAAGGGTTGTCATCCCGCGTCACCGGAAGGTCCCGGATCAGCGCAGGCAGCTCCACCTGGAGGCTGTAGGCCTTCTCCTGCAGGTCGCAGGCGCCGCTCTTCTCGCAGGTCAGACAATCCTCGTAAGGGTGGTCGCAGAGCAAAAGGGAGATGATCTCCCTGCGGATCGCCTCCAGATGGGGGGTGCTTGTTGTGACCACCATCCCTTCCTGCACCGCATGATCGCAGGAAGTCACCGGAGCCGCCACGCCCTCCACCTCCACAACGCAGAGCCGGCAGTGTCCCAGCGGTCTCAACCGGGGGTGGTAGCAAAGCGTGGGTATTTCAATGCCGCTTTCACGGGCCGCCTCCAGAATGGTCGTTCCGGGGGCAGCCTTGATGCGCTTACCGTCAACAGTTAACGAAACAGCTTTCACTTCTTGTACCCTCCTCCCGGTTATATAACAGCCATGCCCAGGCGCAGGCAGCAGGCACAGCGCCCAGATTCGCGCAGCGCCGCCGGCGGCCCGTCAAAGCCCAGTTCGGCCTCGGTAAAACCTTTTACTCTTTCGGCAACGGGGGCGCAGGCCTCATGTTCCCGCGGCAGGTTTCCAATGAGCGGCGGTTTTTCGGCGGGATCGTACACGCCCGTCTTCTCGATGAAGTGCTCCATGGCCAGCTGCGGCGAAACAGCCGCCTTCCCCGTGCGCAGGTAGCTATCAATAGCCTCCACCGCCTTGTTGGCCGAGGCGATGGCCTCGATGACGGTGCGGGCGCCGAGCACGGTGTCACCGGCGGCAAATACACCCGGCGCCGATGTGGCCATGGTCAGCGGGTCAGCGGCGATAACACCGCGCTCCGTAATTTCCACCCCGCTGTCCCCGGCCAGAAAACCGAGATCGGCCACCTGGCCGATGGCCGGAACAATCATATCCACATCGAGGATGAATTCCGAACCCTTCACCGGCACGGGGCGGCGCCTGCCGCTGCTGTCCGGCTCGCCCAGCTCCATGCGGATGCATTCCATCCCCACGACACGGCCTTCCTCGGCCATGATGCGGGTGGGATTGGCCAGCAGGTGAAATTTGACCCCCTCTTCTTCAGCGGCGACAATCTCCGCCTCGTTGGCGGGCATCTCCGCGCGGGAGCGGCGGTAGACCAGGTACACTTCCTCGATGCCCAGGCGCAGGGAGGAGCGGGCGCAGTCCATGGCCACATTGCCGCCCCCGATGACGGCGACGCGCCGGCCCAGCTCCATCTCCTGGTGCAGGTTCACGCGGCGCAAGTACTCCACACCGGGGAAAAAGCCCCTGTACCCGGCATCCTCGCCCTCCACCCGCATGGAGGAGCTCTCGTGCAGGCCCGTGGCCACAAGGATGGCCGCATAACCGTTGCTGCGCAGCTGCTCAAAGGTGATATCCTTCCCGATCCGCGTATTCAGCCTGATCTCCACCCCCAGGGATTTGATCAGGTCGATCTCTCCGTTAAGAATATCCCGCGGCAGGCGGTAACTGGGAATGCCCACGGCCAGCATGCCGCCGGCCACGGGCAGGGCCTCGAATATGGTCACCCGGTAACCCTTGAGCGCCAGCTGGTACGAGGCATTCAGGCCCGCCGGACCGGCCCCGATGACGGCAATTCTCTCTCCTCCGGGAGCGGCCGGCGCCGCCGCGCGGGCCCGCCTGTTTCTCACCTCGAAATCGGCGATAAATCTTTTCAAAACCCGGATGGAGAGGGCTTCGTCCAGGGGCTGGCGGCGGCAATTGTCCTCGCAGGGATGAACGCAAACCCTGCCCAGCACGCCCACCAGGGGCGTCTTCTCGCGAACAACGGCAATGGATTCCTCGTAAAAACCGCCGCTGATGAGTCCGATATACAGGGGGATATCCACATGGGCGGGGCAACCGTTCCGGCAGGGAGCCGTCAACAGAGTGCGATAGGTAAAACCATCCCTTTTCAGCGGTTCCGGCAGGTTCAGGCAGGACTGAAAATCACTGCGAAAATGTTCGAGGGCATGCAAAAGCGGCACCGGCGCGGACTGGCCCAGTTCGCAAAGGGAGCTCTCCTTGACCATGCGCCCCAGGCGCTCGAGCACGGCCAGATCGAGCTCCGTCCCCCTCCCTTCCGTCAGTTTGTTCAGGTGTTCGTAGATCACCCTGGTGCCGACGCGGCAGGGCACGCAGCGGCCGCAGGATTCCTGCTGCACCACCTTGAAGTACTGGCGCAGGGCCTCCACCACATTGACCTGCGGATCAACGAGCACCAGTCCCGCCCATCCCAGAAAAGCTTTCAGCGGTGCTCCGTCCAGCTCTGCAGGCAGCTTGATTCCGGCCAGATCCGCCCGCTCGGCCGGATCTTTCTCGCGTTCGTCAATTAATTGATTTTTCCAGCTGCTGAATAATACTTTGGCCATATTCCCCTCTCTCCCTCAGGAAATTTACGGAGAGCGCGCTCCCCGCTTCCTCTATAGTAAGTAACTTCCCCGGCCTCCCTTCGTGCCGATCCCCCGGTTTCAGATCATACCTTAATATGATTCGCCATATTTTGATTATTTTCCTTTTCACTGACGCACATTTCTAAATATAACTTGCGCTGTGATGGCGCCGCGCAGCCAACACGGCCAGTCCGGCCGCATTATCGCCGGCAAAATCGGGATGGGCAAAGTGAAGAGAGACGGCGGGACTTTTCTGTACCAGCCGCCGGCGGATAAATGCATTTGCCGCCACCCCGCCGACAATGAGTACAGCCTGGCAGCTGCAGGCGGCTCCCGCCGCATGAAGGACGGCGGCAAGGGAATCGGCAATGCACAGCTCCACGGCCCGCGCCAGATCCGGGCGGCTGCAGCCGCCCTCCAGAAGCCGCAGCGCATGGCTGGCCGGCCCCGAGAAGCTGACACAGTTCCCCTTTACCGCCACCGGCAGGGTGATGGCCCCGGTCTCACCCCGGCGGGCGCAGCGCTCCAGCGCCGGGCCTGCGGGAAAGCCCAGGCCCATGGCCACGCCGACGCGGTCCACAAACTGACCTGCATGCAGGTCGCTGCCGCCTCCGGCAGGGGAGATCTCCAGGCGGCCCCCTTCTTTTTCCTCCACGCAGAGCAGGTCGGTGGTGCCGCCGGAGATATGTGCCGCCAGGCAGCGCCCGGGGGGCAGCCCGGCAGACCAGAGGCCCGCCGCAATGTGGCCCTCCTGGTGGGAAAAGGCATAGAAGGGAAGGCCCAGCGTTTGAGCGATGAGCGCACCGGCGGCCTCGCTTACCTTGAACACGGGCATGTACGAGCAGGCGGCGGGGCGGGGCTTCACCGAGGCGGCTGCGGCAGCCAGAGGGGTCTCCTTCAGGAGGGCGGAGCCCTCCTCCCAGAGCGGGGTCAGATTCTTGATGTGGGCAAATACCGCTTCGGACTGGCGCAGGCCCAGGCCGCCCCGGCGCACCTCGAGCATTTTGCGCCCCTCCCAGAGAAGGCGCTCCGCCCCGTCAACAAGGGCCAGCGATGTGGTGTAGGCCGAGCAGTCCAGACCCAGAAAGCAGCGATCAGCTTTCACGGCCGCTGTATTCCGCCGCAGCCCGATCGAGCACTCCATTGATGAAAGCAACAGCTTCCTCGCTGCTGCCGTATTTCTTGGCCAGCTCCAGCGATTCATTTATAGCCACGGCATCGGGGATATCGGGACGGTACATGATCTCAAAAAGGGCCAGGCGGATGAGGTTCCGGTCCACGGCGCACAGACGCTGCAGCTCCCAGTGGACCAGGTATTTTTGAATGAGGCGATCCACCTCGGACAGGTGCAGGCACGTTCCCTCGACCATTTCCCGGGTAAACTGCGCCTCGCTCTCGGTGAGCCTCAGTCCCCCCAGGGCATAGCGCAGCGCATGCTCCACGGCGGATTTGCCGATATCAATCTGGAACAGGGTTTTGAAAGCAGCTTCTCGGGCCAGGCGACGGGACAAAATGTATCCTCCTGAATGTACGGCGTAGTTCCATTACAAATCTTCACGGGAAGAAAAGAGGCGCTCGATAAAGCCGCGGATGTTCTTATCCACATCGAAACGCCAGCCAATCACTATCCCCAGAGCGATGAATGCAAAAATGATCAGGCTTTTCCAGAAACCGTAATGGATCACCAGAAGCGCGGCAATAAGGCCGCAAAGACCCCCCACTATTTTCCCCCAGTGCTTGCCAAAGAAAACCCAGAAGTTCATTTTTGCTCCCTCCTTCAGCGGCCTTTTCCGGCTATTTCACCTTGACCGGCACCTGATCCAGGATGATACTTTCTACGCTGACCCGGACCTCGTTGACGAACATTCCCGTGCTCTCCTCAAGGTAGGTTTTAACGCTGTTCTGCAGCTCTCCCGTCAGGTCGGGCAGGTTCTGATCGGGCAGAACCTTTACCCTCAAATAGACCACCAGGCCCTGGGGAGTGTGGATCACGCTGCGGCTGCTGTCCCGGATCCCCCTTGTCCTCTGGACAACGCGCAGCACCATATTTTCAAGGGCGCTCAGGGTTATGTACACCTCGCCGAACTCCCCGGCCCGCAAGAGGGCCTCCGGCTTCTTCTGCTGGGGCCTGCTGAAGCCGAGCAGGAGGGGGATCAAGCCGGCCGGCACCAGGGCCCCGCCGGCATAGAGGAGCACGGTCCGCCCGTAGAGCTTCAGGATGTGCGCCCCGTACCCGCCCAGAGGCATAACAGTCGCCAGCAGCAGAAATATGCCTGTCCCGATCATCAACAGGCCCAACAAAATCAGCACCAGCCGCGTCATCGCCTTCATCGCTTCCCATCAACCCCTTTTCAGCTGTAAGACCTTCTATTTCACGGATATATCGCCGGGATCCCCATCTTTCTCTTTCACCGGGAAACTGACTCCCTGGACATGCACATTTACCTGCAGGACCCGCAGCCCCGTCATCAGCTCTATGGCCCTTTTAACGTTCTCCTGGATCTCCCAGGCAACATCGGGGATGCGCATCCCGTATGTGACTACAATATGCAGATCCACTTTCGCCTCTTCCGTGCCCACCTCCACCTTGACGCCCTTGGACAGATTGCGCCGCCCCAGGACCTCGGCAATACCGCCGGCAAAGCCGCCGCTCATGGCCGCAACGCCCTTCACCTCCGTCGCTGCCAGGCCGGCAATTACAGCCACCACATCATCGGCTATCCTGATGGTTCCGATATCGGAGGCAACCACTCGATTTTCTTCCCCAGCCATGCCAAAACCTCCTCCAGAAAGATAAAAAACAGGATCCGGAATCCGCCGTTTTCACCGTAAAGGAGACCGGCTCTCCGGCAGCGGCGGGCGCCCCGGAGACCGCCCCTTCCGGCTCCATTATACCAAAGAGTGGCAGCCAGTTCAATTTTCAGGGCCGGGCCAGCACCTGCACATCTTCACGGTCAACGCCGGCGGCGGAGGCCACGGCCTCGGCAATCTCGATGTAGCTTTTTTCATCCAGATCCTTCTGTTTCACCATCACCGTGGCCAGTTGATCCTGAAGGAAAAAGAGGGCGTCGTCGTAACCCTGGGCCTTGACCATATTCTCCACAAGCAGTTCCATCTCGCGCATGCGCACGATCTCCAGCAGCATATTCTCCGCCTCCTCCTTGGCGGAAACTCCGGCATTGGGGTTGTCGAGCAGCGCCTGCAGCATCTCGATGGAGCGATCCCTGCTCCTTTCGCGCTGCAGCCTGTAGTTGATAAAGAAGGCGGCGCCGTTTTCACCCGCTTCCCCCACCGGCAGCAGGGCCACGGGCTCCAGATAATTCTCATCGGTGACCACATCCATGCTTTCCAGCCTCTGTTCCAGCCCCCTGATGATCCAGAGGGTCGCCCCGATCATCACCGCCAGGCAGAGCAGCCAGAGCAGCAGTTTACGGTTTTTTTTCAGATAATCCATCCCCTTCGCCTCCCTTTTTTTGTTGGCCGTCACCTGTATCCCCTCCCTTTGATCTGCAGCGGCCCTCCCAGGCTAGCGGGGCAGCACCGTGATCCGGTGCGCCGGCAGCCCCAGAAGAACCTGCAAGGCTTCGATCACCCGGGCCTTGACTGCGGGATCCTCCACTCCGGCGGCGACAACAAGGACTCCGCGATAGCGGGGCTTGCCCTCCTCGACAACCAGGGGCAGTTCATTGCCCGTGGAATCCCGCAGGATAACGTACGTGGTCTGCAGCGTCTCCTCCGTAACCTCCCTGTTTCCGCCCCCGCCGTCGCCTTCATTTGTCCGGCGCTGCGTCTGTTCCCTGTCGGCAACAAGCTCCAACCGGCCCGATGTTTCGGGAGTCAGAAAGAGCTCCACCCCGGATACTCCGTGGATCTTGGACAGTATTTCCGCAAGGCTGCGCGAGAGTTCCTGTTCCCCCCAGGGTGCAGCCTTTGCTTCAGGATTTACGGCCGGCGCCGGCCGCGCCTTTCTTTTGCCGTAGCTGAAGAAGGAGTTGAACAGCAGCAAACCTATGCCCAGGACCAGCAGAATCAGCAGCGGTCCCGTTTTCCGGCGCACTCCCTCCCTTGCACCGGCGCCGAAGATCCCGACGAGCCCTTCCCAGAATCCCAATTCGCTCCGCCTCCTTCCCTTTATGCCCGCCTGCCGGCAGGGGTTGCCCCGCGCGGCCGGCCCCGCGACATGTTCATTCGCCGAGGGTCGCGGTGACCTGCTGCGGGGAGAGTCCCAGCAGCCCGGCCAGGGACCGTTCCAGTTCCGGCAGGGGGTGCAGCCCGGGGGAGCTGCCCTCCGCCGGCTTATCCGGCGGCCCCACCGCCACCTCCGCTATGCTCACCGGGGTGACCCGGCCCTCCCCGGCTCCGGCGGCCTTGACCCTCAGTTCGACCCTGAGCGGGGTCCCGAAAGAGCTGCTGCGGTAATCTTCTTCCAGGATCACATTGGCTTCCTCGAGCCGCCACTCACCCGAGGCGGCCACCTCCTTCTCGATCATGTTTTCCAGAACGCTGCGGCACTGCTGCAGCACCTGCCGGCTGTATGCGGCGCTTACATCTCCATCTCCGCGCAAAGCTGCGGCGCCTTCCCCTGCTCCGGCTTCCGGGACAGCCACCGGCTCCAGCCGGGACAGCCGGCCGGTGAGGGCGGCAATGGTGCCCACAACCATGAGAATGACGATGAGCCCCGTGATCAGGCGGATGTAGCGGTGAAATTCCCCCTGCGGCAGCAGCATCTCCAGCAGGACGTTGAGAAATACAATCACCACCAGATTGCGGATCAGATCGCCCACCACCGCCGACATTCTCTCACCCCTAACGGAACATGATCGCAGTGTTGCCGGCGCCCACTATGGCAGTAACGGCAAAGAAGAATATGAGCGCGGCGCAGGCCAGCGCCGCCAGGACCAGGGCCAGGGAGTCGCCCATCACATTGATGCAGCTGCCCAGTTCGGACTCTCCGATGGGCTCAACCAGGGCGGCGCTCAGCTTGTAAATGAGCGTTATCGCCGTCAGTTTCAGCAGGGGAAAGAGGGTGATCAGAAGCAGCGCCACCACTCCCGTCAGATAGATGCTGTTTTTCAGGATTATGGAGGCCCCGGCCACCGTTTCCACGGCATCGGAGAGTATTTTTCCCACCACGGGCACAAAGGCCCCGGTCATGTACTTGGCCGTCCTCAGGCCCACGGCATCGGCCACGGTTCCGGCCACCCCCTGCACCGCCAGGATGCCCACAAAAATAGTCATGCAGATCCCCATGCCCCAGATGCTCAGCTCCTTGAAGAGCCTGGACAGCTGCTTCACCCGGAAGTGGGGCGAAAAATGATCGACCAGGCCCAGCAGGGCGCTGAAATAGATGAGGGGAAAAATGATATTCCGGATCAGGCTGCCGAAAAAGCTGATGCCAAAAACGACCAGGGGCTGCAGGATGGCCGAGGAGGCCACGCTCCCCTGCGCCGCCAGCAGCGCCAGCAGGGCGGGCAGGGAGGCCAGCGAGAAGTCGGCCATATCCAGGATCGTGCTTCCGGCCACGGAGAGGGCGGCGGTAAAGCTGTACAGGCAGAGGCCGGCCAGAACCATGAACACGATGCCGCGCGTCAGGGCGGCCACCTGCTTTCGCTCGAAGGCGCTCTCCAGGTTCTTCAGGAAGGCGGCGGCCACGGCCAGAAGCAGGATCTGACCCAGCAGCTTCAGATTGAGGAGCACCTCTCCGAAGAAAAAACGGCCCAGGCCGCCGAGAAAGGCGCCGGGATCAAGAATCGCTTCACCGCCCTGCAGGCGTTCCATCACGCTTTTCCAGCTCAGCTCCGGCAGATACTCTCCCGCCTCCCTCTCCAGCTCTCCCCAGTAGCGGTCGAAGAAGTCCAGGTCCAGTTCACCCTGCAGATCCGAGACGAGCGGATCCACAGCCGAGGCCGCCGCAGGGAGAGCCGGCAGGAAAACAAAGAGGACCGTGAGCAGCGCCGCAGCGGCTCCTGCCTGCGCTCTCATCGGGGGATCATCCTGAGCACGGATTCCATGATTTCCACGATGACAGGCACCGCCATGACCAGGATGATCACCTTTGCCGCCAGCTCCACCCGCGAAGCAATGCTGCCCTCCCCGGCGTCGCGGCAGATCTGCGCCCCGAACTCGGCCAGGTAGGCGATGCCGATAACCCGCAGCAGCGTTTGCAAATAGACCAGGTTGATCCCCGCCGCCACCGCCGTCTCCGTAATCACCTGCAGGGCCCCCACCATGCGATTCACCACGAGGAGCAGGATAATGACCCCGGCAATGAGCGAGACCTGCATCGCTATTTCGGGGCGGTATTCTTTCAAGATCAGCACGAAAAGGGCGGCAAT
>JAPXLS010000047.1:0-12850 GCA_033809435.1 Bacillota bacterium
TGGCCCGGGAAAAGGCGGGAAAGGAACATGCTTCCACATTTGAAGGGCTTTATCGTAAACGCGGCGCCGCCTCCGTGTACCTGGGCCTTATCGCTGCAGAAGGCGGCCCCTTTCAGCAAGTGCTTGCCGCCCTGGCCGAAAAGGCCGCCCTTGCCCTGAAGGTTTCCCTGCTGTCAAAGGTGTTCCAGTATCGCTGGGGGAAAATTTTTAACCTCATCAAGCAGGGTGTCATTGTTGTTGACAGCGAGGGCATCATTCTCATGATGAACCATGCGGCAAAAAGATTCCTGGGCATGTGGGGCAGGATGGTTCCTGCGGCGGGGCAGCCGATCAGCAGCTGCAATCTGGATCATCAAATCGAAGGGTCCCTCCGCATTGCCGCCGGGGGCGACTGCAGTTTTTTGCAGGAGTGTTCGGTCCTGGGCGGCGGAGACTCACCAACCTGTATGCACTGGAATGCTGTTCCGCTGCTAGGCGAGGGCGGCGACAGCGCGGGCGCTGTCCTGCTCTTCAGTGATATCACCGTACCGGTAAAGATCCACCATGAAATCGAGGACTGGGAAAAGCTGGCCAAGGCCGGGGAGGTTGCTGCGGGCCTGGCTCATGAAATTCGCAACCCCCTGGCTACAGCCAAGGCGGCTATTCAGCTGATCCGGATTTTTAAAGATCCCGTCAAGCAGGAGGAGCTGCTGGGCAAGCTGGAGTGCGAAATGGACCGGATGAATGCTATACTGACAAATTTTTTGAATATCACCAGGCCGCAGCCGGAAAAGAGGCTGGAAAAGATAAATATAAATGATATTATCCATGAATTATCCTTTTTGTTGAACAGCGAAGCTTTGCTTAATGAGATAGATCTCCAGATCAACCTCTGTCCGGAAAATATGCCGGCCGTGCTCGGTTCTTCTGACAGCATCAAGCAGGTGCTGCTCAATATTGCCCGCAATGCCATCGAGGCGCTTGATGCAGGGGGCCGACTGAATGTATCCACGTCCTTAGGAAATGGACAGGTCCACGTTACGCTACAGGATAACGGGCCGGGGATTCCCGCCGGGAATATGGAGATGTTGACCAGGCCTTTTTTTACGACCAAACCCGGCGGCACCGGGCTGGGGCTTTACATCTCTTCGACAATTGTGAAAACGATGGGGGGAAATCTGGAAATAGTGAGCAGCCCGGGCAAAGGGACCACGGTGAGCCTGGCTTTGCCGGTCTGCGCCGAAGCCATGTAACATGCATGTACAAGAGTATCACTACAAAGGGAAAGGGATGAAAGGATGGATTCCGTTGATGTTGTGGTCATCGACGATGATGAAGGCATCCGCTGGATATTGCAGCAGGCCCTGTCCATGTGCAATTACAGCTGCAGCGTGGCCGGTGACGCAATGAAGGGGATCAGCGCTGTGAACCGCTGCCATCCCCGCCTGGCAATTATCGATATTAAACTTGGTGCGGTGAACGGTTTCGAGGTAGCCCGACTGATCCGGCAGGATCATGATGATGTGAAGATCCTTTTTGTTACGGGCTACAGGGAAGCGATTGCAGATTGGGTTGAAGGGGAGGAAAACATTGTAGGTGTTCTGGAAAAACCCTTCAATGTTAAAGATCTGCTGGAACTGGTCGCCGCAGCGGTACCGGCGCCCGGGGTTGTTGAAGACGGATCTGTTCCGCTGGAAAAGGTTTATGATAGAATAGGTGACGAAAGAGTGTATTTCCGGAGGTGACATGATGCCGGAACTCACATTTTTGGGACATGCCTGTTTTTTGCTGGAGGGAGAAGAACAGGAAACACTGCTTTTTGATCCCTTCATTTCGGGAAATCCTGCAGCAAAAATTGATCCCGCTGACATTGAGGCCCGCTACATTCTCATTTCGCATGCGCACGGCGACCATCTGGGAGATGCTTACGATATTGCCGCCGGCAATGACGGACTGATCATCTCCACCGCAGAGATAGCCGATGCGGCGCAGGAAAAAGGCTGCCGCGCTCATGCCCTGCATATCGGGGGCGGCCACCGCTTCCCCTTTGGATCGGTCAAGGCAACGCTTGCTTTCCACGGTTCAGGCATACCCGGGGGCCACGCCTGCGGTTTCATTGTTGAATACGGCGGCAAAAAGATTTACTTTGCCGGCGACACCGGTCTTTTCGGTGATATGAGGCTGATCGGAGAGCTGAACACCCTTGACCTGGCCCTTCTGCCCATCGGCGATAACTATACCATGGGCATAGACGATGCCGTTGTTGCCGCCTCTTTTTTGAAAGCCCGCCAGGTGATCCCCTTCCATTACAATACCTGGCCCATTATTGAAGCGGATCCCTACCTGTTCAAGGAGAAAGTGGAGCACCGGACGGAGTCGGGCTGTGTTATTTTGCAGCCTGGCGAAACACACGAATTTTAGGCCCGCGCCCGGTTTTGGGACGCGGTGGAGCAGCAGGAGACAGGTTGGTTGATACCGGCGCAGGGCGCCGGTGTCAGCCAACCTGTTTTTTGCAAAAGGATTTGCATTCCTGAAGATGTTTATGTATAATATGCATGAACGATTGTTCAATTATTCATATGTATGGGGTGAACAGAGTGATGGAACCCGGAGAAGACAGTTGCGATGTTTTTTGCGTGCACCGGGAGCGGGTGGAAAATGTGCGGTCAAGGTTGCTTCCGCCGGGGGATGTGCAAAGACTGGCTGCGACTTTCAAGGTGCTGGGCGATCCCACCAGGATCAGGGTCCTCGACGCTTTGTCAAGGGGGGAACTCTGTGTTTGCGATCTGGCCGCCCTGCTGCAGATGAGCAGTTCGGCAGTATCACACCAGCTGCGGGTCCTGCGCGATGCCAGGCTGGTAAAATACCGTAGAGAGGGGAAAATGGCTTTTTACTCCCTGGACGATGCCCACGTGCTGACCCTTTTTGAGCAGGGGCTTGAGCATGTGGGCCATGCAGGAGGCGGCCGGAAGGAGGGGAGGAACAGATGAACAGTCCCGGATGCTGCAGCGGTTGCGCCCCGGGCGAGTGCGGATTGCAGCCTCCTTTTTCGGCTCAGGCTGCAGGCGGAGACGGTGCGCAGAGCAGGCGGAAAGAAAGAGGCCCGGTGCTGCTGATCTCTGCCGCGGCAATATTTTTGCCGGCCTTGCTGCTGAGGCTTGTACGCTACTCCGCACCCCTGCCCTTTCTTGTTGAGTCTCTGTTTTTGCTTTCCTTTGCCCTTTCCGGAGCAGGCACCGTCTGGAAAGCGCTTCGCGATCTGGGGCGGGGTTTGCCGCTCAATGAGCATTTCCTCATGTCCCTGGCTGCTGTGGGGGCAATAACCATAGGAGAGTATCCCGAGGCGGCGGCGATCATGATTCTGTTCAACACGGGTGAATTGCTTGAAACAGCTGCCGTGAACCGCTCCCGCCGTTCCATTGCCGCACTGCTGGAGACAAAACCGGATTATGCAAACCTTCTCCGGGCCGGAGGTGCTGCAGAGAGGGTTGATCCCGAGGATGTCTCCCCGGGTGATCTGATCCTGGTCCGGCCCGGCGAAAAAATAGCCCTTGACGGCACTGTAGTTTCCGGGGATTCCTCCGTGAACAATGCGGCGCTGACGGGAGAGGCGCTGCCGCAAAGCGTTTATCCGGGGGATGCGGTCCTGGCCGGTGCAGTAAACGGGCCGGGGCTGCTGCAAGTCCGGGTGGAGCGGCCCTTTTCCCGATCATCCCTGGCGCAGATCTACCGCCTTGTCCGGGAGTCCGCTGTCCGCAAGGCTCCGCCCGAGCGTTTCATGACCGCTTTCGCCCGCCGTTATACGCCGGCCGTGGTGACGGGGGCCCTTTTGCTCGCCCTCCTGCCGCCGCTGCTGATCCCCGATGCCTCTTTTCGCACCTGGCTCTATCGCGCCCTGATTTTTCTGGTCATATCCTGCCCCTGCGCCCTGGTTATCTCCATACCGCTGGGCTACCTGGCCGGCATCGCCGGTGCGGCAAGGCAAGGTATCCTGGTAAAGGGCGGCAGCTATCTGGAAGCGCTTCGCAAGGTGAAAACCGTTGCTTTCGATAAAACAGGCACCATTACGGAGGGGGTTTTCCGGGTGAAGGGGGTTGAAACAGCACCGGGGGTGAGCGCCCGGGAACTTCTGGAGTGGGCTGCATATGCGGAAGCCCATTCCAGCCATCCCATTGCCCGCTCCATCAGGGAGGCTTACCTCGGAAAGCTGCATCCCGGGGAGATCAGCCTTTACGAAGAGATCGGGGGGCTCGGCGTAAAAGCAAAAGTACGCGGGAAGATTGTTCTGGCGGGCAGCCCGCAGCTCCTGCTTCGGGAAAAGGTCGAAAATATGCCTCCTGTACCGGTGGAGAGGGCCGTTCATGTGGCCGTTGGGGGCAACTATGCCGGATCCCTGGTAATGGGAGACCGGGTGCGCCCGGGGGCGGCGCGGGCGGTGCGGCAGCTCAAGGAACTGGGGGTACGCAGGACGGTATTGCTGACAGGAGATCACGGCGCCGCCGCGCAGGAGGCGGCGGCCCGGTCCGGAATTGATCTTGCCTATGCCTCCCTCATGCCCGAAGAAAAAGTGGCGCACCTCGAAACCCTTCTGCAGGAAACTGCATCCGCCGGGGGCAGGCTTGCTTATGTCGGTGACGGGATCAATGATGCCCCGGCTCTTTCCCGGGCCGATATCGGTATTGCCATGGGCGGGGCCGGTTCGGATGCAGCCATCGAGGCGGCCGATGTGGCGATCATGGATGATCAGCTGCTCAAGATCGCTGCAGCCATGCACATCTCCGCTTTCACACACCGCGTGGTGCTGCAGAATATTGTTCTGGCCCTGGGAGTGAAAGTTTTATTTCTGGCCGCCGGTGCCCTGGGGGCCGTCACCATCTGGGGAGCACTCTTTGCCGATGTGGGGGTGGCGCTGCTGGCCATCGCCAATGCGGCCCGTATTCTGGGGGCGGCAAGCAGGAAGCAGCACCTGTATCGGGAATAAATTACAGGCAGGGGAATAAAAAATTAACCGGAGGTGTTTCTGGTGGCCGAGATAATGAACTATGTCCGAATGTCGCTTCCCGAAATCGATGCTCTGGACCGGGGGAGAACCATTTTTTTGATGGCTGTTAGCCCCATCGAGGTTCATGGACCGCACTTGCCCCTGGGTACCGATGTCTTTGTCGCTGAGGAGCTGCTGCAGCGCTATGCAGCCGCCCTGCATGAAGAATATCCCGATTACACTCTTGTGGCGCTGCCTTCCCTGTACCTGGGCTCCGACGCCCTGCCGGTAAAGGGCTCACTGTCGGTACCGGCCCCTTTGCTGCGGAAAGTGCTGCTGGCATATGTGAAGGGGCTGGCAGCACAGGGGTTCCGCTATCTTTTTCTGGCAGACAATCACGGCGGCCCGCGGCATCAGATGGCCACCGAAGCCGCTTCACGACGGGCCTGGCGCCGCCATCGCTTCTGCCTGGTCAATCCTTTCAACCACGATTTTCGGCTCATGGTGCAGCATGATCCCGCCTTTTTGGAAAAAACGGGCCTGCAGCCGGGCAACTGCGGCGATGATGCCGATGCCCATGCAGGGACCAATGAAACCTCACTGATGCTGCAGTCCCATCCGGAGCAGGTTAGGGACAGCTGGTCCGGGGTGGATCCTTCGCTGCCGCCACCCTCGTCGGGGGCGGTTCTATTTCTTGGACGCCTGGTTTCACTTTTTTCGCGAACCCTTGGCGAAGATATGAAACACCTGGCTGCAACGCTGGCCTGGGTGGGGGATCCGCAGATGAAGCCCTACATGGGCGCACCGGCCCTGGCCTCGGCGGAGGCCGGGGAAGCGATGCTTCAGGCGCGCACTGCCATTGCCATGGATTTTTTCCGGCGCGCCCTCGATGGAGAGGAGATCCGGATAACGCCGCTGCTCTGGGGGCTGCGCCTGCTGCAGATCATGCCGGAGTAGTTTGGGCTCCGCTCCGCGGGGAGTCATATTAGATCAGGGATCTGGCCCAGCTAATCAAAGCCCTGCCGGGCGCGGAAGCCGCTTCGCTTCTCCCGGCCCCGCCAGTAATAAAAAAGCCGGTTTAACAACCGGCTTTGCTTTCAAACGCTGGCAGTTTTTGATCCAGGTGAGCCCGAACCTACAACTTGGTCACGTTTGCAGCCTGGGGTCCGCGGTTGCCTTCAACTATTTCGAATTCAACCTCCTGACCTTCTTCCAGGGTTTTAAATCCCTCTTCCTTGATTTCCGAATAATGCACGAACACATCTTTACCTTCCTCAACCTCGATAAAACCGTACCCCTTTTGGGGGTTAAACCATTTGACCCGACCTTGCATTAAAAACGTTACCTCCTAGATGGCCCTGCCGGCGGCGGGGCGAATTTCGGTACGACATTAACATATTATCGGCATAAATGCAACATAAAGAAAAAATGAAAAAAGGTTATGTTGCACTGCTGCACCCTGTTGGGGTATATTTAAAAAAAGCTGATCGGGAAGGTGTTGGTTGTCATGGTTGCCGGCCTGGGTGTTGATCTGGTTTCCATCGCCCGCATCGAGCGGGCTTACCGCCGCCGCCCGCGCCGCTTTTTGAGGCGGCTGTTCAGCACCACCGAGCTCTCCCTGCTCCTGCCGCGGCGTCCCCTTTTCCAGGCCATGGCTGCCCGTTTCGCCGCCAAGGAGGCGGTCCTGAAAGCAATAGGCTGCGGTTATGCCCCGGCATCATGGCTGGATGTGGAGATCATTGCCCTGCCCGGCAAGCAGCCGCAGGTGCGGCTTTCGGGTTTTGCCGCCTCCAGGGCCGGGGATAGGGGGATCAGCGGGATCGTCCTGTCCATGACTCATGAACCGCCTTTTGCCGGCGCCGTGGCCCTGGCTTACAGAAGGTGCATTGAAAACTGAGGCTGCCCTGGCAACAGGGTGGCGGTTTGTGCCCTCGCCTTTCCGACCCCCTATTTCCGGCCTCCCACCTCCAATAAGAGCCCTCCGGCCTTGACGATCCGGATCTGGCGCGGCGAGAGTTCATGTCTTACCGTAAAGGTGCAGCCCCGGGTGCGGTTGGCGATGGTGATCCTCCCACTTTCCAGCTGTTCATGAAGGTTGCCGATCACCAGGCGATCATCCTGCTGCAGCATTTCATAGTCGGCCGGGGATTCAAAAACCAGGGGGATGATCCCAAAATTGACCAGGTTGGTATGATGGATCCGGGCAAAGGATTTCGCCAGAACCGCCTTTATTCCCAGATACATGGGTGCCAGGGCGGCATGCTCCCGGCTTGAGCCCTGGCCGTAATTTTCCCCGCCCACGATCAGTCCGCTGCCGGCTTCCCTGGCCCGACGGGAGAAACTTTTGTCCAGCGGTGCGAAAACAAACTCACTGATCGCCGGAATGTTGGAGCGCAAAGGCAACACCCTGGCCCCGGCGGGCATGATCTGATCGGTGGTTACATGATCCCCTGTCTTCAGCAAGAGGGTCATGGACAGCTCGTCGGCCAGGGGGCTGTTCAAGGGCAGCGGTTTGATGTTGGGACCGCGGATAATTTCCACATTGCCTCCGTCATCGGGCGGGTTGATGATCATATTATCGTCTATTACCGGCGGCGCCGCTGCGGGCAGTTCCGGAGGCTCACCCAGCACCCGGGGGTCGGTAAAGCGTCCGTGCAGGGCCGCCGCCGCCGCCGCAGCCGGGCCGGTGAGATAAACCTCTGCATCAGCGGTGCCGCAGCGTCCCTGGAAATTTCGGTTGAATGTGCGCACCGATACGGAACCCGATGGAGGGGCCTGTCCCATCCCGATACAGGGACCGCAGGCCGGCTCAAGGATCCTGGCTCCTGCGGCAATCAGTTTCTCCAGGGAGCCGCTGCGCGCCAGCATGGATAGAACCTGGCGCGAGCCCGGGGCGATGACCAGACTGATGCGGGGATGGATGGTTTTGCCGCCGAGCATCTCCGCAACAAGAAGCAGATCTTGAAAGGAAGAATTTGTGCAGCTGCCGATGGCCACCTGGTCCACGGGAAGCGGACCAATGGCGCGGACGGGCTTGACAGCGTCGGGGCTGTGGGGGCAGGCTGCCAGCGGCTCAATTTTGTCCAGCTCCAGGGTGATCTCATCGTCATAAAGGGCGCCGGGATCGGCCTGCAGCTCCCTCCAGGCCTGTTCCCGCTTCTGGGAGAGAAGAAAAATGCGCGTTTGCTCATCGCTGGGGAACAAGGAGGAGGCTGCTCCCAGTTCGGCGCCCATGTTGGTGATGGTGGCCCGCTGCGGGACTGTCAGCAGGGCTGCCCCGGGGCCGCCGTACTCGATAATCCGGCCCACGCCTCCCTTGACCGTGAGGCGGCGCAGCAGCTCCAGGATGATATCCTTGGCGCCGCTCCAGGGCGGCAGCTCCCCGACAAGGTTCACCCGAAGCACCCCCGGCATGTTCAGGCAGTAGGGGCCTCCGGCCATGGCTATCGCTATATCCAGCCCCCCCGCGCCGATGGCCAGCATGCCCAGACCGCCCCCCGTAGGCGTATGGCTGTCCGAACCGAGCAGGGTTTTCCCGGGGATGCCGAAGCGCTCCAGGTGAACCTGGTGGCAGATTCCATTGCCGGGACGGGAAAAGAGAACGCCGTAGCGGGCCGCAGCCGATTGCAGGTAACGGTGATCATCGGCGTTTTCGAAGCTGCTCTGGAGAGTATTGTGATCGATGTAGCTCACCGAAAGTTCAGTGCGCACCCGTGGCCTGCCCAGCGCCTCGAACTGCAGATAGGCCATGGTGCCGGTGGCGTCCTGCGTCAGCGTCTGGTCGATGCGGATGGCGATCTCCTCTCCCTGTTTCAGCCGGCCGCCAACAAGATGTTCCTTCAATATTTTTACCGTCATGCTGTCAGGCATGCCGCTTCCCCCCTTCTCCAGCTTTGCAATTGTTTAAAATATAGCAGAGAAGGTTGGGCGGGTCAATTTGCGACATCGCTTTTCGCTTATTTAAAAGGCCTGTGAAAGGCCTTTTAAAGGCAAGGGGAGTGTAATCCTTTTGCTGCCGGCGCATATTATAACGGTGGGGAAGGGACTTCACCGGGCCATTTGCTCGACAAGGGCGGAAGCCCCGGCGGAGAGGTCCCTTCCCTGTACCGCCTAAGGTACGGTCTTGAAAATGCCCCACAGACTCTTGACTTTGCTGAAAAGCGGTGCTATTCTTTTTACCAGAAAGCAGGAATACTTTTTTTAAAAGTAATTCCGAGTAATTCAGTCAGGATTTGATGGGAGGGGTATGTCATGAAGCTGTCGGCCAGGGTGGAGTACGGTGTCCGGGCCATGGCTGTGCTCGCCCTTCATGATCGTCTGGGTCCGCTCCCCCTGCGGGAGATCGCAAGCAGCGAGGGGATCTCCTTTCATTTTCTGGAGCAGATATTTCCCTACTTGCGCAAGGCGGGGCTCATTGGCAGCGTCAGAGGCGCCAAAGGGGGTTACTATCTGCTGCGACCGCCGGGGCAGATCAATGTGGGTGATATAGTCCGTGCTGTGGAAGGCCCTATCGTTCCGGTGAACTGCCTGGCGGAAAATGAGGGGCGGGGTCCGCGCTGCCGCCGCAGCGAGGCCTGCAGGACCCGCCATGTTTGGGAAAAACTGCGGGACCGGATCAACGAGGTTCTTGACAGCGTTTACCTGGAGGATCTGATCGAGACAGAGGCGGGCATCCCTGGCGAATAGATCGGTAAACCGGAAGGAGGTTTGCATTTTGCCAAAAGGGCAGATCTACATGGATCATGCGGCTACAACGCCGCTGCGTGAAGAGGCGCTGGAAGCGATGCTTCCCTATCTACAGGGTATATTTGGCAACCCCTCCAGCATGCATTCCCCGGGCCGGGAGGCCCGTTCGGCCGTTGCCCGGGCGCGCGAGAAAACAGCCCTGGCGCTGGGCGCCGGCAGCGAGGAAATATTTTTTACTTCCGGGGGAACGGAGGCAAACAATATCGCCATCAAAGGCACGGCGCGGCGGCAGAAAAAAAAGGGGCACCTGATCACCTCTTCCATAGAGCATCACGCCGTTCTCGATGTCTGCAGGGAGCTTGCGGATGAAGGTTTCAAGGTGACATTTTTGCCGGTGGACCGCCGGGGCATGGTTGATCCGGAGCGCATAGAAGCGGCGCTGACACCGGAGACCTTTCTCATCTCCATCATGACGGCCAACAACGAGGTGGGCACTATCGAGCCCGTTGCCGCCATAGGGTCGCTGGCCCGGGAGCGGGGTATTCTTTTCCATACCGATGCGGTCCAGGCGGCGGGTCAGATTCCCTTGAATGTGAAAGAAATGAATGTCGATCTGCTTTCCCTATCCGCGCACAAGTTTAACGGCCCCAAGGGTGTGGGGGCCCTTTACGTGCGTCAAGACATCTCCCCGGCGCCGCTTTACCGGGGGGGCGGTCAGGAGCGGGGGCTGCGCCCGGGCACCGAGAATGTGGCCGGCATTGTGGGGCTGGCGCGGGCACTGGAGCTGGCTGTCGAGGAGATGCCCCGAAAGAGCGAGCGGCTGCGGGCGCTGCAGGACAGGTTGATCCGGGGGCTTCTCAAGTTGGACGATGTTGTCCTGAACGGGCATCCCACCGCCCGCCTGCCCGGCAACATTAATATAAGTTTCAATTATATCGAGGGTGAAGCGCTGCTCCTGGGGCTGGATCTGGAGGGGATCGCTGCTTCCAGCGGTTCCGCCTGCACCTCGGGTTCCCTTGAGCCCTCGCATGTTTTGCTGGCCATGGGCCTGGATCAACAGCTTGCCCGCGGTTCCCTGCGGTTGACCCTGGGTCTGGGAAGCAGCGACACCGATGTGGATACCCTCCTGGCGGTGATCGCACCGCTGGCGGAGAGGCTGCGCAAGATGTCGGCGCTTTATCCCGGGCCGGGCTAAAAGGAGGTCCTGCACTGTGTACAACGACAAAGTGATCGATCATTTCACCAATCCGCGCAACGTGGGGGAGATGACGAACCCCGACGTCGTCGGCGAGGCCGGAAGTTTCAAATGCGGCGATACGATGAAGATCTACTTGAAGATCGAAAAGGGGAAGATCAAAGATGTAACCTTTCAGACCTTCGGCTGCGGGGCCGCCATTGCCAGCAGCAGCATGCTTACGGAAATGATCAAGGGGAAGACCCTGGAGGAGGCGCAGCAGGTGACGAACGAAGCCGTTGCCCGCGAGCTGGGAGGGCTGCCTCCGCTGAAAATGCACTGCTCCAACCTGGCCGCTGATGCGCTGCAGGATGCGATAAAACGTTACCGCGGGGGGGCCGGGAAGACCGGGACCCGTTTCTGAGCCTCCCCGGGCCGCCGCATAAAAGTTTTTCCTCCGCATATATTTAATTATTCCAGAGCCGGCGGAGGAGATCTGTTGAACCGTAGAGCAATCACAGGGAAGCCGGGACGGACGAGCCTGCCGGACCGGCGCAGCGCCCCCAAACGTGGAAGCCGGGCCTATGTTTTTGTCAGGAGGGGGAAAAAACGCCGGAAGGAAGCGGCGCCCGGATTGTCGCGGCGGCAAAAGATAGTTGCCGCCGCAGCGTCTCTCCTGGTTCTGGCCGTTCTTAGCTACTGCAGTTTGATCCGTCCTCCCTTTCTGCAGCGGCCGCTGTATACCGCCGAAAAGAGCGAAGAATCCGAACCCGGGCGGCGGAGTGCGGACAGTCCTTACTTTCGTTTTTTGCAGCTGATCCTGGGCTGTGAAATGCCGGGTCTCGAACCGCCCGCTCTTACCGGCGACAGGCAGATTTATGGAGCCGTTTGCATGATATCACGCTGCCTGACGGGCATAGATCCCCGCGATCCCTGCACCATGCTGGAACTCGGGCTTGGGGCGGATCCCCGGCTCTCCCTGCCGGTGCATTGTCCGCCCTCCGCGGATGCGCCCGAGGGCGGCGAGCCGGGCTCACCGGCTCTTTCCGCAGATCCGGCGGCTCCGCCCTGGGGGGGGGCGCTTTTTCCTTTTCCTGCTGTGGATTACGGCGAAGCGCCGATTTTGCTTTACCACACTCATGCCAGCGAAGCTTTTACCGCCTCCCCCGGTGATCTCTCCTCGTTCGGCGGCACTGTTGTCACCGTTGGCGAGGAGCTGGCGAGGCTGCTTGAGGAAGGCTACGGTCTTCAGGTGCTCCATCACCGCGATGTTTATGATCTGCCGCGGCGTTATGCTTACAGCAAAGCCCGGCCGGTAATCGAGAGAATAATTGCGGAAAACAGCGGGCTGCAGGTTGTTGTAGACCTGCACCGCGACGGCGTCCCCCGGGCCAAAACCACGGCCAAACTGGGAGGGAAGGAGTACGCCCGGCTTCTGCTGGTTGTGGGCACTCACAACCCCGGTCACCTGGAGAATCTTTCCTTTGCCTTGCGCTTGCAGAGCGAACTGGAAGCTGTTTTGCCGGGACTCTCCCGGGGCATCTTTCAGCAGGATTTTACATACAATCAGGATCTGCACCCCTATGCCGTCCTTGTGGAGGTGGGAGGCCATGAAAACAGCATTGACGAGGCTCTTCTCTCCCTTCCCTACCTGGCCGAGGCGCTGGCCCGCACGTACTACATCTTTTTTATGCAGGATTGAATATTCCAAACCCTTTTCGTAAAGGTTAATATGGATTAACTGTTTAAATAAAGGGGCAGGTCACATGCGCGAGTTTACCCTCTCGCTGGCGATCCTGGTGCTTGCCGCCGCCCTTGTTTACGGTGGTCTCAATATTGCCGAACTGGGCGTAACGGGATTGCTGGCCCGCGAGTGCGGCCATGAGGCCTTTTGCATCAGGAGGGACTCTCAAGAGGTATTTATAGTTACCTTTGCCGGCAGATCGGCCCGCCTCCATGCCGGCGAACTCGGTGCTGCGCTGCGGCAATGGTGGGACAGGCTGCTCCATCGCCCCGCCGCAAATCTGGAG
>JAPXLS010000048.1:0-12789 GCA_033809435.1 Bacillota bacterium
GTATATGGCAGGATTACAGCGCGCCACCGCGGCGGGGGGCATAAGCGCAAATACAGGATCATTGATTTCAAGAGGACCAAGGATCATGTCCCCGCCACCGTTGCCGGGATCGAGTATGATCCCAACCGCTCGGCCAATATAGCCCTGCTGCATTATGCCGACGGCGAAAAAAGCTACATTCTGGCGCCGCTGGGGCTGCAGGCAGGACACAAGGTTATGTCCGGGGAGCGGGCGGAAATCCGGCCCGGAAACGCCATGCCGCTGCGGTCTGTCCCGGTGGGGACCTTTGTGCATAACATCGAGTTGAAAGTCGGCGCGGGAGGACAGATTGCCCGCTCCGCCGGATCTGCGGCGCAGCTGGCGGCCAAGGAAGGCAAATACGGACATTTGCGTCTTCCCTCGGGAGAGGTGAGGCTGGTACTGCTTGACTGCAGGGCCACCATTGGTCAGCTGGGGAATCTGGAGCATGAGAACATCCGTGTCGGCAAGGCCGGGCGCAGCCGCTGGTTGGGCCGCCGTCCCATGGTGCGGGGCTCGGCCATGAACCCGGTGGATCACCCGCACGGCGGCGGTGAAGGGAAGGCGCCCATAGGGTTGAAAAGCCCGGTGACACCATGGGGCAAACCGACACTGGGATACAAGACCCGCAAGAAGGGAAAGGCGAGCGATCAATATATTGTTCGCCGGCGCAAGAAATAGATCTCATTGCCGTGATCTGAAGGGAGGTTGAGAATATGGCTCGTTCACTTAGAAAAGGACCCTATGTCGAAGAGCGTCTCATGAGCAGAATAGAGAGCATGAATGAAAGAAAAGAAAAAAGGGTAATCAAGACCTGGTCCCGGCGTTCAACCATCTTTCCGGAAATGGTTGGTCACACCATCGCCGTTCATGACGGGCGTAAGCATATTCCTGTTTATATCAGCGAGGATATGGTCGGGCATAAACTGGGCGAGTTCGCGCCGACCCGTACTTTCCGGGGGCACGGCCATCATACAGAGCGCTCCACCGCGTTGAGGTAGGACAGAGGAGGTTGTTTGAACATGGAAGCGAGGGCAGAAGCCCGGTTTATTAGAATTGCGCCGCGCAAAGCGCGGGCCGTGGTTGATCTGGTGCGCCGTAAAGATGTTGATGAAGCGCTGAGCATCCTGCGCTACACTCCCAACCGGGCTGCAGCGATCGTGGCCAAGGTGGTTCAGTCTGCTACAGCCAACGCGGAAAACAATTTTGATCTGAGACGTGGAAGGCTCTATGTGGATCGGATATTCGTCGATGAGGGGCCCGTGTTCAAAAGGATCCGGCCGCGGGCCAGGGGGCGGCGTTACCTGATTCGCAAGCCTACCAGCCATATCACGGTAGTAGTCAGGGAGAGAAAGGGGGTTTAGAGATGGGACAGAAAGTGAGCCCTATAGGTTTTCGCATCGGCATCATCCGGGATTGGGATGCGCGGTGGTTTGCAGATAAGAAGTACACCGAACTGCTTCATGAGGATCTGGCCATTCGCAATTATATCCGTAAAAAACTGGAGAACGCCGGCGTCTCACGGGTGGAGACGGAGCGAGCCGCCAACAAGCTGCGCATCCATATCCATACCGCCAAACCGGGTATGGTTATCGGCCGCGGCGGTTCGGAGGTTGAGCAGCTGCGCAAGGACCTGGAGAAGCAAACGGGCAAGAAGGTGCATCTGAATATCATCGAGATAAAAAATCCCGACCTCGATGCGTACCTTGTTGCAGAGAGCGTGGCCGGGCAGTTGAAAAGGCGGATTGCCTTTCGCAGGGCCATGAAGCAGTCCATGTTCCGGTCAATCCGGGCCGGTGCAAAGGGAGTGAAAATCTCCTGCAGGGGGCGCCTCGGCGGTTCCGAGATGGCGCGCAGTGAAAGCTACCGTGAAGGGACGGTGCCGCTGCAGACCCTGCGGGCGGATATAGATTACGGCTTCGCCGAGGCTCATACCACTTACGGTCGCATAGGAATCAAAGTTTGGATCTACAAAGGTGAAGTGCTGCCGGAAAAGGGGAACCGGCTCGACCGTAAAGGGGAGGGAAATTAGACTATGTTAATGCCTAAACGGGTGAAATATCGGCGTCAGCACCGCGGGAGGATGAAAGGAAAAGCCAAGGGCGGGACGGAGATTCAATTTGGCGAATACGGTATTCAAGCGCTGGAACCGGCCTGGATTGACAGCCGTCAGATCGAGGCGGCCCGTATAGCCATGACCCGTTATATCAAGCGGGGCGGGAAAGTCTGGATTCGCATATTTCCTGATAAACCGGTAACCAAAAAGCCTGCGGAGACCCGGATGGGCAAAGGGAAAGGTTCACCCGAGTTCTGGGTTGCCGTGGTCAAGCCGGGCCGGATCATGTTCGAGCTGGCCGGGGTGCGGGAGGATACAGCCAAAGAGGCCATTCGCCTTGCGGCCAATAAACTGCCCATAAAAACCAGGTTTGTTAAAAGGGCCGATGCAGGTGGTGTTGCAGAATGAAAGTAGAAGAGTTCCGTGAATTGAATGATGGGGAGCTGGAGGAGAAATTCAAAGAGTTGAAGGCGGAACTGTTCAACCTCCGCTTTCAGGCAGCCACCGGGCAGCTTGAAAATGTGATGCGCATCAGGGAAGTGCGCCGCAGCATCGCCCGGGTGAAAACCGTTCAAAGAGAGCGGGCCTGAAATAAAACCCATGGAGTGAAGGGAGGCATATGATTTGAGAGAAGGCAGGAGCAAAGTTTTTACAGGCAGGGTAGTCAGCGACAAGATGAACAAAACAAGGGTTGCGGCCGTTATGCGGACGACTCGTCACCCTCTCTATGGGAAGATCATCCGGCGGACGAAGAAATACAAATTTCATGACGAGCATAACGAGACTCATACAGGTGATATGGTCAAGATCATGGAGACAAGGCCGTTGAGCAAGGATAAAAAATGGCGTCTTGTGGAGATAATCAAACGATCTCAGCTGTAGATTCTCATCTGCCTCCAGGTCGCGGGGAAGGAAGGAGTGGCAAGAATGATTCAAACTGAGACTATCTTGAATGTGGCCGATAACTCGGGCGCGAAAAAAATTCTCTGTATCAGAATTGTAGGCGGCTCCGTGCGCAAGGCGGGTCACGTTGGGGATGTCATCGTTGCTTCGGTAAAGGAGGCCGCTCCCGGCGGGGTGGTGAAAAAGGGCGAGATCGTACGCGCTGTGATTGTCCGCACCAGGAGCCGGCTCAATCGCAGGGATGGATCGCATATCCGTTTTGATGAAAATGCCGCAGTGATCATCAACGAGCAGAACAACCCGCGGGGAACAAGGATCTTCGGCCCTGTCGCCCGGGAGCTGCGCGAAAAGGAGTTCATGAAAATCGTCTCACTTGCTCCCGAAGTGATTTAGAGGTTTTGGAGGTGGCACAGGATGACACAGAAGAAAATGAGGATTCGCCGGGGTGATCGCGTCGTCGTTCTTTCCGGGAAGGATAAGGGCAAGAAGGGAAAGGTGATCCAGGCCTTGCCGGATAAAGGGCGGGTAAAGGTGGAAGGGATCAATATAATCAAGAAGCATGCCAAACCCACTCAAAAAATACCCCAGGGCGGGATCAGGGAGATGGAGGCGGCGCTGCCAGCCTCGAAGGTGATGCTTCTTTGCCCGTCCTGCAACAAGCCGACCCGTATTTCAAAAAGGCTGACCGCCGACGGCCGGCGGATTCGCACCTGCAAAAGATGCGGGGAAGCTCTGGATAAATAGGGGGAGTAGAAGATGCCGCGCTTGAAAGATAAGTACATTTCGGAGATAAGGCCCGCCCTGCAGGAGCGGTTCAACTATAAAAATATCTATGAGGCGCCCAGGTTGGTCAAGGTTGTGATCAATATGGGTGTGGGCGAGGGGAAGGAAAACCCCAAGGCCCTTGATGCCGCAGTTGACGATCTCATGCAGATTACAGGGCAGCGTCCGGTGATCACCAGGGCGCGCAAATCTGTAGCCAGTTTCAAACTGCGTGAAGGGATGGCCATTGGCTGCAAGGTGACCCTGCGGGGTGTGCGGATGTATGATTTCGTGGATAAGCTTTTCAATGTGACCCTGCCCCGGGTAAGGGATTTCAGGGGAATCTCGCCGCGTTCTTTTGACGGAAGGGGCAACTTTACCATTGGGTTGCGGGAACAGTTGATCTTTCCCGAGATTGAATATAGCAAGGTAGAGAAGATCATGGGCATGGATATTGTTTTGGTGACCACCGCGAAAACGGATGAAGAAGCAAAAGAGCTCTTGACCTTGATGGGGCTGCCATTCCGGGCTGCATGAGGGCGGAGCTTGAATATGAAGGAGGGTCAGGATGGCCAAAAAATCTTTGATTGCCAAGGCCGGCCGTAAGCCCAAGTACAGAGTTCGCCGCTACAACCGCTGTCCTATCTGCGGCCGTCCACGGGCATTTCTGCGCAAGTTTGGCATGTGCCGGCTTTGCTTTCGTAAACTTGCCAACGAGGGAAAAATTCCGGGCGTCAGGAAAGCCAGCTGGTAGACGATGGAGGGGAAGAGAGGAGGTAGTTTGCAGTGATGACCGATCCGATTGCCGATATGCTGACCCGGATCCGGAATGCGAATATGGTCCGGCATTCGTCAGTGGATATACCCGGATCCAACATGAAGCGCCACATGGCGCAGATCATGAAGGAAGAGGGGTTTATCAAGGATTTCGAGTGGTTGGATAATAAAAAGCAGGGCATTGTCAGGATATATTTAAAATATGGTCCCGATTCGAGGCGCGCTATCACCGGGCTGAAAAGGATCAGCAAGCCGGGCTTGCGAGTTTATGCGAACAAGGATGAACTGCCCAAGGTGCTGGGTGGCCTCGGTGTGGCCATTATCTCTACTTCCCAGGGTATGATGAGCGACCGGGAAGCCCGAAAAACAGGATGTGGCGGGGAAGTAATCTGTTATATCTGGTAAAGGAGCGGGGAGGTTTACCATGTCTCGCATTGGAAAAAAACCGATCGATATACCTGAAAAGGTTCAGATTGAAATAGTCAACAGCAGCATTGTTGTCAAAGGGCCCAGGGGACAGCTGACCGGGGAGATACCTCCGGCCATGCTGGTGGAGCAGGAGGGGGCCCGGCTTGCTGTGAAGCGGCCCTCCGACAGTCCGCAGCACCGCGCGCTGCACGGTTTAACGAGGACGCTTATTCAGAACATGGTTACGGGAGTGACCGAGGGTTTCAGCCGCACCCTGGAGCTGGTGGGAATCGGCTATCGGGCCAACCTGCAGGGAAACAAGCTGGTGCTGAACGTGGGGCTTTCTCATCCCGTTGTCTTCGAGCCCGAGGAAAATATGGAGATAGAGGTGCCCGGTCCCAACAAGATCATCATAAAAGGTATTGACAAGCAGAGGGTGGGCAATTTTGCCGCCGTCATCCGGGAAGTCTTTCCGCCCGAGCCTTACAAGGGGAAGGGAATCCGGTATGCCGGTGAGCATGTCCGCCACAAGGTGGGCAAAACTGGCAAGTAGCTGCAGCCGGGAGGTGTTAGTTGATGATTAAAATAAAGCCGCGCAATGAGAAACGGAAAAGACGCCATCAGCGTGTCCGGGTGAAAGTAAACGGGAGTGCCGACTGCCCTCGTTTGAATGTATTTCGCAGCGGCAAGCATATCTATGGCCAGCTCATTGATGACCGGTCCGGCAGAACGCTGGTGGCCGCTTCCAGCCTGGACCCGGTGCTGCGTGAACAATCAATTCGCGGCGGCGACTGCGAAGCAGCGGGCAGGGTTGGAGTTTTGCTGGCACGGCGTGCATTGGACAGCGGGATCAAAGAGGTTGTTTTTGACCGGGGAGGCTATCTGTACCACGGCCGCGTCAAGGCGCTGGCAGATGCTGCGCGCAAGGAGGGGCTTAACTTTTGAGAAAAGGGGGGGTGGCAGTGAAGTCGAAGATAGAACCGGCTGAAGAGCTGATGGAAAAAGTGGTGAAGATCAACCGGGTGGCCAAGGTGGTCAAGGGAGGGCGCCGTTTCAGCTTCAGCGCTCTGGTGGTGGTTGGCGACCAGAATGGAATTGTCGGCGCCGGGCTGGGCAAAGCCGGGGAGGTGCCGGAGGCTATCCGTAAAGGGATAGAAAATGCAAAAAAGAAGCTGTTCCGGGTTCCCATGGTGGGAACATCCATCCCTCATGCGGTGGAAGGCCGTTTTGGTGCAGGGAAAGTGCTGATGAAGCCCGCCTCCGAGGGGACGGGTGTTATTGCCGGAGGCCCGGTCCGGGCGGTGCTTGAGCTGGCAGGGGTGAGAGATATTTTGACCAAGTCGCTCGGTTCATCCAATGCCCTGAACATGGTCAATGCAACGGTGGAAGGACTAAAATCATTGAAAATGGCAGATGAAGTCAGTGCCCTGAGGGGTATTGATGAATCCCAGCTGCTGGGTTAAGGAAAGGGATCAGCCATGGCGAAAGAATTGAAGATAACGCTTTTGCGCAGCCCCGTGGCCTGCAGGCCGAAACAGCGCCGCACATTGCGCGCACTGGGTTTGAGCAGGATTGGCCAGACGGTGGTACAGAAGGATACGCCGGTGCTGCGGGGAATGATCAAGGCGGTCAACTTTATGGTCAAAGTCGAAGATAGTACAGAGGGAGGTGCCGCAAATGCGTCTACATGAATTAAAAGCCCCGCAGGGGGCCAGGCGCGCGGCCAAAAGAAAAGGCAGGGGGCCTGCTTCGGGTCTGGGCAAGACTGCCGGCCGGGGGCAAAAGGGACAGGGGGCCCGTTCGGGCGCAAAAACACGGCGCGGTTTTGAAGGCGGCCAGATGCCGCTTTTTCAGCGGCTGCCCAAGCGCGGCTTCACGAATATTTTCAAGCAGAAATGGTCGGTGTTGAACCTGGCCGCGTTGAACAGTTTTGAAGAGGGGACAACGGTAACGCCGCAGCTGCTCAAGGAAGCGGGCTTGCTGAAATCGCTGCGGGATCCCCTGAAGATCCTCGGTGACGGTGAACTGAAGCACAGACTTGTAGTGCAGGCCCATCGTTTCAGCGGTCAGGCCAAGGCCAAGATCGAAGCGGCGGGCGGAAAAGCCGAGGTGATCTGATTTGTTTGAGACCCTGGCTACAGCGTGGCGGATCAAGGAATTAAGGGAGAGGATCCTTTTTACTCTTTCCATGTTTGTGGTTTTTCGTGCCGGTTCGGCCATTCCCGTCCCCGGCGTGGAGGCGGCCAGACTGGCTAAATTCTTTCAGGAGGATACAATATTTGGTTTCCTGAATATTATCGGCGGCGGCAGCCTTGAGAAATTCACCATATTCGCCCTGGGAATCATGCCCTATATTACCGCCTCCATCATTATGCAGCTTTTAACCATGGTTATTCCCAGGCTGAAAGACTGGAGTCAGGATCCTGACGGGCGGAAAAAAATCACCCAGCTGACCCGGTACGGCACCGTGGTCATCTCTGTGGTTCAGGGGATCGGTTACTCCTTCCTGATCGCAGAAGCGGTTCCGGAGAAAAATTTTCTCTCTTATTTCATCATTGTTCTTTCCCTGACGGCGGGTACTTCCTTTTTGATGTGGATGGGCGAGCTGATTACGGAAAAGGGAATTGGCAACGGCATCTCACTGTTGATCTTTGCCGGTATTATTGCCGGATTCCCCGGCGGTGTGATCCTCATTGCCGAGCAGGTCCGTTTTGGCCAGGTACCCTTTTACCTGGTGCCTCTGACCATGGTCATTTTGTTGGGACTGGTTGTGGCCATCGTGGGTATGGACCAGGGGCAGCGCCGCATCAGCGTTCAATACAGCAAGCGCATCGTGGGACGGAAAATGTACGGCGGGCAGTCCACCCATATTCCGCTAAAGATCAACATGGCCGGGGTGATTCCGGTGATTTTTGCCTCTGTGATCATTACGATTCCGCAGAGCGCAGTCAGGTTTATAAACCACCCCATCGCCGCCAAAATAGCCTCTATCCTGGACTGGGGCACACCCTTGAATACAGTGCTTTACACTCTTTTGATTATCGGGTTCAGCTATTTTTATACTGCGGTGCAATTTGATCCCTTCCAGGTTGCCGGTAATATCCGCAAGTACGGCGGCTTCATTCCAGGCCTGCGCCCCGGCCGGCCCACGGCGGAATTTCTGGGCAGGGTTATCTCGAAACTGACTACGGTGGGAGCCTTTGCACTGGCATTTATCGCTGTTTTTCCTATTTTGTTTAAAGGTTTTACCGGTATGAATATTATATTTACCGGGACGGGCTTGATCATCGTGGTGGGAGTTATCCTGGAGACGATGAAGCAGATCGAGAGCCATATGCTCATGCGCAGCTACCGCGGTTTCATGAAATAGGTGGGGTACAGATGATCAGGTTAAAATCGGCCCGCGAAATTGAACTGATGCGGGATTCGGGTAAAGTGGCGGCCAGGGTTTTGCAGGAGCTGGAGGGGCTCGTTGCCCCCGGTATAACTACGGCGGAGCTGGACAAGAGGGCTGAAAGGATTATCCGGGAAGCCGGCGGCGAACCCGCCTTCCTTGGCTACCATGGTTTTCCCGCATCTATCTGCGCTTCCGTGAATGAAGAGGTGGTTCACGGCATTCCAGGGTTGCGCCGGCTCAAAGAGGGGGATATAATCAGCATTGATGTGGGTGTCTGTCTGAAAGGCTACTACAGCGATACTGCGGCCACCTATGCTGTTGGGCGGATCAGCACCCAGGCCAGGCGGCTCATGGATGTAACCAGGCAGTCCCTGGCCGAGGGAATTTCGGCAATGCGCTCCGGGGCCCATCTGGGCGATATCTCCCATGCGGTGCAGAGATATGCGGAGGCAAACCGCTTCTCCGTGGTTTACAGTTACGCCGGTCACGGAATCGGCACAGAGATGCATGAAGAACCCCAGGTGCCCAATATCGGTATTCCGGGCCGCGGTCCAAAGCTGCAGACCGGTATGGTTCTGGCCATCGAACCCATGATCAATGCGGGCGGAGCCGATGTGGAGATGCTGGAGGACGGCTGGACGGTAGTGACCAGGGACAGGTCCATCTCCGCTCATTTTGAGCACAGTGTTGCCCTTTGTGAGGAGGGGCCCGTTGTTTTGACAGCCCCTTGATCGGGGAAAGGAGAGGCGCCGCAATGGAAGATCTGAAGCCCGGACAGCTGGTCCGTTCCAGAGCGGGCCGGGACAAAGGGAAGCTTTACCTGGTCATAAAGGTAATCAGTCCGCGGGAAGTGCTGCTTTCCAACGGGCGAAGCCGTTCCCTCTCCCGCCCGAAAAAAAAGAATGTGATTCATCTGCAGCGCTATTCGCGCCGGGCAGAGATAGAAGATCTGATTCGCAGCGAAAAATTAACGGATAGCCAGGTAATTAGATACATTGATGAGCTGGCTCCGGCGGAAGAGGAGGATTGAGCAGCTGGTGACCAGGAGGAAAGATGTAGTGGAGATGGAGGGGACCGTGGTCGAGCCTCTTCCCAATGCCATGTTCCGCGTTGAGCTGAAAAATGGTCTAAAGGTGCTGGCTCATGTTTCAGGTAAAATCCGCATGAATTTTATCCGGATTCTCCCCGGGGATCGGGTTCTGGTAGAATTATCGCCTTATGACCTGACGCGGGGGCGGATTACTTATCGCTACAAGTAAGGGAGGTTGCGGCAATGAAAGTTAGGCCCTCGGTTAAGCCGATGTGTGAAAAATGCAAAGTGATCCGGCGCAAGGGCAAAGTAGTGGTGATCTGCCAGAATCCCAAGCACAAGCAGAGGCAGGGCTAGAAAGGTATAGAGACAATTAGTGAAGGGAAATATAGCTTTGTTTAGCTTTTTTTACCTTGAAGGAGGTGCCGTCAATTGGCGAGAATAGCGGGTGTCGATCTGCCGCGGGATAAAAGGGTGGCAGTTGCCCTGGGATATATCTATGGGATCGGCCGCGGCCGGGCCTCACAGATTATTTCACGCACCGGTGTCAATCCCGATACCCGGGTGCGCGACCTGACAGAGGATGAAGTCAACCGCCTGCGGGAATTTATCGATAAGAACTACAAGGTCGAGGGAGACCTGCGCCGGGAAGTGGCGATGAATATCAAGCGTCTCGTTGAAATCGGCTGCTACCGGGGGATCCGTCACCGGCGCGGATTGCCGGTAAGGGGCCAGGCAACGAAAAACAACGCCCGTACACGTAAAGGTCCGCGCAAAACTGTAGGGGTGCGGCGTAAAAAATAGCTGTGGGAAATCTGATGGAGGGAGGAGTAAACAAAGTTGGCTAAAAAAAGAGTGACACGTACCAGGCGCCGCGAGCGCAAAAATATCGAGTACGGCATTGCCCATATCAGATCGACCTTCAACAATACGATCATTACGATTACAGATACGAATGGAAACAGTATTGCCTGGTCCAGTTCCGGCAATGTGGGATTCAAAGGCTCGCGTAAATCGACACCCTTTGCGGCGCAGCTGGCTGCCGAAACCGCTGCGAAAGCGGCGATGGAGCACGGTATGAGACAGGTTGAGGTATTTGTGAAGGGACCGGGTGCCGGGAGGGAGGCGGCGATTCGCTCCCTGCAGGCCGCCGGCCTGGAAGTGAACACGATCAAAGATGTGACCCCCATTCCGCACAACGGCTGCCGGCCGCCGAAGAGGCGGCGGGTTTAAACAATAAATATTGAAAAGCTGGCGATAGATTGTCAGATAAGGAGGTGCAGTTTAGTTAAATGGCACGTTACAGAGATGCGGTATGCCGCTTATGCCGGCGTGAAAGAAATAAGCTTTACCTGAAGGGCGATCGCTGCTACACGGATAAATGCAGTGTGGGCCGAAAGGGTTATCCGCCGGGAGAGCATGGGCAGGCCCGCCAGAAATTTTCCGAGTATGGACAGCAGCTGCGTGAAAAGCAGAAAGCAAAAAGGATCTACGGCATTCTGGAGCGACAGTTTCGCCGCTATTTCAAGGAAGCCGACCGGCGCAGGGGTGTGACAGGGGAAATCCTGCTGCAGCTTCTGGAAAGCCGCCTTGATAACGTGGTCTACCGGATGGGGCTGGGGCGCTCCCGTGCAGAGGCGCGCCACCTGGTCAATCACGGTCATTTCCAGGTTAACGGACGGAAGGTTGACATCCCCTCCTATCTTACCAGGCCGGGAGATGTCGTTGCCGTGCGCGAGAAAAGCCGGAATCTGCCCATTTTCAAAATGATCCGGGAATCCGGGGAGGGGCAAGGCGCTGTTGATTGGCTGGAAGCGGATCTGGAACACTTGCAGGGTAAAGTTATCCGGGTACCACAACGGGAGGAGATCGATGTTCCGGTGGAGGAACACCTGATCGTGGAGTTGTATTCCCGTTAAGCAGTCACGATGCCCTCAATACCATCGAGAAGGAGGGTTAAGTATGTCCATTGAGATCGAGAAGCCTAGAATTGAATATGTCGAGAAAGACGACAGGTTCACTTACGGCAAGTTTATCGTCGAACCCCTGGAAAGAGGGTACGGGATCACGCTGGGCAATGCCTTGCGCAGGGTGCTCCTTTCCTCCATGCCTGGTGCGGCGATAACAAACGTGAAGTTCGACGGCGCCCTGCATGAATTTTCCACTCTGCCCGGGGTGCTGGAAGACACCATCGAGATAATCCTCAATCTGAAGTCCCTGTCCATGAGGATTCATGACTCCGAACCCCAGAACCTGGTCATCGATACGGATAAACCCGGTGTGGTCCGGGCCAAGGATATTCAGGCCCCGGCAGGGGTGGAGATCCTGAACCCCCAGCTGCCTATCTGCACACTTGAAGAGAAGGCGCATTTGAGGATGGAGATGACGGCAACAAAAGGCCGCGGCTATGTGCCTGCGGAAAGGAACAAGGCGGCGAATCAGCCTATCGGGATGATCCCCGTTGATTCCATTTTTTCGCCCATACGCAAGGTCAATTACCAGGTTGAGGATACCCGGGTAGGGCAGGTAACAGATTTTGACAAGCTCACGCTGGAGGTATGGACCGATGGCAGTATCAAGCCCGACGAAGCGGTCAGCCAGGCGGCGCGGGTATTGAGCAAGCGAATTTCCATATTCCTGAATCTTACCGAGGAAATCGATGAAACCGATCCTCTGGAGGAGAGGGAAGAGGAAGACCGCGAACAGCGTCTGGAGATGATGATCGAGGATCTGGATCTTTCGGTGCGCTCGTACAACTGCCTCAAGCGTGCGGGGATCAATACGGTAGGCGAGCTGGTGCGCAAGACCGAGGAAGAGATGATGAAGGTTCGGAACCTGGGTAAAAAATCATTTGAAGAAGTGGAACGAAAACTGGCCGAACTGGGCTTCAGCCTGAGTAAAAGCGGGGAGTAAGCACAGTAAGGAGGGAAACGAGATGGCCTACCAGAAGCTTAACCGGAAAAGCGGTCCCAGAAAGGCGCTGTTTCGCGCCCAGGTGACAGCCTTGCTGCGGGCGGGGCGGATAGAAACCACTGCCGCGAAGGCAAAGGCGATTCAGCCGCTTACCGAGAAGATGATCACTCTGGCCAAAAAGGGCAGCCTGCATTCGCGGCGCCAGGCTCTGGCTTTTTTGTACGACGAAACTGTGGTGACAGAGCTGTTTGAAAAAATCGGGCCAAAGTGTGAGGTCAGGGAGGGCGGCTACACGCGCATTGTTCCCAAGGGACCGCGCCGCGGCGACAGCGCTCCGATGGTAATTATCGAACTGGTAGTATAGCGGATTCAGCGAACCGGCATTCTTCAGTGCGGGGCATGTGAATTGAGAGGTGAGCAGTGAGCTGCGGCGCCGGATGCGCCGTTACTTGAGCCCTCTCAATTTTGCATTTGCATGGTGAGTATTGTATTGCGGGCATACCCCTTTGTTGCTCGCCCGTGCCT
>JAPXLS010000049.1:0-6737 GCA_033809435.1 Bacillota bacterium
GTGCCTCCCGCGCGGCTGTATCCATCTCGATGATGCCGTGCTCAATGTGCATGGCTGAGCACCTCCTCCCTGGCTCCAGTGTAGCCAATTTCTGTCCGGATTTCAATCAGCCGCCGCCGGGTTCAGGGCCGCCTGTGTGCCCGCATCGGGCGCCGCTGTCAATTGAAATGAGTCAAAGTCAACGTCCCTCTGACTCATTCGGCCGGCGTAGCTCACTTGGTCTTGACGCCGGAGACGATGAACATGCGCTCGTCCGAGATGATTACATCCACGGTCAGGTACGGCTTGAAAAGCCCCGCCAGCTTATCTTCAGGCATCAGCCCCAGGGAGACGCCACCGGCGTGGTTCCTGTGGTGCGCGTCAATTTCGGCACGGCTTTTGCCATGGGCCACGGTGAGCCGGCCCTTCCCGGCCAGATGACCGGCCAGCACCGCAACAAGGCGGGCGGGGTTTCCGAAATGGGGAAATGAATTGTAGACCATGCAACGGTCAAAGGGCGATGCAAAAACAGCTTCTTCCACATCCTCGTTGCGCAGCTCGATGCGCGGATCCGAAAACTTTTCCCGGGCCCGGTCAATCATGGCCGGCGCAATATCAATGCCGGTGATCCGGCTGACCTTGCGCTCCAGGTAGAAGGGAAAAAGGATGCCTGTGCCGCAGGCTACATCCAGCACGGAGAGGCCCTCCCGGATATCTGCATGATCCAATATAATATTGATGACGGCCGGGTCATCCGTTGATCCTTCGTCCCAATTTCGCGCAGCGCGGTTGAAGAAAGCTCTGATCCTGTCCTTATCCATGTTCCACACCCTTTACAGGGAGACAAATTTGTATTTTAATCAAGGTAGTAATGGCTGATGTGTGACTGTGCGAAGCAGTTTGGCCTGAAAGTCATATTTCATCAGCCATTACTCTTTTTGACCTGAGCCGGCTTATTCCACCGGGTAGCGCATGGGAACCAGACGTGCCTTTTCCAGGGCGATCACAATGGCAGGGACCAGGATAAGCTGGATCACTATGCCGGGCAGGCCCGTTACAAAGTAGCTGGTGGCCCAGGCGGCCATGGTGGTGGAGCCGGCGGCGAAGATCAGGGCCTTGGCGACACCGGCGACAATGCGTCCCGTCAACATGGCCGCGATGAGGCTGATGTAAAGGTCGGCGCTCAATTTTTTGGTCCGGACCAGCGCCATGCCCAGGCCGGCCACGATACCGTACACCGCCAGCTCGATCACCATGGCGGGCAGGACCGCTGCAGGCGGCATGCCCGTCAAGAGGCTGGAGAGCAGGGGGCCGACAATGCCGCAGGCAAGGCCGAAGGACCAGCCGCAGATGAGGCCGCAGAGGAGCACGGGAATATGCATGGGCAGGTAGATGCTGCCGGCATTGGGGACGGCATGAAATGCCAGGGGCAGAACCACGCAAAGAGCCATGCACACCGCGGTGATTATTGCTTTTTTAACCTGTGTCAAATCAAGTTACCTCCTTTTAAATGCAGGTTCTATCATCAAGGGTCAAGCAGGGCCTGCTTCGCCCGCCCTTTTCGCCCCCGGGATGTGAATTAAAGGGCAAATATCTGCACCAGGCAAATGGCCGCAGTTATGGCCAAAGCCGCAAAATCGTATTTCTGGAGCGGGTCGCTTTTTTTAACGCGTCGCTTGCCCCCGCGATAGCCCCTTGCCTCCATGGCCATGGCCAGTTCATCGGCCCGCCTGAAGGCGCCCAGGAATATGGGGATGACCAGCGGCATGATGCTTTCCGCTTTTTCCCTGAGCCTGGGACTTTCAAACCTGGCCCCGCGGGCTGTCTGCGCCTTGCGGATCATCTCCGTCTCCTCCATCAGCGTGGGGATGAACTGAATGGCCACGCTGATCATCAGGGCCAGATCGGCAACGGGGATTCCGATGTAGCCCAGGGGGTGCAAAAGACTGACCAGGGCCGAGGTGACCTTCATGGGAGCCGTTGTCGACATGAGGATATTGAAAAGGAGCATGAGCAGGATCAGCTTCAGCACCACGTTCAGGCCCATGATCGCACCGGCGGCGGAGGGGCGGAAGATCCACCAGGCCCACAGAGGCTGCTCCTGATCGTAAAACAGGCAGTTCATCAGGAATATTACCAGAAAGAAGGGGATGATCCGTTTGATCGAGGCGAAAGCTGTTCTCAGGTCCAGCCTGGACAGAAAGATCAGCAGCCCCACCAGCAGCGCCATGATTCCGTACCCGGGGATGGAGCTCGCATAGATGATGGCCACGATGAGGGTGATCAGGCAGAGCATCTTGACCCGGGCATCAAGCCGGTGCAGCAGGGAGCTGCCGGGAATGTAGGTTCCAATTGGTAGGTTCATTTCCCGCACCGGCTTTCCACCAGGGTTTTTATGGCGGTGAAAAGTTCCCCGTAGCGGATAATATCCTGGGGGAAGGGCAGCCCTTGCTGCTGTATGAGGTGGGCAATTTTACGCGGGCGGCTCACATCCAGATTGTACTTCTCGATCTTGCCCATATCCCGGAACACCTCTTCCGCCGGGGCGTCGATGCAGAGCCTGCCTTTTTCCAGAACAAGAATTCTTCGCGCGTATTCACTCAGGATGTCTGCATTGTGGGAGATCATGATGATGGTGGTCCCGCTGCGATTCAATCCGCTGATGAACTCCATGAAATCGCACCGGCCCAGGGGATCGAGGGCGGCGACAGGCTCATCGAGGATCAGGATTTGCGGTTTTGCCGCCAGCACCCCGGCAATGGCCACCCTGCGTTTTTCGCCACCCGAGAGCCCCAGGGGGGACTGCGCAGCAATGTCGTCAAAGGAAAAACCGACAGTCTCGAGGGCCCACCTGACCCGCTCGCTCTTCTCGCCGGCAGAGAGCGGCAAATATTTGAGGCCGAAGGCAATATCTCTTTCCACGGTGGTCTCAAAAAGTTGGTACTCCGGATACTGGAACAGAATGCCTACCTTCTCCCGCAGCTCATTGCGTTCATATCCCTTTTGATTTATATCCCTGCCCTCGAGCAGGATCTTTCCCCTTGAGGGCCGCAGCAGGCCGGCAATGAGCTGGATCAGCGTTGATTTGCCGCAGCCGGTGTGACCCATGAGGCCGATAAATTCGCCCCCTTCGATGGACAGGTTGATGTCACTCAGGGCGGCAGTTTCAAAGGCTGTTCCAGGTGCGTACGTGAATGAAACGCTCTCTATTTTGATGAGCATAATCCGGCAAGTTCCTCCACCAATTCTTCACCCGTCAGGGGGCAGCGATCCAGACTGATTCCAGCATCCCTGAGATCATGATAGAGCTGTACCGGCAGCGGCGGCAAAAGCCCCGCCTCACCCAGCAGCGCCCGGTCTGTCAGAATATCGTGGGGGGAGCCCTGGGCGATGATCCGGCCTTCCTTCAACAGGCAAACTCTGTCGGCGATGACGGCCTCTTCCATGTAGTGTGTAATCAGGACAATTGTTTTGTGTAGTTCTTGATGAAGTCTGCAGATGGTATCGATCAGCTCCCGCCGCCCTTCAGGATCAAGCATGCTGGTAGCCTCGTCAAAGATGATGATATCGGGGTCAACGGCAAAGACGCCGGCCAGGGCGATCCGCTGCTTCTGGCCCCCGGAAAGCAGATGGGGCGACCTTTCCTGAAAGCCGGCCATGCCCACCGCCTGCAGCGCTTTCTCTATTCTTTCGGGGATCTGCTCCGCCGGGGTGTCATAGTTTTCCAGACCGAAGGCAATATCCTCCTCCACCACGGAGGAGACAAACTGGTTGTCCGGATTCTGAAAAACCATACCGCATTTACGGCGGATCTCCCAAAGATTGGCGCTTTCCTTTGCATCCAGCCCCGCAACGGAAAGGCTGCCCTTCTGCAGGGGCAGGAGCGCGTTGAGATGCTTGGCCAGGGTGGACTTGCCGCTGCCGTTATGCCCCACCAGGGCGACGAGCTCGCCGCGCCGCACGGTTATGCTGACACCATCCAGGGAGAGCTCCTTGCTGCCCTCGAAAGCATAGGAATGAGAAATGTTGCGCCCCTCGATCATTTTCATGGCGAAGAGAACCGTCCTCTCTGCATACTCCAGTATTACTATTATGATAATTCGTGTTACATCATTTCGGCATAAAAAAACTATTTCCTGCATGATCAGCGAAACATTGAAAATTTATTGCCTTCTGAAATCCTTTCCGGCATGCAGGGAATGGGAGAACATAACTGTTTCATGCAAAGTATATTGACAGGCACAGTAATATGTGTTACATTGCTGTCGGAGGCGATTAAGAGGTGAAAACCGTTGATTGCTAGCACGGCTTACAGCGAACTGGTGCGCGGCAGCGTGGATACGATTATCCTGAATGTGCTGCTGCAGGGGGATAATTATGGTTACCGGATTATCAGGGAGATCTACCTGAAAAGCGGCCAGGAGTTCGAGCTGAAGGAGCCGACCCTCTATTCTTCGCTGCGCCGCCTGGAGGCGCAGGGGGCCCTGGAGGCGTACTGGGGCGAGGAGAGTCGGGGGGGGCGCCGGAAGTATTACCGGGTCACCGAGGCGGGAAAGGTTCTTTTCAAGGAAAATTACAGGGCATGGCAGGCGGTCAAAAATCTGATCGACCGCCTCGTAGAGGGCGTGGAGGAGGGCGATTGAGATGGAGGATCTGAAAAAATACGTTGACCGGCTCTTTGCCGGCCACAGGGAGACGGAGGAATCGAGGGATCTTAAAATAGAGATCCTGGGCAATCTTGAAGACAGGCTGGCCGATTATCTCGCTGAAGGGCTGCCCTACGGGGAGGCCCTGGCCCGGGCGAAGAAATCCCTGGAAAGTGTTGATGATCTGCTCCCGGATCGAAGGGCGGTCTATATAAACCGCTTCAAGGTGGAACTCATCCAGGCGGCGCTGCTCTACACCGTGATCGCCTGGGTTCTGACCATTCCGCTGCGGATTACCCTTTCCGGCATTGTCGTCAACACCCTTTTGCTGCCCCTGGCGGCAGGGCTGGGGATTGTCTTCCTGATCCTTTCTTCCCGAAAGGATGAAACCTATCTCGATGCCGCCGCCCCGCTGGATCAAAAAAGGCTGGGGCGGCAGGGTAGGACCGCCTGGCTGATCTGGGTTCTCTTCATCCTGGTCACGGCGGTGTTTACCACTTTGAAGTACTTCGGCAGCGATATCTGGTTCGGGCGGCCCCTGTGCGTGGATGGGCCATACCGCCTTGCCCAGATTGCCATCTCCTACGCCCTGCCCTTTGTCAGCATCATTCTGCCGCTACTTTACACCAAAGCCCGCACCCTGGTGCAGAAATACGAGGTGGATCACAGATGAAAAAGCGAAACATCCTGATCGTCGCACTGCTGCTTCTCGGCCTGGGGGCCCTGGCCCTGGTGGAGGGCTATATCAAGCCGGAGATGAGAAGAAAGGAAGGGCTCTACCTTGCAGCGCAGGGAGAACCGCTGACCCATGATTTCGGCAGACTGCTTGAATTCAGGAGCAGTTACATGGGCGACATTTCCAACCTGGCCAACCTGAATGCCAATCTCCCGCTCGGTGAATTCCCGAGGACATTCGAGCTCTATCCCGAGGATTTCACGGCGGAGATCAACTACCAGGGCTCTCCCGCAGCCCTGGAGGCGGGGCTTTTCAACCGGGCGCTGGTCTACAATGCCACGGCCAACTTCACCCTCATCGGCAACCTGGAGACCCTGATCCTGAATTTTGAAGGGATTGCCTATACCATCTCCCGCAGCGCTGTGGAAAACTGGTACGGCGTTGATCTTGCTTCCCTGCAGGATGGGGAGAAATGGGCTGAAAAGGTGCAGCGCCCCCTTTCCGACGGGGCCTATGTAAACTCCTTTATTGCTGAAAATATCAAATAGCGGGGGAGCAGTCTCCCGATGCCGTTGCTGAAGCAGGGCCGGAATGGCAAGAAAATCGTAAATCTGACACAGCATGACACATGTGTGCCTGTTTTCTCGTTGACACCTATGGTAGAATATTGTTATGCTTCCAGCAAGATGAAGCAAGTCAGCGCGAGCCATCGAAAACAGGCAGGTGGTTTTTCTTGTCCCGGAACAGGCCGCTATGAAAGAAAAGAGACGAAATGTTGAAGGCAACAATAACGGTGTCCCCGATGTGAGATTTGCCATTGTGGGCATCGGCGCCTCGGCAGGAGGGTTGACTGCGCTGGAGTCCTTTTTTAGCAGTTTGCCCGATGAGTTGGGAGAAAAGATGGCTTTTGTCCTGATCCAGCACCTGCCCGCCGATTACAAAAGCGTTCTTGGCGAGCTGCTGGAGAGGTTTACAGCTTTGAAGTTCTGCCAGGCCGGTGATGGGATGGCGGTGGTGCCGGGCGTTATCTACACCGCCCCGCCAAACCGGGATTTGATCCTCAGGCAGGGCCGGTTGCATCTGACAGAACCGGTCGCCGCCCGCACAAAGCGTTTTCCCATCGATGTTTTTTTTCGCTCCCTTGCTGCTGATTGGAAGGATCTATCCATCTGCATTCTGTTTTCAGGCGGCGGCAGCGATGGAACGCAGGGGCTGAAAGCAGTCAAGGGCGAGGGCGGTATGACCATGGTCCAGGATCCTGCCACCGCCGAGGCCAAAAGCATGGTCAACAGTGCCATCGCCGCCGGTCTGGCCGATTATGTACTACCCCCGGCAGAGATGCCTGGACAGCTGGCCGGTTATCTCCGGAGTGCTTTGTACAAAAATTTGCCACAGGTGGAATGTTTGCCGCCTGCCTTTGTCGAGCCGCTGGGAGG
>JAPXLS010000049.1:6747-12766 GCA_033809435.1 Bacillota bacterium
CACCAGGACGGGGCATGATTTTAGCGGTTACAAGCAAAGTACCATTCTGCGTCGTGTTGAAAAACGCCTGGCAGTCAACCAGATCGACAGCCTGGCGGGATACCTGCGCTATGCGCAGGCAAACATGAAGGAAGTGCAGGCGCTTTTCAGGGAGCTGCTGATCGGGGTAACCGGTTTTTTCAGAGATCCGGAGGCCTTCGAGGCCCTGAGCGAAAAGGTGCTGCCGCAAATTTTTACCGGGAAAAAACCGGGGGAGCCCTTGCGGGTATGGGTGGCCGGCTGCTCCACCGGGGAGGAGGCCTATTCGCTGGCCATCCTGATCAAGGAACATCTGGAAAAACTGCAGCAGCATACAAAGGTGCAGCTCTTTGCCACCGATATAGACGGCCGGGCCGTGGAACAGGCCCGGCAGGGCTTTTATCCTGCGGGCATTGCGCCGGACATCGCTCCTGCGCGGCTGAGGCGTTTTTTTACGCTGGAGGACAACGGCGCCGGTTACCGGGTCCAGAAGGCGATCCGGGAGATGATCATCTTTGCCGAGCACAGTGTGAACAGGGATCCGCCTTTTTCCAGACTGGACCTGATCAGCTGCCGGAATCTGTTGATCTATCTGAACAAGGGGCTCCAGCGGAAGGTGCTGCATACTTTTCACTATGCGCTGCTGCCGGAATCCTTTCTCTTTCTGGGCACATCTGAAACAACGGGCGAGAAAGATTATTTTGTAACGGTAGATCGGAAATGGAAGCTCTATCAGCGTATAAAGGGCCTGCCTTCACAGCTTCCCAAACCGGCGCTTCCTTTGAGTTATCAATTCTCCTATACAAATCCATATCCCGCCGCAGCTCCGCCCGAAAGCGATGCCGGCGGCCTGGGCAAAGTGCTGGAAAGCGCGCTTCTGCAGGATTATGCTCCCCCCTGCGTGGTGATCAATCTGCATGGCGAGATATTGTACATTCATGGCCGCACCGGCAAGTACCTCGAACCGGCTGCCGGTTCCATGAGCCTGAATATCCTGAAGATGGCCCGGGAGGGCCTGAGAAATGCGCTGGCTGATGCCATCAACCGGGCGGTGTTCCAGGGCAAGCCGGTATCCTGTCCCGGTTTACGGGTCAGGGCAAACGGAGCGATTGCCACGGTGAATCTCACCGTCAGGCCCTTTGAAACAGGGCTTCCGGATAATCCACAGGCGCTGCTGATCATATTTGGGCCGGCGCCGCCAACGACAAAGGATGATGCCGGCATGGGTACCTGCCCTGCAGAGGAGTGCGCCTCCGCTTCAGGGGAAATTGCCGCCGCCCTGGAACGTGAACTGCAGGACAAGGATGAATACCTGCAGAGTGTTATCGAGGAGCTGGAATCATCCAACGAGGAGCTGCAGTCGACCATCGAAGAATTCCACGCCACCAATGAAGAACTGGAGACCTCCCGGGAAGAGCTGCAGTCCGTTAATGAAGAGCTGGTGACGCTGAATGCGGAGTTGCAGGCGAAAAATGAAGAGCTGCTCCATATCAACAACGACATGAACAACATGCTGGCCGGTACCGGGATTGGCACCGTCTTCGTGGACCACGATCTATGCATCAAAGGTTTTTCTCCCGCCGCAACCAGGGTGATCAATTTGATCCAGGGAGATCTGGGACGCCCGGTCAGCCATATAGCCTCCAACCTGGCCGGTTATGATCGGCTGGAGCAGGATCTGCAGGATGTTCTGGATACGCTGGTGCCGAAAGTGATCGAGGTAAGGGCAAAGGATGATGAATGGTACCGCATGAATATAATCCCCTACCGCACCATGGACCATGTTATTGAGGGCGCGGTGATCAACTTCATCAATATTACGGACTCAAGGGAGCTGCAATCCGCCAGCCGCCTGGGCGCGGTTGTTCGCGATTCCCGTGACGCCGTGATCGTGCAAGATCTTGAAGGGCGGATCCTGGCCTGGAACCCGGGTGCGGAAAGGATGTACGGTTGGACGGAGGCGGAGGCGCTCCGGATGAACAGCCTGGATCGGGTTCCGGAGGGCAAGATCGATGAGGCACAGGAACTGGTCCAGAAACTGGTCAAAGGGGAGGTGCCTGCTCCCTTCCTGACCCAACGGCTCACCGGCAGCGGAAAAGTTGTAGAAGTATGGGTGACCGCAAGCATCCTGCTGGGCGGGAACGGGGTCCCCTATGCCGTTGCCACCACCGAATATTGCCCGGAACCTGTTCCAAAAAGGGGGAAGTAAAGTTGAAGGGGAAAGATCCGGCCCGCGAACCGGGTGAATTGCGCATGCAGGCAGAAAAGATGCTGGAGGGAAAGTGCAGGGCGGAAGCCGGGGATGAGGGGGAGGCTAAGCGGCTGCTTTATGAACTTCGCGTATATCAGATAGAGCTGGAGATGCAGAATGAGGAGCTGCGCCGGGCCCAACTGGAACTCGAAGAATCCAGGGACAATTATTTCGATCTCTACGAGCTGGCCCCTGCCGGTTATCTGACGCTGGACCGGCATGGGCTGATCCGGAGGGCCAATCTCACTGCTTCACAGCTGCTTGCCCTGGAAAGGGAGGCGCTGCTGGGGCAACCCCTGACCCGTTTCGTTGCCGGGGAGAGCCGGGATAACTATTACCGGCAGTACAAGAAGCTGATGAAAACCGGCGGCGGAATAACCTTTGAGGCAGGGATGATCCGGTCGGACGGGGAGCGGCTCTGGGTGCAGCTGGAGATGGCGGCAACCGGCGCCGGTGCAGCGGGATTTATGGATTGCCGTATCGTGATCATCGACATTACGGCGCGCAAAGAGGCAGAGGAGGCCCTTGCCGCCGCCGTGGAGGAACTCCGCCAGGCCGACGCCCAGAAGGATGATTTTTTGGGCGTTCTTTCGCACGAGATCCGCAATCCGCTGGCTTCGATCATGCTCAGCCTCACATTGCTGGACAGGCTGGACCCCCTTGATGAACGCTCGATCAAAGCCCGGGGGATCATGAAGCGGCAGGCGGCCCAGCTTTCCCGCCTGGTAGATGACATGCTGGATGTGACCCGGATCAAGCGCAACAAGATCGAGCTGCAAAAAGAAATGATCGCCCTGGATGAAATCCTGCATCAAACCGCAGAGGATTACCGGGCGGCATTTAACGAAAAAGGAGTGCTTCTGGAGGTGCAGCCACTTCCCGAGGGTCTGTTTGTCCATGCCGATGCAGCCCGCCTGGCCCAGATTGTGGGGAATTTGCTGCATAACTCGCTCAGGTTTACCGAACCGGGCGGCTTTACCAGGCTGAACCTGGCCGGGGAGGGCGGCGGCAGGTGGGCAAAGATCAGTGTGGCTGACAGCGGCATCGGAATGAGCAAAGAAATGCTTAAAACTGTTTTTCTTCCCTTCAGGCAAGCCGATGTCTCACCGGCTCACGGCACCGGCGGCCTGGGCCTGGGACTGGCCCTGGTCAGGGGGCTTGCCGAGCTGCACGGCGGGGAGGCCCGGGCCCACAGCGACGGGCCGGGCAAAGGGTCGCTGTTTACCGTCAGACTGCCCCTGTCCGCCGAACCGCGGGACGCGGCATCCGGGGCCGGGACTGCTGTTGCGCGAGGCGGCGGCGCCTTGCGGTTGCTGGTGATCGAGGATATCAGGGATGTGGCCGACAGTCTGGTGGCCCTTCTGAAGGAGGAGGGGCATGAGGTAGAGGTTGCCTACAACGGGCCGGCGGGCATTGCCAGGGCCAAAGTGTTCCATCCCCATGTGTTGCTGTGCGATATCGGGCTGCCCGGCATGGACGGTTATCAGGTGGCCCGGGCTTTTTGCGCCGATCCCTTGCTGAAAGATGTGTACCTGGTGTCGCTGACCGGCTATGCCAGGCCCATGGATATCGAGAGGGCAGGGGCAGCCGGCTTCAATCAACACCTGGGCAAGCCCGCCAACCTGGAGCAAATCAGAACGGTCCTGGCAAGGTGCGCCAGATCGGAAACCCGGCAGCCAGGTACATATTGATGCGCCCGCACCCGTCCTGCGCCGGGTCAGGGTTTTTCGCGGTTCTGGCCATACCCCGGTCCCCAAAAACCCAAAACAGAGGATAATCGGGTCAAAAGCGGCTGTTGGTGCCGGATCGGGGGGGCGTGTACGCGGTGGAAGGATTTATATTTGCAGGGGTAGAAAAAAAAGAGATAGCAGTTCAGACCCTTGACCAGTAATATGGAGCCAGGAACAGGTGGCGGCTTTCAAAAAAAACGGGAATGGGGTATACTGCATTTAATTTAAATCAAGTAGGAGGGCGCGGCAGCAAATTGATTACCAATAATGTACTCGATCTGATTGGTCATACACCGATGATAAAGCTTGAAAAAATGACGGGCCTTAATGTCTATGCCAAGGCGGAGTTTTTGAATCCCGGCGGGAGCATCAAGGACCGTGTGGCGAAATTCATGCTTGAAGAGGCGGAAAAAAAAGGGGCTCTCCGGCCCGGGATGACCATCATGGAGCCCACTTCGGGCAATACGGGCATCGGCCTGGCGCTGGCCGGCGTGCAGAAGGGCTACCGGGTGGTTATAGTGATGCCGGAGAATATGAGCGAGGAGAGGAAAAAGATCATCCGCGCCCTGGGCGCCGAACTGGTGCTCACGCCGGCGGAAAAGAGCATCGGCGGAACTGTCGACTATGCAAGAGAACAGTCGTCAGGCGATTCTTCCATTTTTGTGCCCCAGCAGTTCGAAAACCCGGATAACCCCATGATTCACTACCTGACCACGGCCCGCGAGATCTGGGAGCAGATGGAGGGGCGCGTGGATATATTTGTTTCGGGTCTGGGCAGCGGAGGCACACTCTGCGGCGTGGGCCGGTTTCTCAAGGAGCGCAATCCGAAAGTTCTGATTATAGCCGTTGAGCCCAAGAACGTCTCCGCGCTTCTGGGCCATGAGCCCGGGTTGCACAAGATCCAGGGCATCGGCGACGGCTTTGTGCCCCCGGTGCTCGATACGAGCCTGGTGGATGAGGTGATCGAGGTCAGCGATGAGGACGCCATAGAAACTGCCAGGTGCCTGGCAAAGATGCAGGGGCTTCTTGTGGGCACCTCCTCCGGCGCCAATGTGTGGGCTTCCACCAGGGCTGCCCAAAAACAGGGTGAGGAGAAGATGGTGGCCACCATCCTGGCAGACAGGGCGGAGCGCTATTTCAGCACTGCGCTGATCTAGGGGATCTACAGTTCATTCAGGGAGTGAAAGGATGGGTAATAAAGATTTTTACAGAGAGCTGACGGCACGCTTTACAGATTTGATCCGCGAACATGACCTGCTGAATGAAAGGATCGAGGTGAGGGGCAGGATTCTTGAACCGGGCGAGGCCATCGGGACCCCCAAACGCAAAGATTTCCCGCTTCTGAAAGGCAAAGAAAAGCTGATGGAGGCTGTGTTCAGGGGAGCGCGGGGGCAGGCCTTTACCGATATGCCGGAGAATTTTGCCGGAACACTTCATGAAATTGTGAACAGGCCCCTGGAGACGAATTACGACCGGGCCGTGCTCATATCGAGTCTCAATGCGGTATGCAGCTACCTGGGAGCAACTCCGAACAGTGTCCATTGCAAAAATGAGGAGCCGGAAGAATGCGCCGGCGAAATGGCTGCAGCGATAGAGAAAGAGTTCGGTTCACCGCGCATTGCCTTCATCGGATATCAGCCGGCCATGATCCAGGAACTTGCCGGCCGCTTTACCATGCGGGTGCTGGATCTGGATGAGGACAACATCGGTTCGGTGAAATACGGCGTAAAGATAGAAGACGGTAAATCCGCCGGCGCTGAAATACTTGACTGGTGCGATCTGATCGTGGCTACGGGCAGTACCGTTGCCAACGGGACCATTACGGATTTTCTCATTGGCAAGCCGGTGATCTTCTTCGGGACGACCATTGCCGGCGCTGCCGCCCTGATGGGCTTGAGAAGATTCTGCGCCAGAGCCTCGTGAATCGGGAAGGGAGTAGACCTGCTTGAAAAAACTGCCGCCCTGTTTGCCGGTACGGATCTGAAAAAGGCGATACAAAAGGAATTTTGTGCCGGGGCAG
>JAPXLS010000050.1:0-12595 GCA_033809435.1 Bacillota bacterium
TGTGAAGCCAATGCCCGGCTGCACCGCCTGACACGCTACCGTTTGCTGCTTGCTGACTGGCGAAATTTCCTCTGCAGCGAGCGTTTTGACATGATTCTGGCCTCCGATATTGCCTACGAACAGCGTCTCCTGCCCTCCCTGAAATCTGTGCTGCTGAAAACGCTTAAACCCGGAGGCCGCATCTATTTTTCACACCCCGGGCGTCCGGTAACCTACTCCTTTGTTGACGAAATTCTGGCCCCTGGATATTTCACAGAGGAGCGGATTCATATTCCGGTGATGGTGCGCGATGATCCTGTCCGCACCAATTATGATGTCATCATTCAACACCTGCAGCGGAAGGAAAAACCTGTTATGTTGGAGAACCTATCTGCTGGCAGTTGTTTTAAAACTTGGACAGTTGAACGAAAGGAGTGAACCGGTATGGTGAGCCCCCCTGTTACCAGGCCCTACTTCTCTCCCAAAAGGGGTTGGGAGATATTTGGTTTGGTTTTCTGCTGGGTAATTGTGCTTCTCTGCACTGCGCTGCTCTTTCTGTATTGGGATTGGACCCGCAGCATGGTTATGATCGATTGGCTGCAGCAATATTTGTCTATCAAACCGGTGGCATACCTATTTCAATTTTTCACATTTCTAGGCGAAGATGAATTCTACATAATCTTTTTCGGCATTTTGATCTGGTGCGTCAGCAAGCCACTCGGTTTCTGGGCGGCGGCGGTGCTGCTGGTCACCGGCCTCTTCAGCAGCGTGACCAAGGATATTTTCGCCCTGGAGCGGCCCATCCGTGAAAACCAGCTTACAAGCTTTGCCTTTCCCAGCGGCCATACCTTTACTGCAGTGACGGTATGGGGTTACCTGGCCATACGGCTTAAAAGAGGATGGTTCTGGATCTGGTCGCTGGTGGCGCTGATCATGATCCCCCTTTCCAGGATTATTCTGGCATTCCATTATCCCGGGGATATTCTCGGAGGATATGCCATGGGCGTCCCCCTGCTTCTGCTCATGGTCTGGCTGAGCAGCCTTTTCGTGGTCAAGGGCTGGGACCAAAAATTCTCCAGGCCCCTCCTTCTGGCGCTTTGCCTGATCATCCCGGCCATACTGACAGTTATGGATCCGCTGAGCGACATGCCCAAATTGATGGGACTGCTGGCCGGCGCCGCCGTGGGCTATATTATTGAGCAGGATAAGGTGCGCTCCATTCCCAAAGCACACTGGGGATTTCAACTGATCAAGGCGCTCATCGGACTGGCGGTGCTTTTTGGTATCGTGATGGGGCTGGGGTCCATTCTCACCTCGGAAAACCCGGCTCTGCTGGCAGCCCTGCGTTTCCTCCGGTACGGCCTTGGCGGCATTTGGGCTACCCTGCTGGCGCCGGCGCTTTTTGTAGCGCTTAAGCTGACTCCCCGCCAGGCAAAGGATGAGGGATAGAGAATAAAGCGGCAAAACCCATCTTTCCTTTTCTATGCAAAGAAAGCAAGCCACTTCCTGCTGATCAGCGAAGTGGCTTGCTTTTTGAACGTTTAACCCCGCTTTGACAGTTGAACAGAGAGGATATTTTGTTGTTGTGTAGAAGTACTTTTCAAACATTCTCCCGAATTGCGACAGGGGTGATTCCAGGCCATGTCTTTTAGTCAGATCGGTCCCTTTGAGATAGTTGTGATCCTGCTGGCGGCTTTGCTTCTATTCGGGCCGAAGAAGCTGCCCGAACTCGGGCGCTCCATTGGCCGCGGCATCCGGGAATTCAAGCAGGCCTTCAATGATGTGGGTAAATCCATATCCCTGGAAGATGAAGATACTGAAGAGGACAAGTAATTGTCGAGCCATTGGGGGAACAGGTTATGCAAAATGATATTGTGACGCTCGAGGAGCTGGATCGGGAGATCGCCCTGTACCTGCGGGACAAAAAAACTGTGGAGCCCTTGCTTCGCCTTTACCGGGCGCTTTTTCAGGTGCGTCGCAGCTGTATCACCAGAATAGAAAATGATTACCCCCTTGACCGTGAGCTTTTCCTGCAGATGTTTCGCGAGGGCCGCTGCCTGCTCGGCGATATTACCCTGTCCATCGATCCCGCCCTATTTAGAATGACCCTGGGCGAAACCATTGAGGCCTTCGCCGGTGTTTTTCCCCAGGCCGGGGAGCTGCGCAGAATCATGGAGCTGCCGGAACTGTCCGAAAGCTGCCTGCCCCGGTTTCTTGGCGACCGTAAACTGTGGAGCAGCAGGGAACTGGAGAAGCGGGCCCGCCTCTGGGGCTGGGGAGATGAGGGGCCGGTGGATTCCGCCCTCGTTGCCGGAACGATCAAGGATGCCCTGGCTCCCTTTTATGTCTCGTTTGCCGAAGCTGTTTGGAAGGAGGTCGATGCCACCCTGTGGAGCGAGGGATGTTGCCCCGTGTGCGGTCAGCAGCCGGGCATGGCCATGCTCGACAGGGAGGGTGTCCGGATACTTGAATGCTCCCTCTGCTGCACGAGATGGCAATTTCCCCGGCTTGTTTGTCCTTTCTGCCGGAACAGAGATCCCCTGCAGCTGGGTTATTTCTATGCCGATGATTATCCCGGCAGAAGGGTGCAGGTTTGTGAGCGCTGCAAGAGCTATCTGAAGACGGCGGTTGTGAAAGAGATCGGGCGCGAAGTAATTCTCGGTCTGGAAGAAGCCTATACCATGGATCTGGATCATCTGGCCCGGCGTGAGGGTTACCGTATGGGCCGTGATCTTGCGGTTTTGAAATAATACAAAGGGGGCAGGAGGAACATGAAACTGGGTGCAACGGAAGTACTGTTAATTTTGTTGGCTATTTTGCTTCTGTTTGGGGCAAACAGGCTGCCGGAATTGGCCAGGGCCATCGGCAGAAGCGTTACCGAGCTGAAGGAGGGGATCAAGGGCAAGCCCGAGGCCCCTGCAGCTGCACCGGAAAAGGAGCAGGGGAAGGCATAAAGTGCTTGCAGTAGCGCCGGCCCTTTCTGCGCCGGGCGGTTCCAATTCAGCAATCCCGGTTTTTTTATTACTAATGATGCGGGGGGCATTAAAGGATTTGTGAGCAAGGATAAAGAGGCCAGCATGACGGTGCTGCAGCACCTGGGCGAGCTGCGCCATCGCCTGATCACGGCGGGCGCGGCTTTTCTTGCTGTCACCGTTGCCTCATTTATGGCGGCGGCCCCGATCCGCCGTTTCCTGACATATCCTGTGGGTGGACTGCGCCTGGTTTACTTTTCGCCCCCCGAAGCCTTTACGGCCCAGCTTAAATTGGCTCTTCTCTCCGGCGCCGTGCTCGCTTCCCCCTTGATATTATATGAATTGGTCGCTTTTATCTATCCCGCCCTGACTTCTTTCGAGAAGAAAGTATGCTTGAAGGCCCTGCTGGGGATGGCCCTTCTTTTTTGCGGCGGGGTCGCCTTTGCTTATCTGGTCTCTTTTCCGCTGGTTCTGCATTTTCTGTTGGATCATGCCGGGGGAGGGACTGCCGCCAAGCTGGCTGTCAGCGACTACATTTCCTTTTTCTTCTCTTTCCACATTTTTTTCGGTGTAATATTCCTGCTGCCGCTGGCTGCCTGGGCCCTGGGCAGGCTTGGTCTGCTCAGCCCCCTCTCTCTGAGGCGCCGGCGCAAGTGGGCTGTCCTGATCATTCTTGCACTGGCGGCTGTCCTGACCCCCCCCGATCCGGTAACCCAGATCGCGCTGGCGCTTCCCTTGCTGCTGCTCTACGAGCTCTGCATCCTGACGGCAGCCCTCGGTTACCGCCGCAGGAGCAGGGAGATGGCGCTGCTGCAATAAGGTATAGTAGGGGCGGGAGAGCCGGCCCGATCAACTGATTGGTGGTGTTCCCTTTGAACAGCTGCTCCCGGCTTGGCGGAGCAATCATCCTGGCGGGCGGTGACAGCAGCCGCCTGGGCTGTCCAAAACCCTTTCTGGAGCTGGACGGTTTATCACTAATTGAAACCCTTGTCGGCCGTCTGCAGGCGCTTTTTAAAGAGATTACCGTGGTGACGGACCGGCAGGATCATTTTGCCCATCTTCCGGTGAAACTGACAGGCGATCTGCTGACAGGCCGGGCAAAAGGACCTCTGCGGGGAATCCACGCCGGGTTGAGCGTCTCCCAGCTGCCCTACCAGTTTGTCGCTGCCTGTGATATGCCTTTCATCAACCTGGACCTGGTCCGTTACATGGCCTCCTTTGCGCCGCACTATGATGTTGTTGTTCCCCGTATTGGCAGCTATTACCAGCCGCTGCATGCATACTACCGCCGCTCCTGCATAGATTTGATCCGGGAGCAGATCGAGCGGGATGAATGCAAAGTCACCGTGTTTTATGATAAAATCAGGGTGCGGCATATTGGATATTCTGAAATCATGCGTTTCGATCCCGGCCGGCACTCCTTTTTCAATATCAATACCTGGGCCGATTACCTGGAAGCGCAGGAGTTGTTGAAAGAAGTAAAAGGGTCGCAGCCGGATCCCGCTGCCCTTTGGGGAAAGGAGCCCTGATCATTGGTTGAACTGCCTGGATATATGGGAGCGCTTGCTTTTGGCGTGAAGATGGGTTTGGTCCTCCCGGGAATGGACATTGTGCAAACTGTTTTTGAGCAGCTGGCCCTATGTCACCGGGACGGACTTGTTGAAAATGGTGACATCATCTGCATCACCGAGTCTGTAGTGGCCCGCGCTCAGAACAATTATGTGACCACCGCCGATGTGGCCGGTGAGATCAAAGAAAAATTGAAACTTGCGCCGGGGAGCAGGCTCGGCGTGGTTTTTCCCATTGCCAGCCGCAATCGCTTTGCCCTTGTCCTGCGGGGTTTTGCCCTGGCCCTGGCCGGGGGCGAGGTGATCATGCAGCTCTCCTTTCCCTGCGATGAAGTGGGCAACAGAATCATCGATCCCGAATTCGCCGCATCACTGCGTAAAGAGCTGATCACGCTGGAGGATCTGGAGGGACGGGAATTTCCCCATCCGGTCACCGGTATCGACTACATTCGCTTTTACCGGGATACCATCAGCGCAGCCGGTGCGGCGCCACAGATATTTCTGTGCAATGATCCCTTGCGCATTCTTGATTACCGACCCGACGGCGTTATTGCCGCCGACATCCACTCGCGCGCAAGGACAAGTGCCCTCATCGGCGCCCGCCATCCCCGCTGCATCACCCTTGATCAGATTTGCAACTCGGGCGAAGCATATTCGGAATGGGGGCTGCTCGGCAGCAATATCTCTGCAGGTGAAAAAATAAAGCTGGCTCCCCGTGAAGGGCTCGCGATTGTCGGCCGGCTGCAGCATCTGATCCGGGAGCGGCTGGGTGTTGAGGTTGAAGTAATGATTTACGGGGATGGCGCCTATCGCGACCCCACTACCGGAATTTACGAGCTTGCCGATCCCAGGCCCGCTTTTGCCGCCACCGGGGGGTTAAACCGCATGCGCGGAGGAGTCAAGTACAAGTTCCTGGCCGATTGTTACTTTCATGAAGAAGGTAAAAGTGCCGCCGAGATCGAGAGACTGCTGCAGGAGAAAATAGAGAATCCCGGATCGAACGAGAGTGAAGAGGCCTGCGAGGGAACCACCCCGCGGCGGCTGGAGGATGTTGTTGCCAGCCTGGCCGATCTGGTCAGCGGTTCCTCCGACGCCGGGACACCGCTGGTGATCGTGAAAGGCATCTAGCTTTCAGCGCAGCTGCGGCAGCGCAGCCGGCCAGAAGCAGCAGGCAGAGAAGGGGCGTAAAATCACCGGCCCGGCGGTAGAGAGTGGGCCGCCGCGCCAGGTCAAGGGGCAGTATATAGAAGCCCCGTTCCGACTTGCCCGTACGCATTATCTCCCGTCCCAGGCAGTCAAAAGAGATGGAGATGCCGCTGTTGGCGACCTGGGTGACGCCGATCCCCATTTCGGCGGCCCGCAGCGCTGCAGCCTGAGCATGCTGTTCCAGTCCGATAGTTTCTCCGAACCAGGCATCATTTGTGGCGACGAAAAGGTGCCTCCCCCCCCGCCGGGCAAAAAGGCGGGTGTAATCACCGAAATAGGATTCAAAACAGATTACCCCGGCCAGAGGGATCCCCCGGTGATGGAAGATGGTAATCTCATCCCCGGCGTGGTAAATGCCCAGGGTCAGATCTTCAAGATCCAGCAGTTTATTCAGCTGCTCCTCCATGGGGAAAAATTCAACAAAGGGAACCAGCCGCTGCTTGTCGTAAACCTGGCTGCCGGACTGCTCCGGCGAAAGCAGGATCAGGGAATTGTAAAGCAGCTTATCCCTGTAAAGCTGTGCCCCAAACAGTACACTTATATCCAGGTCTTCAACAAGCTGCACCATTTCCGGGCGGTGCCGCAGCAACCCCTTTTTCATCTGCAGCTCAACTACCGTTTCCGGCCATAGAACCAGCTCCACGCGCGGATCCTTCTCCACCGCCGCCCTGGTCAGATCAAGGTAACGCTTGAGGATTGCCTTCTTTCCCGAAGCATCCAGGATCTCCTCCGGGGCGCTGCAGCCCTGGATCAGGGCCGTCCGGAGCGGGGTGTCCTCTCTGGTTACAGGTGCCTGGCCGGGAAGCAGGGAGCCCGCCCCGAAGAGGAAAATAAACACAAGGAGGGCAGCTGCAAGGGCTTTACCGCGCAGTTCCCGGGTCAGGGCCTGCAGCAGGACTGTCTGAAATGAAATCGCGAGCAAGGGAAGGCCCCAGTAGCCAAAGACAGAGGCAATATTCAAGATTGCCGGATAGTGCCATTGGGTGTAGCCCAGATAACCCACATTGTAGCCGATGAACCCCAGGGAACGGATATATTCCATCAGCACCCATAGAGCCGGGATCGCCGCCGTTTGAAGGAACGGGCTCTTCAGGAAGCGGGTGTAGCTGACTGCAAGGGCAAAAAGTGCATTAAAAAAACAGAGAAGTACAACCAGTAGGATTATTGTCGTGATTGCCAGCCCCCACGAGAGATGCGCAAAAAGAACACCGCTCAGGTAGAGGTTCAGGTAGAGGTGCAGCGGCGCTCCAAATAGAAAACCGCCGCAGAGCGCCTGGCGCGGTTCCGCCTGCAGGCAGAACCGGATCAGCGGTATCAGGGCAAACCAGGCCAGCCAGCCCTGCTCGAAGGGAGGGAAAGCGAGAATCAGGGCCAGCCCGGAAAGCAGCGGGGGCAGGTACAGATATGCGCTTTTCTCCTTTTTATACAAAATAAATTTCCGCCTCTTCAAACGGAACGGCCGGTTTCACTATCCGGGGCAGTGAAGCTCCGGCCGCCGTATTGTAAGCCAGTTCTTTATTGCCCGATCAACTTACTGCCGGGGGCTTCCCGCCCGGCGGGATGTGCCCTTTCTTCCTTTTTACAGCCCTGACCAGCCCCAAAACCAGCAGCACGATGAGGGCGATGATGATCAGCACCGGCAGCAGCGCTGTCAGAGCAACAAGGATAAAAGTTGTTGCCGAGGAGATAAAATTGATGCTTCCGAAGAGGGCATCCCTCAACCGTTTCCCCATATTCTCGAAGGGTTTCGGCGATATTTTCTCGATGCCGGCGGCCTTTTCGTTGACGTAAAGCTCTATGGTTGAAAAAGCTACCAGATCCTGCAGCCGGGTAAAATTCATCGTCAAGAGCTCGATCTCACCCCGCACCCTTGACAGCTCCCGCTCCACCTGCAAGATCTCCTCCATATTGCCGGCCATATCCAGGATTTCGCGCAGCCGCTCCTCTTCGGTTTTCAGGTTCTTGAGCCTGGCTTCCATATCCAGATAGGGGAGGGTAACATCCTCGCTGCTCTTCCGGACATCGTCTGTTTCCCCCAGGTCCTGCAGTCTGGCCATAAAACTGTCAAACTGCTTCTCGGGAATGCGCAGCGTCAACGAGGCCGAGTAGCGGCCTTCAGAGTATTCGTACACATTGGACTCGCTGACAAGCCCGCCGCTGTCTGCGGTCATTTTTTCAACCTGTTCCACCGTTTTGCGTGTATCCGTAACGGCGATGGTAAGCGATCCTGTACGGATCACATGGCGTGCGACCACCTGGGAGGGCGTATTCAATTCGCCCTCCGCTTTGCTTTCCGCATAGTAATCGCTGTCGTATTCCTCCATGCTTCCTTGCTCCACCGGCATCGCATTGTCATAACCGTGCGCCAATTTTTCTGAAGATGCGCCGCAGCCGGCGACTATCATGAGGCAGAAGCATAGCAGTGAAACCCGGAATAAAAACAGGTGAATTCTTTTGGCCAAAATCATCTCCGGCAACCCCCTTTATGTACTTAGATTATCCGGCCCGGGATAAAGTTCCCGTGCGCCTGCCGCCGTTCAGAAGACCGCAATTGTATTATCATCCAGCAGCGTGGAAAGGGCAAGTCCGGAAGAGCGGGGAAAAGATGTTTTATGAAAAACAGAAGCCTACCACGACCTTCGCTCCGGCTCACACCGATCCCGATACAGCCCGGAACAACCCTGTGGCTGTGCCGGACCGCAGTTGGAACCGAAATCAGCCTTTGCCCGACCGCTACAGATCCTTTTCGAAACCGTCAGCGATGGCCTGACCGCTGCCGATCTCGTTGTTGCCTTCCTGTGCAGTAAGTACAAAAGAACCTGTATCGATCTTGGTTCGACCGCAGCAGATCCCTGCAGATCCTGCTATAGCCGTCCTGGCTATAACAGAACCTTGCGGAACCTGAAGCGATCTTCCCGCCGGCTGGGCACAAGCCCGTTAGGGGACCTGTGAACAACCTTTGGCCGGCTGCAGCAAAGCCATTTTGACCTTGCAGCAGCCTGGACTCGGCCGTAACAGACCTCTGTTTCATCTATAGTGTGTCCAAACATATATTTATTATAAAAATAAAGCCGGAAATCTGCCACTCTCATTGGTTTGAATTATTGCTCTATTGGACAAATAAAAAATATTTCTACCTTGGGCAGGATTTTAAAGTCCGGCGTTGAATATATATATGCAACAGGGAAATGGTAAACCTAACCTCCTACACTATATATTTTAATACAGGGGTCTCCCCTGTATTTTTTTTGGTGCGCCCGGCATGGGCGCAAGTCCGGCCGCCAATTTAAGGGGCAGGCTCTTACCAGATTCCTGCCCGGGACAATGACAGCTCCTTCCGACATCTCGCTTTCTGCTTCTAAGCCCTGGTGCACGGCAGCCTGATCAGGGAGAACAAAAAAAGCAGGGCCATCAACAGGACTATGGAAGCGCCGGCCGGGATATCCAGAATATAGGACAGCACAAGGCCGCCGGTGCTGCCTCCGATGCCTGTAGCCAGCGAAAGGCAAAACATGGTCCGGTAATTTTTACTGAAACGGTACCCTGTGGCTGCGGGTATGACCAGGAGCGCCGAGACAAGGACAATTCCCACCAGTTTAACCGATACCATCACCGTCAGCGCCATTGCCGCAAGCAGACCGAAATAAAGAATATCCACCGGCAGTCCACCGGCCCTGGCGGTTTCTTCATCAAAAGAGATTGCCAGTAGCTCCTTGAAAAAAAGGCCGGTAAATAGCAGGACCAGGGCCGTTATTATGGCCAGCAGCCACAATTCTGACTCCGAAACAGAGAGGATGTTTCCAAAAAGCAGGGAGAATATCTCGGGGTAATAACCCTTGAGGCTGCTCAGCAGGGCGATGCCAAAGGCCATCCCCGCGGCGAAAAATATACCGATAACAGTATCCTCGTACAGGCGTTCCCGCCTGCTGATATAGCCTATGGCCAGAGCGGTGGCAACGGCAAAAGCGCTGCCGCACCAGAAAGGGTTGAGCCCCGTGACCAGGCCCAGGGCGATCCCGCCCAGCGCTGTGTGGGAGATGCCCACCCCCAGAAAGGAAAGCCGTTTCAGGACAACAAAGAAAGATACGGCGGAGCAGAGCGAGCCAACCAGAACCGCCGCCACCAGGGCGCGCTGCATGAAACCATAGGCGAACATCTCAGCCATGATCCGGGCTCCCTCCCTCGCGTGCGGCGGCCATCTCCAGAAGGTCGAAAGAGCAGCGGTAGACTCTCCGCAAGTCAGGACCGTGCAGTATTTGCTGCGGCTCATTGTGGATATGCATGGTTCTGTTGACGCAAAAAAGGCGGTCTGTAAAAGTGGCCAGAGAGGCGATGTCATGGGATACCAGCAGCACGGTTAACCCGTACTTTCGGCGCAGCCGGTGAAGCTGCTCCATGAATAGCTGCCGCACCGCCAGGTCCAGGCCGGTGCCGGGCTCATCCAGGAGCAGCAGCTGGGGCTTGCGAATAAGGGCCCGCGCCAGCAGAACCCTCTGCTGCTCTCCTCCGGAGAGATCGCCAAAGGGCCGGGCAGCCAGATGCAGCGCATCAACGGCGCCCAGCATCTCGCGGCAGACTTCCTTTTCCGCTCGGCCCAGGCGCCGCAGCAGGGTTTGGGAAGAGTAGAGGCCTGTCTCGACAACATCGGCCGCCGAAAGGGGGAAGTGGCGGTCATAGGCCCTTTTTTGCGGAATATAGCCAATTTTGCTCCTCACCGGACCCAGCTTTGCGGCGGGAAAACCGAAAATAAGGGCCTTTCCGGCAAAGGGTTTGATCAATCCGAGCAGGGCCTGCAGAAGAGTGGTTTTGCCGCCGCCGTTGGGTCCGATAATGCCGATCATCTCACCGTTTTTCACCTCGAAAGTGATCTCCTGCAGCACCTGGACCGCTCCCCTTTTTACTGTAAGCCTCTCGGCGGAGACTGCAGGACACTTCCCCTGGTCATAAAAATCCATCATTGCGTCACCCCGGGACATTTCAGCAAAGCCCCCTGCCGGTATCCTGTATTTTGTGCTCCTTTTTGAATGCAGGCTCAGTTCATGCCGGGCCGGTTTTGGTGCACAGGAGCAGGTTCAGCGCAGCGCTTCAGCCAACGCCGCTGTATTGCAGCGCATCAAATCCAGGTAACTCCCCCCTTGCGGAAGCCCGGCGCCGCCCAGGGGATCGAGCAAGACAACGCTGCCTCCGATTTCGCGGGCAATTGTATCCGCTACAGCGGCTGAAAGCTGGGGTTCTGCAGCGACGACGCGAAGCTCCAGTTCGCGGCACAGATCAATAAGCTCTGCGATCCAGGCCGCCGACGGCTCCTGGCCGGGAAAATCCGAGATAACCGCCGCTTCATCCAGTGCGTAGCGCCGGGCAAAGTAACTCCAGGCGGCATGAACAGAGAGAAAACTTCTGTCCTCCAGTCCATCCAGGGTCCTGCGGATCTCCCCGTCCAGATCTGTCAGCTCCTGCTGGTATGCAGTTAAATTGGCCCGGTAAAAGGCTTCATTCCGGCCGTCCGCTTCGATCATGGCCCTGGCAATGGCCGGGCAGAGGTAGTCCCTCACTACAAGGGGGTCCAGCCAGAGATGGGGGTTCAGCGGTTCGCCTGCCTGATGGCCTGCAGCTGTCTCCCCCGGCGGAAGCCATCCCCCTTCCAGCGCAGCCTTTGCCATCCCCAGAAGGATGGGGCCGCTGGAGGGGGCGGCTGTTTTTACGGCCCAATCATCCAGCCCCGCGCCAATGTAAAGAAGCAGATGGGCCTGCGAGCATTTCGCGGCCTCGCCGGCTGTTGGTTCATAGGTATGGGGACTGGCTCCGGCAGGCAGGAGGCAGGTAACGGATACTCTTTCTCCGCCCAGCCGCCCGGCCATATCGGCCAGGGGGAAGATTGTGGCTACCACTTCCAGGCTCGCATTCTCATCTGCCGGCGGGGGGGAGCCGCCTTTGCAGCCGGCAGCCAACAAAACAGCCATGAGCGGCAGCATTAGCAGGAGCGCTGCCATGCCGGTGTCCCTTTTCATGAAAGCTCTCTCCCCGGTGGTATTTACACCTGTCGAAATTGGCTTCGGTTTACGCTCAGCATTGACGGTTTATCATCTTCGATCTTACTCTTATCTAATAAATATTGCAAGAAACAGGATGGGAGAACCGGCTCCGGGAATAGCCCGCAAAGGATAAACCAGGGGCTGTAAAGTATAATATATGCTCAACATTGTTTAAACTTACTCAATCATATTACTTGACAAAAGTTAACTCTTAATTTATTCGACAAATTATGTTTTAATATAGTAGACATAATGTTCTCTTCAAGAATGAAAATATCCGGAGGAACAAGGCCATGTTTAAAAACAAAAAGCAGTTCAAAAAATACTTTGTCGAGAAGTTCAGACTGATTCATGGTAAGGATATTTCGGCCGCCTCTCCAGAAAGTGTTTACAAAACTCTGGGCGGCATGGTTCGTGCGGAGGCGGCGGCGCACTGGATTGATACCAATGAGCGCTATCGGGAGAGCGGGGCCAAGGCGGCATACTACTTTTCAATGGAGTTTCTGCTTGGCCGCCTGCTTGAAAGCAATCTCCTCAACCTGGGCGTGCTGGAACTATGCCGTGACGGGCTGGAGGAGCTGGGTTTGAACCTGGATGAAAGCTTGACGGCCGAGCCCGATGCCGGTTTGGGCAACGGTGGCCTGGGCCGGCTGGCGGCATGCTTTCTTGATTCCCTTGCTTCCCTGGGGCTGCCCGGCCACGGCTGCGGGATCCGCTATCGGTACGGGCTCTTTGAACAGGTTATCTCCGGGGGCAACCAGGTGGAAGTACCCGAAGATTGGCTTCGCGGGGGCAATGTCTGGGAAACACGGCGCCCCGATGAGGCCGTCGAGGTGAG
>JAPXLS010000051.1:0-12560 GCA_033809435.1 Bacillota bacterium
TCCGGAGAGGCCGGGAATCACTTTTACATTCAACAACATGGAGATCAAGGCCCGCGAGGGGGAGGTTATCTCCTCGGCACTCTATGCTGCGGGCATATCCGCCTTTGGCCGGCATCACAAAGACGGCGCTCCCCAGGGCATCTTCTGCGTCAACGGGCAGTGTTCACAGTGCACGGTCATTGCCGACGGCAAGCCGGTGAAGGCCTGCATGACGCCGGTGAAGCCGGGGATGTCCGTGCAGAGCGCGGAAGGGCTCCCCCGGCTGGGAGGCGGCGATCCGGCCGGGGTGCAGGCGGCGCCTGTCACCGGGGAAATTGCAGCGGAGGTGCTTATCATCGGCGCCGGGCCGGCCGGCATGAGCGCGGCCCTCGAACTGGGCGCGGCCGGCATCGATGTGCTCATGGTGGACGACAAGCAGGAGCCCGGGGGCAAACTCGGCCTGCAGACGCACAATTTTTTCGGCTCCGTGGCCGATTGCCACGCCGGTTCCCGGGGCATGGATATCGGCCGGAAGCTGGCCGCAGACTTGAAAAAACAGCCCACTGTCAGGACCATGTTCAATACAACGGTGGTGGGGGTGTTCAGCGACGGCAAATTCGGCCTCTCCCGGAATGGAAGCTTCAAACTGGTCCGGCCGCAGCGAGTGCTCTTTGCCACCGGGGCGCGGGAAAAGAGCCTGGCCTTTCCGGGATGCGATCTGCCCGGTGTTTATGGCGCCGGCGCTTTCCAGACCCTGGTCAACCGGGATCTGGTCCGCTGCGCGGAGAGAATTTTCATTATCGGCGGCGGCAATGTGGGCCTCATCGGCGCTTACCATGCCCTGCAGGCAGGCATAGACGTGGCCGGCCTGGTGGAAGCCCTGCCGCGCTGCGGCGGCTACAAGGTGCACGAGGACAAGATCAGGCGCCTGGGAGTGCCCGTCTGGACTTCGCACACGGTGCTGCGAGCAGAGGGGCGGGAGAGGGTGGAGCGGGTGATCATCGCTGCTGTGGATGAAAATTTCAAACCGCTGCCCGGCACGGAGCGCGCCTTTGACGTGGATACTCTCCTGGTTGCCGTGGGCCTGGATCCTGTTGATGAGCTTCTGGAGAAGGCCAAAGAATACGGCATGTCCGTTTACGCCGCCGGGGATGCCGGGGAGATTGCGGAGGCCTCGGCGGCGATGTTTTCCGGCAGGATCGCCGGCCGGCACCTGGCGCAGGACTGCGGCGCCGATCTGCCCGTGCCGGGCCACTGGCATGATTTTGGCGAGATGCTCAAGCACAAGCCCGGTCAGGCGGCGCCCTTTGAGCCGCCGGAGACGGATGCTCCGGTGTACCCGCTGATCAGGTGCCTGCAGGAGATCCCCTGCAACCCCTGCGTTGAAGCCTGCCCGCAGGGCGCCATCACCATGGCGGCATCGATCCTGTCGCGGCCGGAGTTCACCGGCCGCTGCACCGGCTGCGGGCGGTGTGTCCTGGCCTGTCCCGGCCTGGCCATTAACCTGGTCCTGGACGGCTACGACGCCGCCGGGGAGAAAGCGCTGCTCATGCTTCCCTTTGAATTCAACGATTCTCTCCTGCCCCTGGGGCAGAGCGTGGTCACCACGGGCCTGGAGGGGGAGGTCATCGGCAGGGGCCGTGTTGTGGCCTACAAAGACCGGGAAGAACAGAACAGGCGGCGCCTGCTTCTGCTGGAGGTGCCCTACGGGGAGCGGCTCAAGGTGGCCGGCTTCAGGATCCGGGACCTTGATGAAGGGCGGCCTGTTGCACCGCCGCCCCCGGAAGAGGCGGACCCCATCGTCTGCCGCTGCGAGCGCGTCAGAAAGAGCGAGATCGTGCGCGAGATCAGGGCCGGCGTGCGCGATATGAACCAGTTGAAAGCCCTTCTCCGCACCGGTCTGGGCGGCTGCGGCGGAAAAACCTGCACTGACCTGATCTTGCGCATTTACAGGGAGGAAGGCGTGCCCCTTTCCGAAATCACCCTGCCCACCCACAGGCCCCTGGTGGCCGAAATGCATCTGGGGGATTTTGTAGCAAAAGATGAAGAGGAGGGCAACTAGCCGTGTCCAGTGCGGTATACGATGTCATTGTTGTCGGCGCCGGCAGCGTGGGCAATCCCACCGCCTTGCGCCTGGCCGAGGCCGGCCTGAAAGTCCTGGTTCTGGAGAAGCGCGCCGCCGCCGGACGGGGCGAGAACAGGGCGGCCATCGGCGGCGTCAGGGCCACGCATTCCGATCCCGGCAAGATCGCACTCTGCCTGCGCAGCATCGAAGCCTTTTCCACCTGGAAGGAGAGATACGGCTTCGATATCGGCTGGAAACCGGGCGGCTACTGCTTTCCCGTGTACAATGAAACTGACGAGAAGACCCTGAAGGGGCTGCTGCGCTACCAGAAGGAGCAGGGCCTGAACATAGAGTGGGTCGATCCCGAAGGGATCAAAGAGATTGTCCCCGGCATCAATCCGGCGGGGCTGCGCGGCGGCACCTACTCGCCCGAGGACGGCCAGGTCTCCTCCATCCTGGCGCCGGCGGCATACCAGCGCGAGGCCCTCCGGCGCGGCGCGGTTTACCGCTTCCATGAAAGGGTCACCGGCTATATCCGGTCCGGCGACAGGATTACCGGGGTTGTCACGGACCGGGGCCGCTATGCCGCCGGATGGGTGGTTCTGGCCGCAGGCTCCGATGCGGCCGCCCAGGGAGCCCTGCTCGGCTTCGACATTCCGGTACAGCCCGATTCCCATGAGGCCGGCATCTCCGCTCCAGTGGCCCATTTCCTGGGGCCCCTGGTGGTGGACCTGCGCCCCGGACCGGAAGGGAAAACGGCCAACTTCTATTTCGGGCAGAACAGTGAGGGGCAGATCATATTCTGCTACACGCCCAAAAAGCCATTTTTGGGGACGAACCGGGAATCGCTCTCCGAGTTCCTGCCCATCCTGGCGGGCAGGATGATCTCCCTCATGCCGGGTTTCAAAAACCTGCTCATCCGCCGCATCTGGCGGGGCTGCTACCCCATGACCCCCGACGGGGTGCCCATCATCGATCACGCCCCGGGCCTGGAGGGGCTGATCCTGGCCGTGGGCATGTGCGGCCAGGGCTTCATGCTCGGTCCGGGCGTGGCCGAAAACGTGGCCTCCCTTATCGTCAGCGGCAGGCCCTCCATCCCCGCCGAGGCCCATGCCTGCTTCCGCTATGACCGGGACCTTCGTTCGGAAAAGGCCGAAGCCCTGGAATAACATATATGTCAGGGGGACGATATACCAGGGGACGTTTCCATTGATATATCCCTGCCCGGGCACCTGCATACACGGCGGCAGGGAAAGAGAAACATGCCGCAGCGCTATACAGCCCGGCTGTTTTTTTGTATGATGGAACAGTGGTTGTTTTGAAGGCTGAAGGAGGGAGTGGGTCTTTCAATGGGCCAACAATTCAAAGGGGCTCTGCTGGTGCTTCTTTCGGCATGCGGTTTCGGGGTTATGCCCTTTTTTGCCCTCTATGCCTACCGCTCCGGGATCAATGTCCCCACCCTGCTGCTGATCCGCTTTGTCCTGGCTGCCCTGCTCCTGCCGGGCTTTACCCTTGCAACCCGCCGCCGCTCCGGCGCCGGATTGAGAGCGGCGGATATATTTTATCTTTTTCTCCTGGGCGCTGTTCTGTACACACTGCAGTCGACCTTTTACTTCACGGCGGTGCGCCACATCTCTCCCTCCCTGGCTGCGCTGCTGCTCTACACCTATCCCATCCTCGTTGTTTTGACGAACTGCCTGCTGGAGCGCCAAAAACCGGAGCCGCTCACCCTTCTCTCCGTGGGCATCTCCTTTGCCGGCGTGCTGCTCATCCTGGGAACCGCCTACGGAACGATCAACAGCGCCGGGATCATCCTGGCCCTGGGCGCCGCGCTGGTCTACACCGCTTACATTATCCTGGGCCACCGGGTGATCGCGCAGGTGGATCCCCTTACCGCCACCACCTTCATCACCGCCTTTGCCGGTCTAGGTGTCCTGGCCACGACTCTCTTCACCGAGCCCCTGGATTTTTCTTTCAAGGCTGCTGTCTGGGCCCCCCTGGCCGGTCTGATCCTTTTTTCCACCATTATGGCGATCCTTTTCTTCTTTCGCGGCCTGGAACTTCTGGGGCCGGCCCGGGCTTCGATCCTGAGCATGAGCGAACCTCTCTTCACCGTGCTGGGAGCGGTGCTGCTTTTCCAGGATCGCCTTACGGCGCTCCAGCTTGCCGGCGGCGCCGCTGTTTTGACCGGAGCCATCCTGATCACCTGGCCCGAAAAACAGAAAGAACCGGTTTGCCGTGAGTCAGGGGGACGGTGACTTTGACTCATTGGCTCACCGGTTACGCCCTTCCAGCTCCAGAAGATAGGCCTTCTTGTCCAGGCCGCCGCCGTAGCCCACCAGCTTGCCGTCCGCTCCGATAACCCGGTGGCAGGGGATGACGATGGCGATGGGGTTTCTGTTGTTGGCCATGCCCACCGCCCGGGCCGCCCCGCCGTTGCCCACAGCCTGCGCGATCTGGCCGTAGCTCCTGGTCTCGCCGTAGGGGATCCCCTGCAGGGCCTCCCACACCCTCTGCTGGAAAGCGGTGCCCTTGGGTGCAAGGGGCAGAGCAAAGTGCTTGCGCTCTCCCCTGAAATACTCATCCAGCTGCAGCGCCGCCGCCTTCAGCAGAGCTGTCTCCCCGGTCTCGCAGGAGGGTTCCTCTTCAAGAAACTGAAGCTCCGTGATTGCCGGCCCTTCCTGCGTGATCAAAATCCTGCCCAGCGGTGAATCGTAAAACATGTTTCTTGTTTTCATGGCATCCTCCCATCAATGCTGCCAACCGGCCCCCGGCAGACCATCCTGTCCCGTTCTAAATATTCCCGGAAATTCTTGCCGTTCCTTCCGATCTACCGGAGTGGCTGCAGCATCTCACTGAAAACAGCGGCGGCCGATTCCCTGATTCCGCCTTTCGCGGAAACTTCCGGCGACCCCTTTTTTCTCTCCTCCAAAAGGTCGAGCAGTACCCTGAGCATATGCTTTTCCGTTATTTCCGGGCTCTGCAGAACCGCGGAAAGCGGGCCTGCCTTGCTCTGCATGAGTTCGGCCCCGGAGGCGGCCAGTTTGGCGGCGGGCCGGCCCGGCCCGATCTTCTCCAGGTACAATTTGCAGGCCAGGGCTGCGATAAAGAAATGGTATTCGCCGAGCCGGTTTTGAATCCCCTGATCCACCAGGTAAGATATAGCCTTCTCGATCTGCCGGCGGTAGATTCCTATTTCTTCGGCGGCCAGCAGCATGGCCAGCATCGCCAGGGCTGTATTTTCAAACAGGGAACCTCTCCTGTCGGCCGCCCCTGTCTCTGCGGGAAAGGAGCCCTCCGCCAGCTGCTGCAGGGCAATGGAGCGGATCGCTTCCTGCAGATCTGCGCCGGGCTCCGGGGCGGCTCTGTCCCCCCTGCTGTAAGCCGTACCGGCCTGCTGCGGCGTCATGACTGTTTTGAGCTCCAAGAAGCCGGAGCCCTGGGGCAGGGAATCGCTGAGCACGATGGGGCCGTATGAGGGCTCCAGGAGGCGGGGGGTCAGCATCCTCCACTCTGCCGCCGGTGCAACGGGTACCACCACGGTTTCGGGTACACCGGTGGCCCTGTTTACCCTTTCCTGCACCGCTACGAAGGAGGTCTGCGAGGAAGCCAGGCTGTAATCACGGGATACGCTCACGATCTCTTCGGCAACGGCCGCCCTGCGGCGGGGATTGATTTCACCGAGCACACCTTCCAGGTGCTCGATTTTCATCCGGGCCCAGATCTTTTTCAGGAAGCCCGCTTCGCCGGCGCCGAGCCGGCTTAAATCCAGCTCCGACCGGAAAGCCTTTCCCTTGAGGCGGCCCGTCAGGGACACTGTCCCGGCCAGGGCGCCTCTGTATTTGGCGGCCAGCGCTACCGGGTCACCGTCAAAGAGAGCCGGGACAGCCCGGGGATAGCACTCCACATCCTGCATGGCGCTCCATTCGATCTCCACGTCAACGGCCGCCGCCGTATTTATGCGGGAAAACTGGCGGATTACTTTATCCTCGATCCTTTCACCGGGATAGATGAATTCGGGAAGCCCCTTGCCCGCTTCGGCGAGCTTGTTGATAAAGTAGCTGTTTACCGCAGTATCGATGCCGAATGCAAAGAGGCGGTTGCCCCCGATGCCGCGCCTCACCAGATCGATGATCTCCTGCTCGTTGCCCACCTGGCCGTCGGTGAAGAGCAGGATCACCGAGCCCTTGCCGCCGCTGTTTTCAAGGGCAAATTCAACGGGCTGCAGGATCTCGGTGCCGCCCATGGCGTGCAGGTTGTCGATCCAGTTTGCGGCGCGCTCCAGGGAAGCCTGGTTGAAAGGGAGAGCCCCCGCCGGAGAAAGGCAGTGACAGCCGCTTTCAAAAGCGACGATATTGAAGCTGTCGCCCGCCTCCATGTTTCTCAGGCAGAGCTGCAGTGCATTTTTGGCCTGCTCCAGCTTCGTTCCCGACATGGAGCCCGAAATGTCGATGAGAAAGATGTAGTTGATCCTCTCCCGCTCATAATCGCAGTCCAGCCGGGGCAGGAAGTTGAGATAGAGATAACCCTCGCCGTTTTCCGGATCCGTCCAGGCCAATCCGGCCGCTGCGCTCTCATGGCGGCAGCGGCCCAGGATGATGATATCCCGGTCCAGGGGCACCTCGCCGCCGGCCAGGGTGATCCCGGCGCTGCCGTCTTCATTCATTTCCACATCCAAAGGGTGTGAAGGAGAGCTGTACCCGTCTATGGGCATCAGGGGCTCTATGTTGAGATTGAGCTGAACACCGTAGGCGGCGCCGGAATCCACTGGCGGGGTGATGAAATCAGCATCGGCGACCTGCCCGGTGGGACCGGCCCAGCCCATGCCCCTTTTCTCCCCGATCTTGCTTCCGGGAATATACCTGGGCGCAACCAGGGTGGGGATGGATATCCTCAGCTCTCCATCCCGGTACAGCAGCGCTTCGAGGTAAACAACCTTGATGATCACCTCTTCCCCGGGCAGAACCCGCCCCAGGGAAACCTGAAAAATATTCGGGCGGAACTGCTCCAGGAGAAAGGCGCTGTCGCCCTTTCCTAGGGCCCGGTCATAGGCCCTGAAAGCCTCTTCTTTTTCCCTGATCTCTCCGGTGATGGTTCTCTCCCCTACCCGGGCCTCGAAGTGGGAAATTATCGCCCTGTCGGGGAGGGGAAATGTATAGATTATCTCCAGATCCCCTTTCCCCTCATTGACGTAGAGCTGCTCCACCGCCAGCTGCCCGTAAAGGCCGCGGATATCGCCGCAAATACGCACACTTTTCAGGGGAACAGCGGCGGGCTTGCCGTCAAGATCAAATATTCCCAGACTCATTTTTTAACCTCCTCAGTATCCATACTTCAGATCCGGATCACCGGTCAGGGCGCCCGGATTGTTTCCGGCCGCTCCATCCGGTCGAGTGAGTCGAAGTCAACGTCCCTCCGACTCACGCAGGATCCTCCCCGCATTTTCGATGAGGGAGCGCAGAAGCGCGGGCTCTTTCTCTCTCAGCCCGGCCGGAAAATGCAGCTCCACGCCATGTTCCAGTACCACCCTCTCGTAAAGGCCGGGAGAACCGGTATATTCATGACCTTCCTCCAGCCGGTCTTCCTGGACAGAGAGCCCCCTGTTGAAGGGCGTCCCTGCATTCTCTTCCTGTTCCAGACGCTCCTCCACCCCGGCCCGATTCAGGGGTTTTATGAGTTTGCGTATCTCATCCAGGGGCAGGTATGATTCCTGAAGCTTGCGGATAAGCTTGATCCTGCTCAGATGATCCGCGGTGTAATAGCTGTTCACACCGGCGCCCTCCGCCGGCGGAATGAGCCCCTTGTTGATATAGTAATGAACCGTTCTCCGGGTAACGCCGGCCAGCTCTGCCAGCTCTCCGATGCGGTAAGTCGCCTCCGGCACAGGCAGCCCTCCTTTCAGACAGATATCCTGTGCCCATCTTAACACCGCAACGTCATGGTGTCAATAGTATTTGATCCCAAATGCGATGGTTCTCATAATCATGCAAATAGTAGGATCTGTGGTCTAGTTCTATTAATAAAGATCGTGGCTCGAATGAAAAATAATATTTGAACGGGTAGCGGTATAACAATATATAATACCATATGGCATGTCTGGCTAAAATTTGGAACCCATGCAGGAGACAGGGTTCCTATGTGGTAATAATTATGTAGTAACTACAAGGTTTATTAGTGTTATCCATCGTTGGGTATGCTAAAGTAGCGATTAACCGGAAGAACGCAAACCCATGAGGTGCAATACAATGTTAGACTCTTTAATAAGCGATTTCCGGTATGGGCTTGAAATAACTAACATTAGCAGGCTCATAGATGAGTTCTTATCTGATCAATTGTATACTGAGTTAATAGATACATCATGGTTTAAACGGTTATTAGACATACCTTTTTTGGGAGCTTTGACCTATATTAGTGGAAATGATGATACAAAATCCCGCGGGCATCATTCATTTTGTGTTGGATTGCTGGCCTACTATTATTCACGACTAAATAATTTTGATAAAAAGGATGAGCGGATTTGGGTTTTATCCGGACTTTTACATGACATACATCATCTTCCGTTTTCACATACAATGGAGTTTGCCTTAAATCATGGATTACCATCGTTTTCACTTCATGATTGTGATCGAAAGATTATTTTTAAGAAGAATTCGAACGATGACAATGAAAGTATTAGCGATATTGCCGGCAGATATAACATTGATATTGAAAATGAGGCTTTTATTTTCAAGCCCCTATCCATGCGCCCCGCTCTTTTTGGATCAACGCATAACTTGGATACCCTTGAAGGTATTTATAGGGTCTACCTGAAGTATTTCCATGCACCATCAGATAAATACTATTCGTTGCCAACAAAAGTGATCGAAGCATTTTGCAGTAACCGCTCAAGAAAAGGCGACGTTTTGCCCGAGGCTATCGGAATTCTCGATTGCTTTTGGGAAATAAAGAATTATGTGTACTTTAAAGGAATATATGATAAAAAAAAGGTTTTCTTTGAGCGAACACTGAGTTCTTACCTGTTATCTCTTTGCTTGAAAAATGATCTTGTAGATAAACTTTACAGGCTAACCGACAAAGATTTATTCGCGATTTTTCCTTGCCTTTTATCTCAAATAAATATGCTGTGGACATATATTGACAGCAGTAGTGACAATTATAATAAGAATATATATCTTGACAATGATAAATTGCCGGTAGTTAAGTGTAGTAGTTCCAGTAAACCATTAAAATTTAAAAATATAATTCGTCGATTTATGATCAATTTCAAAGAGCGCTCATCTCTAGAGAAAAGATACCAGACAAGTAGCAAGTTTCAAAGCATAACCCTCGATTCAAATGCCGAAAGGAATATCCTGTCAATTATTACACCTCTGGAGGGAATGCTAGATTTCGGTGGAGTGTGCGATGACAGTTAACAGAACAGATCCTTGGTCATATGTTCCTGCACATATAGATATTGCAGATCTTCTGGAAGCTAAAACGTTTAGCGAAGAAAAATTGGCACTTATTCGTGACGATTTGGGCCCGAAACTCGACGAGCACCATGGAGAGTGCGACATACTAATTGCTGGTTTGCTGAGCCGTAAAGAGGCGCAGCAAACGTCTGATATTGATGGTTTTGTACTTTCGCGAGCTATATGCAGCGAAAACGATGCAAAGGTTATTCTCGGGCATTTAAGAAAAATAGCAACAAGTCGTGAGGTCGGATTGAGAATGGCTTCCGAAGGGGCTTTTTCTACTGTTACTACCATAAATGAACTGTTGACCAATTATGGCGGGAGTAAAGACAACAATCAGTCGTTAACAAGAAGAATGTCAGTACTCATAGAAGGCACAGGCGTTGGCAAGGGTATAAACAACGTTGTTGTTGACGCTAAAAGGAAAATATTGACAAACTATCTTCGCGATTTGTTTGTAGATGCAAGCAGGGGACCGGTCTTTCTCATAAACGAAGTTATCAGGTACTACAGAACAATAGCGGTTGACTATGAATTTAAGAAAGAGGAAGTTGGTAGGCCTTGGGCCGTCAGGCTGGCTAAATTTAGGCATTCCAGGAAAGTGCTGTATCTAGGTGCCTTGTTACCTTTAATTCAAAGCATTAGTGAAACCAAAGATCGTGTAGGATGGCTTGAGGATCAATTTACAAACTATACACCGCTTGAAAGAATATTATTACTTTTAAAGGACTATGGCAGAAAAGAAGATTGGGATATACTAAAATACTATAATATTTTTGTTGGTCTTTTTAAGAACAAGTGTTTCAGGGAACATCTAGATAATATTTCTTTTGATAAAAGGGATGGGGATGATAATTACCAACTAATCAGAGACAATGCAAGAAACCTCCATGTCTCATTCCATAATTTTATCAAAACCGTAGACCACTGGCAGAATACATTATGGAAATACGTGCTGTCCTAGCTAGTTATAAGGTAAGCTTCGACAACTCCCACACAATGATGTTTTTCAAACAGATTATCCCGATCAGGCTGTAGATGAACTGGCGAAGGGCACCGCTTTTTCCGGTATTGGGCAAACTCTTTCTATCCCGGCCGGACAAGATAAGCCCTCCTTGCATAAATGTTTGCGACTTCACCCCCGCTTTTTTACTGCTGCAGACAGGAGATGGGGCCTGAAGCCTAGGCGCCGGGGTCGATGCGGCTGCGGTGGCGCTGGTACAGGTAGGATACGGCCAGCAGGATCAGCCCGGAGACAACGAGGGAGATAATCCGGTAGAGCAGATCCAGGAAGCTCAGATCGAAAAGGATCACCTTGGCCACGGTCAATCCAAAAAGGGCAATGGCGGTGTAGCGCAGCAGGGTGATCTTGCGGATAAAGCCGGCCGCCATGAGGGCCGCGGCATAGAGTCCCCAGAAAAGTGAGACTGCCAGCAGCGCCAGATCGTGATAGTAGGAGGCGTCACCGCTGCGCCAGGCCAGGACATCGGCCAGGCGGCAGATCTCCATGCTGCCGAAAACGAGCAGCAGCAATCCGGCCGCACCGGCCAGGATGATCACTTCGTGCGGCAGCTTCTCGCTCTCTTCACGGTAGCGGTGGTAAAGCCTGCTCAGCAGGATCAGAAGAGCAATGAAACCGAAAGTGTGCAGGGCGGTCTTGTTGATCAAAAAGAGGTACTCCCGGGGATCTACGTAGCCGGTCCATTCCGTGAGAATGAGCCGGAGCAGCGCCAGGGAGAGAACGATCCAGAATCCGGCGCGAATTTTCCGGTCTCCCAGGCGCAGCCCCAGATAGCAGAGCAGCGCCGCCTCCAGGCTCCAGCCGGCCAGGATCCAGCCATTCTCGAGTTGCTGCGGCACAAATAGGACCAGCAGCCCCGCCGCCAGGGCGAAGACGGTAAAATGGGCCCGGGGCTCATGTTTCGAAAACTTCAGCAAGGCCCACCCGGCCAGCAGGTAGAATCCTGCCAGCCCCAGGGTGAACCAGCCCGCTGCATCGGGGTATTCGGGATAGAGGTTGAACTGACCCAGCGCGTAATAGCTGATCGTCTCCGCGATGATGAGGAAGATCTCCTGGCCCTCCAGGGTGCGCCGCCGCAGGGCGACATTCAGCAGCGGCAGCGACAGAAAGAGGAGCAGAAAAATGGTGAAATAGATCTGGGCCGCCGCCGGAGCCGGGCCGGCGGCGGGGTTGGCATAGCGATGGATCAGCACCCAGGCGAGGAAAAAGTTGGTCAAAGTAAAAGAGATATTCCTGATAAAATTCCATCCCTTGAAGTAAACCAGGGCGGCGATACCCAGGTTCAGCAGGATCAGATAGATCATGAGCAGGGGAAAGCGCGGCGCCTCGGCCATGAAGAGGATGGGGTTGAGAAACCCTGTCAGCAGGCCGATGACCGCCACCGCCCGGGCATTCTGGAACAGGGCCAGGGCCACGGCACCTACCGTGACCAGGATCAGCAGTCCCATGCCCGCCGTTGAGCCGAGGAGGCTGTAATAGTAAAAGGAGGCGAAGATGGTGAAGTAGAGCAGGGCGATGCCGCCCCCGGTAAGACCCTGACCGTAGGCGGTAAGGCCGCGCCTTCTGTTTTTTTCGCCGAGCCACAACAGCACAGCCGCTGTTGCGGTGCCGATGAGGATCCTGACCGTTTCGTTGATCCAGCCCCAGTCGTAGGCCAGTTTCAGGAAAAAAGCTGCGCCAAGCAGGAAAACAACCATGCCGATCCGGTTCAGCCAGATTCCACCGATCTTTGCCTCCAGGTCCCCCCTTCGCGCTGCGGCGGGCGGGGCAGAGGGGGCCGGCGGTGCTGCCGGCGCTCCGGTCCGCACCGCCTCCGGCGCGGCGGGGAGGGGGCCTTTGCCGGCCGGGGCGCCCGCTCCGGCCCGGGGGGGCGCGGCCGCCTGCGGGGACCTGTTCCTGTCCATGAAGGCCAGCCATTCGTAGATCACCTTCAGCCGCTCGCCCATCTTCTGCTGCTCTTCCCGCAGAGCCGTTACCTCTTCCTGGAGCCTGCGCAAATCATCTTGCATGGATGATCACCTTTTTCCATCAGAATCGC
>JAPXLS010000052.1:0-903 GCA_033809435.1 Bacillota bacterium
TGGTAAGGTTCTTCGCGTTGCATCGAATTAAACCACATGCTCCACCGCTTGTGCGGGCCCCCGTCAATTCCTTTGAGTTTCAACCTTGCGATCGTACTCCCCAGGCGGGGTACTTAATGCGTTAACTGCGGCACAGAAGGCATTGAAGCCCCCTACACCTAGTACCCAGAGTTTACGGCCGGGACTACCAGGGTATCTAATCCTGTTTGCTCCCCCGGCTTTCGCGCCTCAGCGTCAGTAACAGGCCAGGCGGTCGCCTTCGCCACCGGTGTTCCTCCCGATATCTACGCATGTCACCGCTCCACCGGGAATTCCACCACCCTCTCCTGCACTCAAGCCCTTCAGTTTCGACTGCACCCCCCCGGTTAAGCCGGGGAATTTCACAGCCGACTTGAAAAGCCGCCTACACGCCCTTTACGCCCAGTAATTCCGGACAACGCTCGCCCCCTACGTCTTACCGCGGCTGCTGGCACGTAGTTAGCCGGGGCTTCCTCAGGGGGTACCGTCATTATCTTCCCCCCCAACAGGGCTTTACAACCCGAAGGCATTCATCACCCACGCGGCGTCGCTGCGTCAGGGTTCCCCCCATTGCGCAAAATTCCCCACTGCTGCCTCCCGTAGGAGTCTGGGCCGTGTCTCAGTCCCAGTGTGGCCGACCATCCTCTCAGACCGGCTACCCATCGCCGCCTTGGTAGGCCATTACCCTACCAACTAACTAATGGGACGCGGGCCCATCCGAGAGCGCAAAAGCTTTGATCACTTCACGTAAGCGAAGCGATGTCATCCGGTATTAGCAGCCCTTTCGAACTGTTATCCCGATCTCCCGGGCAGGTCACCCACGCGTTACTCACCCGTGCGCCGCTCATCTCAGAAGTTGGTCGTCGGAAGCCAGATGTCAGAAAA
>JAPXLS010000052.1:913-12481 GCA_033809435.1 Bacillota bacterium
GCGCCGCTCTCACTGGAGGTTGGAGATTGGAAGTCGGAAGTCGGAAAAACAAAAAGATAAAACCTTTGCCCCCTTGCCCTCTAACTTCTAACCTCTAATCTCCAACCTCCAGGAGCGCTCGACTTGCATGTGTTAAGCACGCCGCCAGCGTTCGTCCTGAGCCAGGATCAAACTCTCCAGTTTACACCTTTGATAAATCTTGGCTCTATTCTCAAGGTCCTTACCTCACAAAAGATAAAGAACCCGCTGGACCATCCTTACCCTATTCAACTTTCAAAGAACAACTTCGCCCGCTCCCGCGGGCAACGCCTATATTAGCACAGGGTGCTGGAGCTGTCAAGGCTATAAGTGAGTTTTTTTAAAAACATCCTTTGCCCTGGGGCAGGGGCGAAATTTTGTTGCGGACCCGTTGAAAATATATGCCGATCTGACTGGACAATGCTTTGATTCAATTGCTGAATCTACTCATGCCCCGGCTCCGGATACCCCTGCGCAGGCCGGGGAAAGGACAGGTTGATCAGCGTTTCGGGAATCTCGCCTATATATACAGTATCGGCCAGGGGCATCACCGTGAAGACCTCGATGGAATCTTTGATGAAGGGAATTATTATCTGCACTTCGGTGATTACCTGTAGATATATTTTATGACGGGTCTGATTGATGCCCGCCTCCTCAAAGGAGTCAAATACTACAGTATTCACGCGGCCCATCGGTTTCATCCGGACTGGAATTTTGGGTCCCCGCCCCGCCAGAAAGAAAATATCCGTGGCCTGGCCCAGCGGGATCTTGATATCGCGTTCGCTGATTTCGGTCACCGCATCCCCCGTTGCCACGGTGGTTAGGGCCATGATCCGGTTTATTTCCGCCATGTTTATCCGGGCCATCGTTATTTTGCCCGCATCATCCTTCTCTGTAAAAATCAAATCCTTGTAGTCCACGGCAGGCACAATCTCCTCCAGAATAACCTTGTTGACGGCCCTGGTGGCGATGCCGTCGCAAACCATCACGGCGGCGGCCAGAATGGTGGGCCTTATTTTGCGATCAACGGCAAATAGCCCTTCAACCAGAAGCAGCAGAATCAGGACCAGGACCAAAAATGAAAAAACACTGCCCGGTGAGATGGGCCGGTAACGGCGTCTGCGCAGCACAAAAGCTCCCCCCGGTATGCTTATTCATTTTCCGGGGGGATTAGAATACAGACTGCTGTTAATTTTGACTATCCCGGGAACCTGCGCCTGAAGGCTCAAAGCGGGTACAGGACAGCCGCTTCAGCACGGAGGGTCAAGATCAACAATCAAGTAAAGAGCACCCGGGCGAATTTTCTTTTTCCCACCTGCAGCACAAATTCTCCCCCTGGTTGAAGGCGGGCCTCGATGTTTTTCACCTGCTCTCCGTCCACCCTGACGCCGCCCTGCCGGATCAGGCGGCGGGCTTCACTCTTGCTGGAGGCAAGCCCGGTTTGCGCCAGCAGTGAAACCAGATCGGAAGGCGCGGAAGCATCCAATTCAAAATAGGGCATCTCGCCGGGCATCTCGCCTCTCTGAAAGACCTGTTTGAAATTTTCCTCGGCCCGCTCCGCAGCTCCGGGCCCGTGGTAAAGCGCCACTATCTCCCGGGCCAGCCTCATCTTGGCATCCCTGGGGTGAAGGTGTCCGCTCCGGCAGTCCTCGATAATGACTTCAACCTCCGCAGCAGGCAGGGCGGTGCCCAGACGGTAAAATTCGGGCATGATCTCATCCGCTATGGACATCACTTTCCCGTAAATCTCCCCGGGCGGCTCGCTGATGCCGATGTAATTGCCCAGGCTTTTACTCATCTTCTGGACGCCGTCTGTCCCAACCAGTATGGGCATGGTCAGGGCCACCTGCGGTTCCTGGCCGAACTCCTTCTGCAGGTGGCGCCCCATGAGCAGGTTGAACTTCTGCTCGGTGGCCCCGAATTCGATATCGGCCCTCACGGCAATGGAATCGTAGCCCTGCATCAGGGGGTAGAAAAATTCATGAACACCTATGGGCAGATTGTCCCGGTAGCGGTTGGCAAAATCCTCCCTCTCCAGCATGCGCGCCACCGTGTATGTCGACGCGATCTTGAGCACATCGCTGAAATTCAGCTTGCCCAGCCACTGACTGTTGAAAAGAAGTTCTGTTTTTTCCTTATCGATGATTTTAAAGATCTGCTCCTGATAGGTGCGGGCATTGGCCATGACCTCCTCCCTGGTAAGCTGCGGCCGGGTCTCGGAGCGGTTCGTGGGATCACCGATCAAGCCCGTAAAATCACCGAGTATAATGACCAGCTGGTGTCCCATCTCCTGAAAGGTTTTCATCTTGTGCAGCACCACGGCATGACCAAGGTGAATATCGGGCGCTGAAGGATCAATGCCCAGCTTGCAGCGCAACGGTCGCTTTTCCGCAAAGCTGCGCCTCAGCTTGCTTGCCAGCTCTTCTTCGGAAATTATTTCAGCCACGTTCTCTTCTATCCGCGCCAGCTGTTCCTGTACCGGCGGCATATCCATAAAAACAACCTCCTCCATGCTACTCTTGATTATCTATATTATACCATTTTGAACTGCTCAGCAGCCTTCCAAAGTTACTCCCCCCCGGTGCCTGGCACCGGGCGCAACTTGTACTTTTCCAGATCAAGCCTCATTCCATCGGCTGCGGCAATTACCTCGATGCCTGTTTCGACGGTCAAGCGCTGAGCCAGGCGGTATGGCTTGTGATTCAGCATGGTCGTCCCAAAATGGGTCAGCACCGCCAGGCGGGGCCGGATCTCCCTTATTAGAAGCGAGGCGCCCCCCAGATCAAGATGCTCTATCGCTTTGAAGGGGGGCATTTCAAAAAGCACCACATTGAGAACAAGGATGTCGCTCTTTGCATAGCGCTCCGCCAGCTCGGGGAAGTATGCGGTATCGCTGATCAAAGAAACCTTCCCCCAGGAAAGATTGAAGGTAATGCCGTATGTTTCAACAGGATGGCGGTTACGCAGCGGGGCATTGAAATCAAATCCGTCAAGCCGGTATGTTGCGCCTTCCCGGAGCAATTCGAGCCGCTCCACCGCCTGGCGGGTATGGCGAAAAACCACCGGTTCATCGCCCCCCAGGGCGTCGGCAGGCGCAAAAAGCACTCCCCGGCGGTTGAAGGTCCCCCGGGTCATCGCCTCGATAAGCACATTGACATCGGTGGAATGATCCAGATGGCGATGGGTGAGAATGATTGCATCCAGCTTTTCAGGATCCAGCCCGGGCCGGCTGGTAAAGCAACGGCTCAGTGTCCCCGGGCCCGGATCGATCAGAATGTTCTTTCCCTGCAGGAAGCACCAGGTCCCGGCCGATGAGCGAAGCTGTTTCGACACCACAAAGCGCGCCCCGGCTGTGCCCATAAACTTGATCCAATCGCTCAAATTATCCGATCCTCCGCCACCGTGATCACTGACCCAAGTCTATCACAACAACAGGCCCCATAGCCAAGGCAAAACAGTGCCGCGGTTTTTGTAATAGTGATATTTTCTAAATGAGGCAGGTATTTCCCTTCTCGCAGCGGACACCGGCGCCGGCAGCCTGCATTGCATCCGTCAGGCAGCAGCCATATCGGGGCGCACAGTAATAAGGGGCTGTTTCATTACAAAACAGCCCCTTGCATTTTTAACCGGTAACCCGAGCAAGCTGGTAAGCCGAGTTCTGTCTTTGGCAACCATCTATCTTGGACGCCAGTTGCCTGGCGCCTCCAGCGACCAAACCCGAGGAGTCAGCGGGCAACCTCATCCCCCTCCTATTTGGTCTTGCTCCGGGTGGGGTTTACCTAGCAAACCGGTCTCCCGGTTTCTGGTGCGCTCTTACCGCACCGTTGCACCCTTATCCAGCACTCAGCGGCAAAGAAGCATGGCTCATAATTTAGCTTCGGATGCAGCTTTTTCTCAAAACCCAGCTTCAACTTCTCTCCCGCTGAGTGCCGGACGGTATATTTTCTGTGGCACTGGCCTTGGGGTCACCCCCACTGGGCGTTACCCAGCACCCTGCCCTGCGGAGCTCGGACTTTCCTCGAGAACCGCCTCGCGGTCATGTTCCCGCGGCTGCCTTGCTTACTCGGGTCCATCCCCGGTTGTTGGGATCTGAGTATAACATGCTCCCGGCAAGGCTGTCAAAAAGAACCCGGCGGTCGGGAAAAGGGCCCAAAAGTTCAGGCTGCCGCCCCGGAAGATGTACCCCCATAAAGGCGGTCGCTGCCGGAGCCGCTGTCAGCCCCGCCGGCCAGTGAATCAAGGTAATCCAGGGCATCCTGCAGCGTTCTTACCGGTACCAGGGTAATATGGTGCACCGCTGTTTTTGCCTCCTCGTAATTTTCAACAGGGACGAGGAAGTATTCGGCGCCGGCGCGCTCCGCAGCAATTACCTTTTGAAAAACCCCGCCGATGGGACCGATGTTTTCGTTGATGTCAATGGTTCCCGTTCCCGCAACAGGCTTGCCTCCGGTGAGATCGCCGGGTTCAAGCTGATTCAAGATCTCCAGCACGAACATCATCCCCGCCGAGGGACCGCCGATTTGACCCGTTTCCATCTCGATCTTTATGGGCAAAAGGGGCTTCCAGTCGAGGGTGGAGATATAAACGCCCAGGGCGGGCATCCCGGGATCATCGGGATGGGCCCCGGTGGTTATGGTGAGGAACAGTTCTTCATCGTCACGCATTACCGTCAGCTCCACGGGATCCCCGATTCGCCGCTGCTGCACTGCGGAGATCACTTCGCCTGCCAGGGTCATCCTTTCCCCGTCTACAGCGGTAATGCGATCCCCCTTTTCCAGGATTCCTTTCGAGGGGCTCTGATCCAGGAATCCGGCCACAACAACTCCCTCGCTGACTATCTCCACGTCGTAACCGGCCCTTTTCAGGGCAATCACCTGGGCCGTGCTTTTGCTCTCCTCCATCCACTGCTGCAAGATCCGGTGGTATTCCTCCTCCTGCATACCCGGAGGGAGCACATTGGAGAGCCGCTGCAGTTCAATGTAGGGATGTAAATAACCGTAGAGCAGTGTCCAGATACTGCTGGACTGCTGCGCCACAGCCACCAGGAAGAATTTTCCGGTATCGGTTTGATCGGCCCCCTCCACACTCACCATTTCCCGCAGGTCTCTGGCGGTTCCAGGTTTAACCAGCACATAGTCGGTCCTGATAAAAAATCCCATGAAGAAAAGAGCAAACAGAAATAAAACGATAATCAGCTTCCTTGTTCTATGCAACAAGTTTTATCTCTCTTTCCAGGCCTTATTCAGCAGGGGGAGGGCCTGGCGCGCCGCCGCCTCACCCCTGTCGATGGCCTCCTCGACGCGGTGAAAATCAAAGGGTCCCAGATCGCCCACATCGGGATTGATGAACACATCCGCATCGAGGCGCTGCTTGCGGTGGATTTCCCGGGCCATGATATCCAGAGATTTTGACATCACATCGAAGATATGATTTATTTTGTAATTTCCCACCTGAACCCCTACATCAACGGCGATTACCCTCTCTGCACCCATCTCCCTGACGGCCGGAGCAGGAACCCTTTCCAGGACCCCGCCGTCAACGAGCAGTTTGCCCCCCATCTCCACGGGGCTGAAAATACCGGGGATGGCACAGGAAGCCCGCACAGCCCGGGCCACCGAGCCTTCATTTATGATCACCCTTTCGCCGGCAATGAGATCAACGGCCACCACCGCCAGGGGCAGGGATAGATCTCCAAAGGTACGCCTCCCGGTAAGCATGTAGAGAAGCTGTTCCAGTTTTTCGCCGGCAATCAAACCCATGCGCGGGAATGTAAAGTCCATCCAGGTGCGGCGGGAGATCCGCTGCGCCAGACGCTCGATGAGTTTCAATTTCAAACCGCAGGCGTAGAGAGCGGCAATAAGGCTGCCCATGCTGGTTCCGGCAATGAAATCTATCTCTATTTCCGCCTCCCGCAGCACATTGAGCACGCCGATATGGGCCAGGCCGCGGGCCAGGCCGCCGCCCAAAGCTAAACCGATCTTGGAGTTCTTCAGCATGGACCACCTTTGCCTTTATTGCATCTGCTTCTAGATCAGGTAGAAGGCATAGTACAACAGGTACAGGGCCACAGCGCAGGTCAGCACACCGCCAACCCGCAACACCGCGATATAGGCCGGTATGGGAGGGATATCCTTGGCTTTCCGGCCTATGCGCATCCACCAGAACAATTGGGGATAAAAAAGCGCCACCAATCCTATGGCAAGAATAAAGAAGGTCAATACCAAAAAACCGGGCTTGCTTGATGAAGGCATTTAAAAAATCATCCCTTCCCATTTTCTAAGTATATTCTTTTGTACAGATTAATCTCCTTTTAAAAGCTGGAAATATTGTTGATGACTGCAACAGAACTGCCGGCCCCGGAACGGATATGAAACAGGTCGCGCAAGCGATAGAGATTTGCGTTACTGTTGACAGCTCAAACACCGCGAAATTTTTGGACAATATTATTGTATACCGCCGGCGGCACCAGGTCCTTGATCTCTCCGCCGAAGCCGGCGATTTCTTTTACAATGCTGGAGCTCAAATAGGAATACTTGCTGCTGGTAACCATAAACAGCGTCTCCACTGCGGGATTCAGCTTTTTATTGACCAGCGCCATCTGAAATTCAAACTCAAAGTCCGAAATGGCCCTCAAACCTTTGATAATTATATTGATATTCTTTTTTTCCACGTAGTCGATAAGCAGCCCACCAAAGAAGTCGATCTCTACATTGGGATACTGAGCGGTGCTGCGCTGCAGCATCTCCATTCTTTCCTTAACCGTAAAAACTGTCTGTTTGCGCGGATTCTCCAGAATCGCAACTATCAGATGATCTACAATGGCGCTTGTCCTGGTGATAATGTCCAAATGACCCTTGGTAACAGGGTCAAAGCTGCCGGGGTAAATTGCTTTCTCCATTGATCGAGCCCCCCCTTTAATTTTTCTGTAAGATTATAGATATGAGAACGATATTAGATTCGGCATTCTCAGCTGCGGTTCCTTCTTGAAATTAAAGAATAATTGTCTCAACTCCCCCTCTTTTCAATTTTACTACTTTTATTTGCCAGCCCGGATCCATAATATCAACATTTTGGCTTTTTCCAGTCATGTATAAAATAATTGTCCATAAGCCATAATACAGATGAAGCAACAATATTTCTCCAAAGCTCTTCCTCCGGTTTCTCCTCTCCCAACCGCCGCGAAAGCGGTGATTTACCGCAGGCTGATCCAAGACCTGCGGTCTTTTTTCTTTTTGAAAAAATAAAGGGCGGGCCGCAGCCCGCCGATGTAATGAACCGAAATGAGTGCTACAACTGAGTAGGATCGGTACTGCCCTTGCCGACCATCTGGTTTTGGGCCGAATGAATCATCTTCCGGACCATGTTTCCACCAATGTGGCCATGCGTACGGGCGGGAAGCGCACCTAGATCGCCTGTATAATCGATCCCCAGCTCGTTGGCCACTTCCATTTTGAAGCTTTCAAGAGCGTCGGCTGCTTCCAGAACCAGAATACGTCCCGGTCTCCGCGGCATTTATTTTCACCTCCTTCTTTTTGATGCAATCTTAGTTTGGCATGCCCGCGGCCAATTATGCTTAGCATTGTTTTCATTCAAAAATATTATTTTGTTCATTTTTTAAACAATGCCCTGCATTGCCAGATGTAAATATTACCATTTTTTTAAAAAGGTACCCGAAACCTCTAAATTGATTGAGATCAGGGCGTTAATATGCTAAAATAAGCAGGCGCGCACTTATTATCAGCATTCAAGCGCAGGAGGATGGGATACAAAATGGCCAAAATATGCCAGATTTGCGGCAAAAGTAAAGATGGGGGATTCCAGATCAGCCATTCACATATCAAGACGAAACGGCTATGGCGTCCGAACATTCACAAGGTCAGGGCGCTTGTTGACGGCACCCCGCGGCGGATCAATGTATGCACCCGCTGTCTCAAGTCCGGCCGGGTGAAGCGGGCATTGTAAAAAACCGGGGCATTGTTTTACTTTCCGGGAAAAAGGGGCTGTCCCCTGACGGGACAGCCCCTTTCTGATTCCGACTCTTTATATTTCTAACGTCTATCCAGGAAGTACCTCTTCCCTTCGTAAATTGCATCGGCGATTTCACGGCGCAGCACATAGGTGTTGATGGGCCTGGAGTTGGTCAGGATGCTCATTCCGTTCAAGGTCTTGGCCAGGGTATCGCCTTCCAGCGTGCCCGCAAGAATTTCCTTGGCCCAGCTTTCAAGTTTGGGAACCATGTCGTTGACCAGGATCTGGGTCATGATCAGCGGGAGCCGGGCGCCCTCCTCACCCTTGTCCGCAACAATTTTCTTGGTCCGGAGCAGGGCGCTTTCAACGGCAAATATCTCCATGGCCATATCCGCCAGCCGGACCAGAATTTCCTGCTCATCGGTCAGGGCCTCGCTGAATTTCTGGGCGGCATTGCCGGCGGCCATGAGGAAAAGCTTTTTCATCTTGTTCAAAATGAATTCTTCCCGGGCCAGGCTTTCAGCGGGCTCCTCCGCTTCCCTGAGCTTCTTCAGCTCTTCACCCAGTCCGAAGACCGCATCCATGAAGGGCACCTCGCCTTTCAGGGCCTTCCGGATCAATGTGCCCGGAACCAGCATTCTGTTCACTTCGTTGGTTCCCTCGAAAATGCGGTTGATGCGGCTGTCACGGTAAGCCCGCTCAACAGGGTACTCCTCGCAGTAACCGTAGCCGCCGTAAATTTGCACTGCCTCATCCACTACATAATCCAGGGCCTCGGAGCAGTAAACCTTGGAGATGGAACACTCAATGGCATATTCCTGAATTGCTCCCACGATGCTGGCTCCGTCCCCGCCTGCTTCCATGACCTCTTCCAATTTCTTGTCGATCATGCCGCCAAGACGGTAGACCAGGCTCTCAGTAGTGTAGATGAGCATGGCCATCTGGGCGATCTTGTACTTGGTCAGGTTGAAATTGGCAATGGGCTGCTTGAACTGGATCCGCTCCAGAGCATATTCAGCCGCCGCCTCAACGCCTCTTTTGCAGCCGCCGACACAGCCGGCGCCAAGCTTGAAGCGGCCGATATTGAGGATATTGAAGGCGACCTGATGCCCCTTGCCTTCCTTCCAGAGCATGTTTTCAACAGGCACCTTCACATTTTCCAGGATCACACTGCGCGTTGATGATCCATGGATTCCCATCTTCTTCTCTTCCGCACCCAGGGTGACCCCTTCCGCGTCTCCGTCAACGATGAAAGCGGTGAATTTTTCGCCGTCAATCTTGGCGTAAGTAATGATCACATCCGCCCAGGCAGCGTTCGTAATAAATGTCTTCTCCCCGGTCAGGGTATAGTATTTACCGTCCTCGGAGAGAGTGGCGATGGTTTTACTGTTCATCGCATCGGAACCCGCTTCCGGCTCGGTTAAGGCATAAGCAGCGATGAGCTCACCTGTGGCCAGCTTCGGCAGATACTTTTTCTTCTGCTCTTCAGTGCCGAAGAATACGATGGGCAGGGTCCCGATACCGGTATGCGCTCCGAAAGCAGTGGCAAAAGAACCTGCCCCGGAGACACATTCGGTGATGATCATCGTGGTGATCTTGTCCCCTTCTTCGCCGCCGAACTCCTCGGGAATATCGCTGCTGAGCAGGCCGATTTCACCGGCTTTACGGAGAAGACCGATGGTCACTCCTTCTTTTTTCTCCTCGATCTCATCCGCTTTTGGAATAACCTCATTCTCTACAAAATCCAGGACTGTGTTTTTAATCATCAGGTGAATTTCGTCAAATTCTTCAGGTGTAAACACTGTGTTCTCGTCAACAGGGCCCAGTAAAAAAGCTCCTCCCTTGATCAACTCACCCATTAAGCGCTTCACCCCTTAATCATGAAATTAGATAAAAGAATACTTTTACCTGTTAATATTTTCTCGAGTGAAATAATATTCCCTGCTTTGTGAAATCTTTAACTTGCTGCTAATGTTCTACCTTTTGCGCTTATCAAAAAATTATCCCGGCCTGCCCTGTGCCGGGAATAAAAACGAACCCGGGGATAAAAGCTAACTTTTTACAAACAGCCCCAGGATACCTCTGACGATACCTTTGAAAACAAGGGGTACCTTGATTACGTAAAAGCGCACTGCAAGTTCCCTCCTTTATTGATCTGTTCTCTTCCGCTACCGGTAATAACGATCGTATATGTAAAGCTGCCAGCCGCCCCAGATGAACAGCAGGCCCAACAAAAGGGGCCACAGGTAAAGGGGAAGTATCCTGATCACCAGAACAGCCCCTCCCGCTGCCAGGACTATTCCGCCGCTTTTTCTCAAAAATATAGCTGTACGCCTGGCACCCATATCTGCCGCCCCCCTTTATTTCTGCATTTTCCGGTGAAGGCCTTGTTATTATATGCGCCGGGCCGGTAAGTGTTAAAGCCAATTGACTTCCATCGAAATGGGCGATCGATTCCAAAGGCAGGCCCTGGCCGCAATTGGATTCCTTGCGTCAACCCGGCATTTATGCTAATATTGATTGCGCGGGATCATGCCGAAGTGGCGGAACAGGCAGACGCACACGACTCAAAATCGTGCGGGCGCAAGCCCATGTGGGTTCGATTCCCACCTTCGGCACCAGGCCAATCAAAGCCCTGAGGGGAAAACTTCAGGGCCTTGATTTTCCAACCTCATGTGCCGCTGTCAATCTTCCCATTCTTTCGGGTTTGGCCTATTTCGGTTGGTGATGATGGGTAAGGCAGCGCAGCCCTCAGGTCGGGTTGTCAAATTTATGGGCCAGATCTATGAGGGCTTGATCGTGCACCCTGAAGACAGTCCATTCATCCATGGGTTGTGAAAGAAAAGGGCAAAGTCCACGGGCTCCCCCCGTGCTCCGCGATAATTACCTCTGCCGCTTTTCGGCGGAACAGCGATTCTCTCAGCACCTCTTCCGTGGCTACCACTTCATGCAGCAGCTCCTCATATTCTGCCAGTTCCTTAATGAAACGCAGGATGAGCGGAATGTCTTTTTCTTCTGCAAATCTCAATCCAAAATTTGCTATGCCTGTATCGATGAACTTGTCCATTTTTACCCCTTCATTTTTTCTGCTGTTTTGACGTCCCGGCGATTATTGTGCTCCCCTTTAAAGGCCCGGTTTCCGGGCCGGGCCGGATTTGTGGATTACCCGGGAGATTGCATGGTCCGTTTTGCGGCCCACATTATCGGTATTCACATCCCGAAAACCTTTTCGCAGCGCCGGCTGTCCTATTTACAGCAGGGTTTTAAAGGGCCGGCGGCTTTCCCGGCAAAGGCTCCGGATCAGCCTGCGCCCCGAGAGTGCCGCGGTGGAGATACCGATCATGGCTTCAGCCCAGTGCCCGGCCATGTAGAAATTCTGCAGGCCGGGCAGCGTTCGGCTCAGGCCCCCCTTCATCACTCTCAGTAAACCGCTGGGCGCTCCCCAGGCCTGCAAGCCATGGTAATTGCCGGTGATGCGCTCCGTGGTCAGCGGCGTGGCCACATCTACCGCCTCCACCTGCCCCCGCAAGCCCGGAAAGCGCTGTTCCAGTACGTCTATCACCTTTTCTGCCGCCGCAGCCT
>JAPXLS010000053.1:0-12468 GCA_033809435.1 Bacillota bacterium
CGCGGTAGCCCAGCCCGTCCAGGAGCACCTCCAGATCGGGGCAGACCATGGTGAAGTCGGACTTGGGCGCCTCGCCCGCCTTGACGGAAAGCTTCCCGTCATCGATCTCCATGACGAAATTGCCGCCAGTCGACTTGACCTGGATTACCCTGAACCATTCCGCAATATCCTGGCGGGCCCTGGCGCAGCCGTTCAGCTCGGCCACCAGTGATTCCAGCTTGTTCATGTTGCCGTCAAAACGGGCCCTGTTTTCATCTGTTACCGCGGGCAGTTCCGGTTCAACGGCCCTCTCCCAGTCGATTTCCGAGTAAAGCAGCCCTTTCCTGGCCAACTGCTCCGCCGTGAGCTCTGCGGCGGGGACGCAGAAGATGTCGGTAATGTCTCCGATGCGCTCATCCTGGAAGACCACCTTCATCTCCGTGCCCTTGTTGATCAGGCCGGGCACCAGGATGCCCCTGGTGGTGTAGCAGTTTATGCTCAGCGCGGTGTCCGCGCCCTTGAGCAGGATGCGGCCCCGGCCAAAGGGGACCTGCTTCTGGAAGAGCGAATTGGCAAAGTAGGTGATGGGAGGGGTGGAGATCATGGCGCCGGTGTCCTCCATCTCCACTATCTCCGTGGGGGCAAAGTTGCATTCGGGGCAGCGTACTGCAAAGGGCGGCACCCGCACAATGCCGCAGCGGGTGCAGCGGCAGCCGAGAATTTTTTTATGATCCCGCAGCGCCAGGAAGAATTCGCTGAATTCCCCCATGGAGCGCTGGTAGAATGTAAACATGGCATCGTTCATCACCAGGTAATCCTTGCCTTCGATGGAAACTGAAAAGCCCCCCTCGTCGGGAATCGCCTCCAGCGGAATTACCTTTTGAGTCATTGAATCTCACCTCCGGTTATTTGGAAATCTGTGACTACTCGCATTCGAGAATGACCACCGCGCCGTACTGGGCCACGGTGCTGCCGGTGCCGTGCACCAGCCCCGTCTTGAGCTTGCGCTTGATCAGCTCGTTGCGGGCCGACCAGGCCGACATGATATTGCTGGCGCCCACGGCGTGGCCGGAATAGATGAGCCCGCCGCATGGGTTGAGCAGAAACTCTCCGCCGGGCAGGATCAGCCCCTCCTCGATGAGGTTGTCGGCGCGGCCGCGGGGCACAAAGCCCATCTCGGCCATGGTGATCTCCAGCTGGTGCACAAAGGCGTCGTGCACCTCGACGACATCGACGGCCTTGACGGGGTCGGTGATGCCGGCCATCTCGTAAGCGCGTTTTGCCGCCAGGTGGTGCGAAATGATCCGGCTCATGATCTTGTGGTTCTTTCCGGCAAAGGAATGCTCGTTGGCTTCACCCACGCCGGTGATCCAGACCACCGGCTGCCCGGTGCGGCGCGAGATGGCCTTGGCCGTTTCTTCCTCGGCCAGCACCAGCGCCGCCGCCCCCTCGGTGTACACGCAGATCTCCAGCTCCTTGAAGGGGTAGACCACGGTGCGCGAATTGAGCACCTCCTCCGGGGTAACCTGGTCGAACTGGCGCTGCGCATAGTCATTCGTGCGGGCCTGTTCGCTCAAAAGCGACGAGATCTTCGCTGTTACCTCCGGTTTCAGATCATCCGGATGCTCGTCCATGTAGGCCAGGACCACCTCGGCATAGCTGTCCGAAGCGGTCCAGCCCAGCTTCTGCTCGTAGAAGCTGTCGCCGGACCAGCCGATGGTCTTGATTACCTCGGGGGTGGCGGACATGCTCATGAAGTCAAAGCAGTCCGTGGCCTTCTCCACGCCCAGGACCAGGGCGGTCTTGAAACGTCCGGCGGCGAGATAGGCATGCGCCGCAGACATGGTGTAGGCGCCGGTGGCCCCGCCGTTGCTTATGCGCATCCCGAACTTGTTCTGCAGCCCGATGATCCCCTGCAGGGGGTGCTCGGGGATGCAGGTGCGCTGAAAAATATCATTGTAGATGGCGTAAAAGGCCGCATCCACCTCCTCCGGCGCCATCTCCGCATCGGCCAGCGCCTCTGCGGTGGCCATCTGCGAAAGTTCGTAGTAGGTCTTCTCATACCATTTTGCCTTGAAGGGCGTGACCGCCGCTCCGACAATACCTACTCTTTTAGCCAATTTCATCCTCCTCCTTTGATCTATCAGGGGGACGGTTCTCCTGATAGATTTGTTGTTCCGCGACATCCCGGCCCGCTCCGTCCCGCGGATTGGTGATCGTTGGAAGCCGCAACAGCGGGCAGGCGCAACTCATTCACATCCTCCGCCTTTCGCACTCCCGCCCCTGACATCCAACCGGCCTAGGCCCGGATCAGCTCCCGGGCAATAACCAGCCGCTGGATCTCCGAGGTGCCTTCGCCGATCTCCATGAGCTTGGCGTCCCTCAGGTAGCGCTCCACCGGATAGTCGGCCGTGTAGCCGTAGCCCCCGTAAATCTGCACCGCTTCCAGCGCCGCCCGCACCGATGTCTCCGAGGCGAAAAGCTTGGCCATCGCCGACTCCCGCGTGTAGGGCAGGCCCCTGTCCTTCAGCCAGGCCGCCCTGTACACGGCCAGGCGGGAAAGCTCCACCTGCGTGGCCATGTCCGCCAGTTTGAACTGGATGGCCTGGAATTCGGAAAGGGTCCGTCCGAACTGGCGCCGTTCCCTGGCGTAAGCCAGGGAGGCATCCAGGCAGGCCTGGGCTATGCCCACGGAGAGGGCGCCGATACTGATCCGGCCGCCGTCCAGCGCCACCATGAACTGCTTGAACCCCTCGCCGCGATTGCCCAGCAGGTTTTCCCGGGGCACGCGCACATTGTCCAGGGCAATCTCGGCGGTGTCCGAGGCCCGCAGGCCCAGCTTTTTGTACGGCGGGGCCGCCTTGTATCCCGGCGTGTCCGTGGGAACGATGAAGGAGCTGATGCCCCGCGTGCCCTGGCCCGGCTCGGTGACGGCGGTGATCACCGCCACCCCGGCCTTGTTGGCGCTGGTGATGAAACACTTGGTGCCGTTTATGACCCACTCGTCGCCCTCGAGCACCGCCGTGGTGCGGGTGCCGCCGGCATCGGAACCGGCTTCGGGCTCCGTCAGGCCGAAGGCGGCCAGCATCTCGCCCCGGGCGCAGGGCGTTACCCAGCGTTTCTTCTGCTCCTCCGAGCCGAAAAGGTAGATGGGGCCCGTGCCGATGGAGCAGTGGGCCGCGTAGGTGATCCCCGTGGAGGCGCAGGCGCGGGAGATTTCCTCCACGGCAATGGCGTAGGCCAGGTAGCCGTCGCCTGTGCCTCCGTATTCCTCGCTGAAGGGGAGGGCGAAAAGATCGAGACGGGCCATCTTTTCGATGATCTCCGCCGGAAACCGCTCCTCCCGGTCCAGCTCCGCCGCCACCGGGGCCAGTTCTTTTTCGGCGAATTCCCGGACCATCTGCCGGATCAACTGCTGCCCCTCATTGAGCTGAAAATCCATGTACCAACCTCCTTTCCCGGTTTTGCAATGAAACAGATAAGGGTGCCTTTCTTGCTGCAGCCCCGGGGGGATCCATTGCAACAGCCGTACCAAGGCGGTACAGGGCGCCATATTGCGCAATAAGGGGGTTTTTTTTAGGGGCTGGGGCCTGTAGCGGCCAGAGGGTTGTCTGCTATACCGGACAACAACCGGACATGCTGTCCGCCATAGTGTACATATTCGCCAATACCTGCTGCTGTCGCCCTGGAATAGGGACCTGGGAGCACAGTGCAGCCATCTTGTTATTTCCAGCAGTTTCTAATATGATCGCATTGCAGGGGTGTACCCGGGCTCCTTTGCCGAGTCCAGGATGGCGGCGGGCTCTTCCCGGGGCGCCCCTCCGACAATCCAAGATGGAGGGGATATCCTTGGAAAGAAGGAAATATTTTATCGTCGATGTCTTTGCGGAGCAGAAATATGCCGGCAACCAGCTGGCGGTTTTTACCGACGGCAGCGCCTTCACCGGTGAGGAGATGCAGCTTATTGCCCGGGAAACGAATTTTTCCGAGACCACCTTTATCCTGCCCGGGGGCTCGGTGAGCGAAGGGTACAGCGTGCGTATCTTCTCCCTCGACGAGGAGCTGCCCTTTGCCGGCCATCCCACCCTGGGAACGGCCTATATCATCCAGCGCGAGATCCTGAAAAAAGAGGCGCCGCAGATTATCCTCAACCTGCCCGTGGGTCAGATTCCGGTGCAGCTCACCTACAGCGGCGGTGAACCGCAGCAGCTGTTCATGCGGCAGCAGCAGCCTGTTTTCGGCGAGATCCTCGATCCCGACGGCCCGGCGGAGGTTCTCGATATCGATGTGGCGGATATTGACACCCGCTTTCCCGTCCAGGCGGTCTCCACGGGACTTCCCTTTATCATCGTCCCGCTGAAACAGCTGCAGGTGCTGAGCAGGATCAGGGTAAACATAGAGCGTTTCATGGCCTATGTGGCAGAGCGTGAAGCAAAGTCTTTCTATGTCTTCTGCCCGGAAACGTACCATGGAGAGAATGACCTGAATGCACGGATGTTCGATCACTACAACGGCATCCCCGAAGATCCGGCCACCGGCAGCGCCGCCGGCTGCCTGGCCGCATACCTGGTCAGGCACCGCTACTGCGGCGGGGAGGAGATCGATCTGCGCCTGGAGCAGGGCTTCGAGATCAAGCGACCCTCGCTGCTGCTGATCCGTGCGGCGCGGGCCGGCGAGGGCATGGAGATCAATGTGGGAGGCAGGGTGATCCCTGTTGCCGGGGGTCAGCTGTACTAGCTTTGATATTGGCCAGGGAGAGCCCCAGGGTGATCCAGAAAAGCGGCATGACGGCGACAACATCTATATTGAAGAGACCCTGGATCAGGTAGGTCATCACCATCAAAAAAAGAAGAAAGCCTGTTTCGTTCTTCCAGCGACGCTGGAAGAATGAAAGAAAGGCCAGCCAGGATATGAAGGCGAAGAGCCCCATGGTCACGGCAATCTCGATGTAGATGTTATGCGTCTTGTCGGCCTTTATATTTGGCCCCAGCGGGATGGACAGGCTGTCGGGACCGATGCCGAAAGCCCAGTGGGTCGGCAGCAGTTTGAGCGACTCTTTCCAGATGTAGAAACGACTTGAGCCGGCAGCGTTTTCCAATTCCAGAGCCAGGGCAACTTGGTCTTTAATGCTCAGCGCCCTTTTGATCAGCATCCAGTCGTGGACCGGTGCCAGCAGGCACGTAACCAGCAGCAGGGTAACGCAGATGATCCAGATATATTTGCCGCACCACCTTTTCCTGACAGAGTGAAAAAGGATCAACAGCAAGGGGAAGGGCAGGGTGATCCAGGCGCCCCGGGTCAGGGTTACCAGAAGACCGGCGTAGATCAGTGCGGCTGATACAAGCCAGATTATTTTCCGGCAGCGCAGGTAGAAAAGAATCGCGGCCGGCAGGATGAATACGGTGTACGTGCCCACGAAGTTGCGGTTCCCGATGGTGGCGTAAGCATGAAGCGCCTTATGCGTATGGTGCGGGATAAAGTTGAGCCCAAGATACTGGAGCAGCGCGATGAAAGAAACCAGTGCCGCCGCAGCGACCATCCATCCGATGATCCTTTCAGGTTCGTTGTATTCTGCCGCCAGCAAAAAAAGAATCATGCAGTAGAGATAGGTGCAGAAACCGGTGTAGCGGTAGAGCCCGAACCAGGCGTTGAGCTGGTCCGGCGCCAGGATGGTCGAAATCAGGGCGCAGATTGCAAAGATAGCCAGGGGAACAAGCGCCGGGTGGTAACAAACCCTGAGCCGGCCGTAGATTATCTGGCAGAGGGTAACCGCTGCAGCAATGGCCAGCACAGCATACTTGGGCAGGGAATAGCCTGTCCTTATCACGGGCACTGTCACCAGCGGGAAAAGGGAAACCATGAAGATCAAAATAGCAGCCTTCCAGGGTTCTGCCATCTCTGCCGCGCCCGTGACTTTGGATAGGAAGGCGTACAATTTGCTCCGGCAGTCCTCAGACTCGGATTTGATATCCCGCTGAATGTTTGTTCTGTTCACGCGATTGGGAATTATCCTCACGTCTCTTTTTGATCAATCATAACCGATTCGAGGGATAAGATGAAGGGGTTCTAAATAAATTAATGAATAGCTGAAGCGCTTCTTTTGTAGAACTTTCGCAAATCCCGGCGATATGATAAAGTGTAATAGCGGTTCGGGCAGGCGCCGAAAAAAGCAGGCGGGATCCGGCGAAAAGCGGAAGTGCGCCGGGTTAACCCCTGGATTGCCCCCGGAGGGTTGTTAGGGTGATATCAACATTTATGGATCTTCTTTATCCACAGCAGCATCTGGACTCCATCTATGAGCTGAATACCGCCGAGCTGCACGCTCTGGGCATCCGGGGGATCATCGCCGATATGGACAATACCCTGGTGCCCTGGAATGATCGCTCCGTCTACCCCAGGCTGGCCTCATGGCTGGCGCGGCTCAAGGAAAAGGGTTTCCGCCTCTGCATCGTTTCCAACAACAGCCGTGAACGGGGGGGGCAGCTGGCCCTGGACCTGGATATACCGGCCATCTGGTATGCCATCAAGCCGCGCCGCCGCGCCTTTCGCAAGGCGCTGCAGATGATGGAGCTGACGCCGCAGGAGACGGCGGTCATCGGCGACCAGATCTTTACCGATGTGCTGGGCGGCAACCGCCTGGGGCTCTACACCATCCTGGTCACCCCCATCACCGACAAGGAATTTATCTGGACCCGCCTCATGCGCAAGCTGGAGCGCTATGTGCTGAAGCGTTTGCAGCGCTCCTCATAGGTCTCCAAGCAAAGCCAAAAATGAACTTTCCTTCCGTAGTTCTACACTGTAAGGCAAATTGTGTCGCCCGCGGCAAGGGGCGGTAAATTATGTGATTGACATCCAAGGCAGAATATTGCTATACTTTAGCCAGGTAGAGCAGTTTGCTTTATCCGGCCGGGGCAACCCTGGACAGGCATTACGGTTCAGGGTAAAAGTTGTTTCATGACGCTGTTCCCTGGAATGCTGAGAAAGGCGGTGTTTCTGAAAAATGTTTGTCGGAAATCAGCGGGGTTCAGTATTGATTATCGTGGTGGTGGCGGCTGCCGCCCTGATTGTTCTTGGTGTTACCCTGAGCACTATCGCCCTCAGCGACCAGGGACAGGCGGTCCGCCAGCAGAGAAACAATGAAGCTTTTTATCTGGCCCGCAGCGGCGCTGAAACGGTGGCAGAGGTACTGCTGGATAAACTGAACAGCGGGGGAAAAATTGAGGATTATCTGGGGGTCGTTGATCTAGATCTGGGCGATGGCAGTTTTAGCGTGGAGGTTGTTCAGGAGGCGGATGGGAACATCCTCATCAAATCCACCGGCTGCCCGGGAAGTGACTCGAAATACTCCGAGACAGTCACGCTTTCACTGTTATGTCATCCGGGCGAGGAAGCTGGCGGAGAGGAAGGCGGTTCCCAGGGCTATTTCCCCATTTTTGACATGGCGGTTTTTTCGGACAGCACCATCAAATTGACTGGATCAGCCAAGATTGATGGAAATGCCGGAACCAACTCCACCAGCCCGGGGGCGGTGGATCTTGCCTGGAGCACCGCGGTTAACAACCTGTACATAGGTGAGGGCGGTGATCCGGGTGTGGTTGTAAATGCTGAACATCCTCCGGGAAACTATAAGGCTCTTGGTTGCCTGGAGCAAAAACGCGTATATCCTGCGCCCATATTTCCCGAATTTCCAGAAGATCTGCCCAAGCGGAGCAATATCCAGGAAACAGGCAGCAGAAAGGGTCTTGTAATTGATCAGCCCGGCGAATACAACGAGATTCATATTGGCGGCAGTTGTGAATTGGCTTTCAATGTTGGCAGCGGCGATCTGAAGGTAAGGGTGAGAAGATTTACAGTTGACGGCAGCGGAAAGATCACAATTAACAGAAGCGGTAGCGGACGTTTGATTCTTTATGTCGATAATTATTTTAACAGCAGCGCCTATTTTAACCATGGAAAAGAACCGGGTGCCCTGGTCATATATTTCAAGGGCACGAACAGCAATCTTAAGTTTTCCGAGTACCTGCAGCTCCCTGCTCATTTTTTTGCTTTACAGGCCAGCTTGAAAATAGGCGGTTCGGCCGGGATAGTGGGCACTATTATCACCTTGGGAAGCAAGGTAGAAATTTCAGGCGACAGCGGCAGCATTGTGCAGGTTGTGTATGCTCCCAATGCCCGGGTGGAGGTTACAGGGAGCGGTAAACTCCTGGGAGCCATAGTCTGCGATTCATTTACTGCCGTGGGGGATTCGAAAATCACCTATGACAGCAGGGCGGAAAACCTCTGGCAGGAGGTGCCCGAGCTTGGTTTTGATTTCGGGACAGATCCCGGGGACGGTTCCGGTTCGGGAGACGGTTCGGGTGATGGCTCCGGGTCTGGCCCCGGTTCGAGTACCAAATATGAAAGGGGCTACTGGTCCGATTAGCCCGGGGAGGCTGGGAATATGCGCTGTCTGAAACGAGAAGAGGGTTCCACTCTCATCGAGGTATTGATCGCCTCGGTCATCCTGCTTATCGTTGTCCTGGCCGTAAGCGGCATGCTTCTGCAGGGGTACCGGGTCATGATCGCCTCGGGCAAAAAGAGCGAGACCCTGCACCAGGCCCAGGAGGAGATGGAGAGCGCCATATTCGACCCCGATTTTGATCCCCATGGTGACGGGTACGAGGATGTGGAGGTTACCAGGAATGAGCATACCATTGTAATTTTTGGAGAACCCGTTTCCGGGTTCCTGGTTACAGTAAAAAGAACCTATGGCGGGCCCATGGGCAGCGTGGTTACATACACATACTTTGAGCCCGATGAGAAAGAAGGATGATGATGCCTCGCGATGAAAGGGGCGTCACCCTCATTGAGACGCTTATTGTTGCCGCCATTCTGGTCCTGATTCTGGCCGGGGTGTACTCATTTCTGCTCTTTGGACAGAAGCTCTACTTTTCCGGAGCCGGCCAGGTGGAACTGCACGGTCCGGTGCGCCTGGCGGCGGAAAAGATCAACCGCAAGCTGAGGTTTGCCGGCAATGTAGAGCTGTTGGAAGCGGACTGGGATCCGGATGCTGCATCGACGGATGATTGCAGCTATATTTATTTTGATGCCGGAGGCGGGGAAGTGATACTCCTCGATTCCGACGGCACCCAGATCCTTTCTGAAGGGGTCATTACCGAACTGACATTTTCCGCCGAGGGCGGGGTCTTGCTTTTCACCATCAGGGGGGAGGGGGATTCGGCTGACTTTGCCCTGGAATCTTCCGTCAAGCCGCTGAACCTCATCGGCAGCATCGGGGGCCCTGCGGGAGCGCAGGCGCTTCGTTTTTCAATGCCCCACTGAGGATATGCCCAGGATAGGGCTTTTATCGGATGCCTGGCATAGGGCGGTGGTAACAGAAAATAACAATAAGGTGTAAAAAAACCCTTGACTGGTATTGTGTCGAAGGTTACAATAAATGAAAAGCTACCGTTTTAATCATGCTGATAAAGGCAAACTCGCTGAAAAGCGGGGACGCAAAGTTGCAGGCCTAAGGTAATTATACTAGGGCGGCTGGGCTGCCGTACATGTGAATTCCAGAGGCAGTTTCTGGAATTTTTGGTACAGTGAAGCATTGCTAATTTTAGAATAAACAAAATCGTCGGCGAAGGTTGACAAATTCAAGCATTTCATGGATAATAAGATAAAATAAAGCTCTTTTACCATTTTCGCCGGGAGGGAATAGCTATGGGGAGTTTTGCCAGAAAGCGTTTGGGTGATGTCCTCGTCGATGCCGGCGTGATTACGGAGCAGCAGCTCCAGGAATCGATGACGGAACAGGTTTCCAGTCACAAAAGAATCGGTCAGATATTGATCGAGAGGCGCTTGATCACCGAAGAAGAACTGGTCGAAATACTGGAAAAACAGCTGGGTATTGCCCAGGTCAACCTCTACAACTATAACATCAATCCTGAAGTAGCCACCTCCATTCCGCTGTACCTGGCCAAGCGCCACCTGGTCATTCCCATTGAGAAACAGGGAAATGTGCTGAAGCTGGCCATGGCCGATCCCATGAACATCATCGCCATTGATGATGTGGAAATGCTCACAGGCCTGAAAGCGGAGCCGGTGCTTGCCTCCGAGAGCTCCATCACCCAGACCATCGAACAGCTTTTTAGCCTGGCCGAGACCCTTGCCGAGGACATCGAGACAAAAGAGCATGCAGACGACGAGGTTGCCCAGCTGAGGGCCCTTGTTGAGGAAGCGCCCATTGTCCGGGTGGTCAATTCCCTCATCCACCAGGCGGTGGGTGAAGGGGCCAGTGATATTCACATTGAACCGCTGGACAAGGGTGTGCGCGTGCGCATGCGCATCGACGGGATCCTGCATGATCTGATGACGCCGCCAAAAGATACCCAGCCCCTTCTGGTTTCGCGAATCAAGATCATGGCCAACCTGGACATAGCCGAGCGGAGGATGCCGCAGGACGGCCGGATCACCATCCAGGTGGGGTTAAGAGATGTGAACATGCGCGTTTCAACCATGCCCACCATCCACGGCGAGAAGGTGGTTATCCGCATACTGGACCGGGAAAGGGTTATCCTGCCCCTGGACAAGCTCGGCTTTTCCGAAAAGAATTATCAGACATTCCATAATTTCCTGCTCAGCCATACGGGCATGATCCTGGTCACGGGGCCCACGGGCAGCGGCAAGACCACGACCCTTTATTCGGCCCTGAATTATCTCAACCGGGCCGAGGAGAATATTATCACCGTGGAGGATCCTGTCGAGTACCGTCTAGACGGTATCAACCAGGTCCAGGTCAACCCCCGGATCAACCTCACCTTTGCCAATGCCCTGCGCAGCATTCTGCGGCAGGATCCCAATGTGATCATGATCGGCGAGATTCGCGATCTGGAAACGGCGGAAATGGCCACCAGGGCCGCCCTTACCGGGCACCTGGTGCTGAGCACGCTGCACACGAACGACGCCTGCTCCACCATTACCCGCCTTCTGGACATGGGCGTGGACAGCTACCTGATCACTTCTTCGCTTGTGGGCGTGGTGGCCCAGCGTCTCGTGCGCCGGATCTGCGATCAATGCAGGGAAGAATACCGGCTGCCCGCCCGGGAGCAGGCCATCTTTCGCAATGCCTTCGGCAAGGAGGCCCCATCCACATTGCTGCATGGCAAGGGCTGCCGCCATTGCAACGAAACTGGCTACCGCGGGCGTTTCGCCATTCATGAGATGATGCCCATGAACCGGGAGATGATCCGTCTTATCCTGGAGAGGGCTTCCGCGGACGAACTCTTTGATAAATCCCTGGAGATGGGCATGGTCCCCCTGCTGCAGGAGGGGCTGAGCCGTATTGAAAAAGGCGAGACCACCATCGCCGAGGTGGCCAGGGTCGCCTACAGCGGCACTGGCATAGACGAGCTCCAGGAGATTGAACCTGTTGTTTTGCCGTCCATGGCTTTCCCTGCTGCCGGCGAAGCGGCAACCGGTTATCCCGCCGCTGAAGAAGCCGCTCCCGACGCTGCACCCGAACCCGCCCTGCAGCTGGAAAGCAGCGGTCCCGAACTTATCTCCGCCGGTGAAGCTGTAGCCATCAATTTCGCGGTGCTCAACAGCGGAACGGCAATGTTGAGCGATATTGAAATCAAAGCGTCGCAGTTTGATCCCGGGTGGAGCCACCGCCTTGACAACCTTGCCCCGGGGCAGCGGGAACTGTTCAGTGCTGAACTTACCGCTCCCCCATGCAGCGAAACCACCCTGGAGACAGAAATCACCGCCACCTCCATGTTCGGCTCAACAGTGGTGGAGGCGCAAAGCGCCATGACCTTCGAAGTGGCCCAACCCTCGCTGACTATCGAGAAAAGCGGGCCCCTTCAGGCCGAGGTGGGGGAGGCTGTTGAATATCAGTTTATCGTCATCAATACGGGCAATGTCCCCCTGAGCGGAGTCACCGTAAGCGATCCCCTGCTCGGTGAGGGCTGGCGCTACACCATCGGCGACCTTCCCGCAGGCGGGATGTCCAATTTCAGCATGGGCTCCTTTATACCCGAGGGGCTTGCCGGAACGGTGGAAATGGGTACGGCGGTCCAGGGCAGCTACGGGTCGGTGGAGGTGTCTGCCGGCGACAGCTACCGCATCGAGATCCTCGATGTGACCAAGCCTGAGATCGGCATGGAGCTCACCGGCCCCGAAAAGGCGCGGCCCGGCGAGATGATCACTTTCCGCTTCGGCATCACCAACAGCGGCACTGTTCCCCTGGGCGGAGTCAAGGTGACTGCGCCGCTTTTCGGCAAGTTCTGGTGCAACACCATCGGCAACCTGGGCGTGGGACGCTCGGTGAAATTTTCATTCAGCTACACCGTACCGGAGGGAGCACCGCCGGTTCTCTCAATGGTTTCACCCATGGTGGCAATTATTTTAAATACTTCTTCCGGATCGGTCCGGCACAGGAGCAGGAACTGTTCCTTGTTCATAACAGTTCACCTCCCGGAAAGCAATGACGGTCAGAAGTATTTT
>JAPXLS010000054.1:0-12359 GCA_033809435.1 Bacillota bacterium
TTACTACATCGGGGGCAACCTGGGCTTCTCCCTGGGGCTGCTGGCAGCGGGCTTCCTGTACCAGCGCCACTACCACCTGCTTTTCTGGAGCAATGCGCTGGCCATATTGATCCCCATGACCCTCATCGCCATTCTGGTCGGGGAGACCCTTTCCTCCCCTCACGAACCGGGATCGGTTCCAACGCATGAGCGGCCCTTCAATGCGGGAACGGCCCGGCTCTTCTTTAAAGACCCCTATCTCGCCGGCTGCGCCGCCGCCGGTATCCTGTACAGCCTTGTCTACAGCCAGGCCTCCTTTTCACTGCCGCTTTTGCTGACCGACCTGTTCCGGTCAAGGGGAGCCGCATATTACGGCTACCTCATGAGCGCCAACGGAATCACCGTGATCCTGCTGACCCCTCTTCTTTCGGCAGTCACCTCGCGGCTGCGAAGCATCTCCAACCTGAGCCTGGCCGGCCTTCTTTTCGCCTGCGGTTTCGGCATGATCCTTTTCAGCAGGGCCATGCCTCTTTTTTTGCTCTCCACCCTGGTCTGGACAGCAGGCGAAATCCTGAATGCGGTAAACCTCAATGTCTTTCTGGCCGAGCATGCCCCGGCCTCCCACCGCAGCCGCTTTTATGCCCTGTACAACTCCATTGCCGGAGCGGGGCAATCCCTGGGGCCCTGGCTGTGCGGACTCTTCCTGCTGCGCTTTGCCCTGGCCTGGGTCTGGCCCATCGCCTTTGCCCTGGCCTTCTCCGGGGCGGCCCTCCTGCACGCCCTCTCCATGCGGGAGCAGGGCGGCCTCCGGGAAAATAAACAGGTACGCGTATAAAGGCCGAATATTGAAGGAAAGCAAGGCCTGGAAAAGAATATGAATTCAGGAAGGGAGGTTTCCAAAAGCATGGATCTGATTCTGGATGTAAAGGATTTGAGCAAGAGTTTCGGCGCCAAAAAGGCCGTTGACGGAATCAGCTTCGGTGCGGCCCGGGGAGAGATCCTGGGGCTGCTCGGCCCGAACGGGGCCGGCAAAACCACGGCCATCCGCATGATCATGGGTATTCTGGCCCCCGATGGCGGCGAGATCAGCTTCCGCTTCAACGGGCATTACCAGCATCTCGACAAGAGCAGGATCGGCTACCTGCCCGAGGATCGCGGCCTGTACGAGGATGTAAAGGTCGCCGACAACCTGGTCTACCTGGCCGGTCTGAAGGGCAAACCGGCCGGCGAGGCGCGGCGGGAGGCGCAGCAATGGCTGGAGCGCCTGGACCTGGCCGACTATGCCGGCCAAAAGCTCGAAAAACTCTCCAAGGGGATGCAGCAGAAGGTGCAGTTCGTGGCTTCCATCCTGCACCGGCCGCCCCTCGTTTTATTTGACGAGCCCTTCTCGGGCCTGGATCCGGTGAACCAGGATTTTTTCAAGGAGATCATCCGCGAGCTGCAGGCCGGCGGAACCACGGTGCTGCTCTCGGCCCACCAGATGAACATGGTGGAGGAACTGTGCGACTCCATCTTCCTCATCAACCATGGCCGCGAGGTCCTTTCGGGAAATCTGCAGAAGATCAAGGAGGATTACAAAGAGTACATCGTGGAGCTGCACTATGATCCCGCCGCCGGCGGCGCTTCGCTGAACATGGTGCCGGGGCTGCGCCTGGTGAAGGAGCAGCCGGGGCTGGCAGTGGCTCGATACAGCGGCAGCGCCGGGATCAACAGCCTGCTGCGGGAGCTGGGAGCAAAGCTGAAGATCCGGGCCATCACCGTGGAAAAGCCGCCACTGCATGAGATCTTCATCGAGACAGTGCGCGAAAGGGGAGGGGACAATGAAGTGGCTTAATGTGTCCCGGGTCTTCCGCTGGGAATTCTTGAAAAACCTGAAAAGCGCTGTCTTCCTGGTGACCACGCTGATGATGCCCCTGATCATGATCCTGGCGGCGGGGATCAGCTATTTTGCCTCCACCAGTGTGGCCAGGGAAGAGCAGCACATTGCGGTCATTGATGAAACAGGGGAATTTTTCCCCTACCTGGAATCTCACCTGGCCGGATCACCGGTGCAGGTAATGCTGCGCCGGCGCTCCGAGCTGCAGCAGCTCTCTGAAGCGGTTGAAAAAGGGGAGCTTAATGGCTACCTGGACCTTGGCAGGGACAATCTGGAGGGTGGAGTCATCCATTACCATGTGCGCGATGCCAAAGAGATGAATACCATGCTCATCGAGGAGGCGGTCAGGGCGGTAATGACCCGCTACCGCATGGAGAAGATGGGGCTTACCGCCGAGGAAATAGCTTTGGCCACCGCGCCGGTGGCGCTTAAGGTGCGCAGCGTGAGCGGCGAGGAAGCCTCCATAGCGGCCATGATCGCTCCCTTTTTCTTCAGCATTGTCCTGGTCGTCGCCGTGATGATCTCGGGCCAGGTGCTCATGTACGGGGTGCTCAAGGAGAAGCGCAACCGCATCGTCGAGATCCTGCTCTCATCGGTCACGGCCATCGATCTGCTGCTGGGCAAGATCCTGGCCTTCGGCCTTCTCGGCCTGCTGCAGATAGCCATCTGGATGACGGTGGGCCTGGCCGCCGCCAGCCGCTTCATCAACCTTGGTGAAATGGGCATGGCCCCGGAAAGCCTGATCCCGCTCATCCTTTTCTTTATCGGCGGCTACCTCATGTTCGCCGCCCTCTTTGCCGCCATGGGGGCGACGATGAAGGATGCCGAAGGGGGCAGCCAGACCCAGGGCATGGTCGTGCTCATCCCCATGATCCCCATGTTCGCCTCGGTCTCCATCCTGATGTCGCCCAATGCCGCGTGGGTGCGCGTCTTCAGCTATATTCCCATCTTCACCCCCACGACCATGCTCATGCGCATTGCCTCCACCACCCTGCCCTGGTGGGAGCTGGCCTCCACCTTCATGGTCATGCTGCTGGGCATCGCTTTCTTCATCTACCTGGGCGCACGCATTTTCAGCCGCGGGCTGCTGCAATTCGACCGTTCCATCTCGTTCCGGGAAATGGGAAAGATGATGCGCAAGCGCTACTGAGACGACTTCAACTGTACGTTACTGCAAAAAAGGAACGCGCTTCGCGTTCCTTTTTGATTTTAATTCTGATCCGGGAAGCGGCCTAGGTCTCCTGCTGCGCCTTTTCCAGGTGATAGCGCAGCGCCCGCGGCGTTATTCCAAGCAGCTCCGCCGCTTTGACCTGGTTGCCAAAGGTAATCTCCAGGGCCAGCTCTATAAGCCTGCCGGCAACCCTGTCCCGCCACAGTTTCAGATCTTCCTGGAAACCGCCGAAATCAAAGCCCTCTTTCAGGTCGAGTCCGCCCGTGAGCATATCCTCGAAGCGGCCCAGCAGGCGGTGCAGTTTCTCCCCCTGGGGATGCATCATAAAAAGGGCTTCATCACCGGCGGCGGCCCCGGCTTCGGCAGGAGCGCCCTGCTGCCCCGCCTCCCTGCCGCCGGGCCTTACCCGCACCGGAAGGTCATCGGGCTCGATAAGCTGCTCCTTGCTCAGCAGGACCGCCTGGGCCACGGTATTGGCCAGTTCCCTGATGTTCCCCGGCCAGGCATGCTTCTGCAGCAGCTCCGCGGCCTCCGCTGAAAACTTCTTCGGCGGAGCGCCCTTCTCCACCGTCTCCTTCTCCAGAAAATAGCTTATGAAAAGGGGGATATCCCCGGCCCGGTCGCGCAGCGGCGGAATGTACAGCGAAGCCACATCAAGCCTGTAAAAAAGATCTTCACGAAACCTGTTCTGCTCCACCCGCGCAGCCAGATCGGCATTGGTTGCGGCGATAACGCGCACATCCACCTTGCACAGCTCCTCGCCCCCCACCCGCAAAAACTCGCCCGTCTCCAGGATGCGCAGCAGTTTGATCTGAATGGCCGGACTGGCCGAATCGATCTCATCAAGAAAAAGCGTCCCCTTGTGAGCCATCTCGAAAATGCCCTTTTTCCTGCCCGTGGCCCCGGTGAAGGCGCCCTTCTCATGGCCGAAAAGCTCGGATTCCAGCAGCGTCTCGGTAAAGGCCCCGCAATTGAAGGCTATGAAGGGGCGTTCGCTGCGGTGGCTGACGGAGTGGATATAGCGGGCCAGGATCTCCTTCCCCGTCCCCGTCTCTCCCTGGATCAGCACCGTAATATTCTTTTTCGCTATCTTCTGTGAGGCCGAAATGAGGCTGAGCATTTTTTTATCTTTACCCACGACAAAACCGAGCTCCTTGTGGGAAAGGGAGAGGCGTTCCATCTCGGCGCGCACATCCAGGGCCCTTTCCAGCAGCCGCTCCATCTCGCTGATGTCGCCGAAGGGCTTCTCCACGTAATCGAAGGCGCCGGACTGGATCGCCTCCACCGCCGACTTCACCGTGGAATAGCCGGTGATGATGATCACCTCGCAGGCGGGCTGCACTCTCTTGATTTCACGGAGAACCTCGATGCCGTTGAGATCGGGCAGCTTCAGATCGACAAGGGCCACGTTGAAGCGGCGCTCCTGAAGACGCTCCAGAGCCTCGCGGCCGCTGTTTGCAGCAAGCACCCCGTATCCCTTTTTTTTCAGCAGATAGGTAAAGAAATTGCAAACCTCCTGCTCATCATCCACCACCAGGAAGTATGGTTCCGTCATCACCCTGCCGGCCTCCTTCCTCACGGTGCGGTTCGGCGGCGGCGCTCGCAGAGCCCTTGTCGCTGCTGTAAGCCTTGTCCAGGGGCAGGATCAGGCTGAAGGTGCTCCCCTCGCCGACAACGCTCTCCACATCGATGACCCCTCCATGCGACTGGGCAATGCCCAGGCTCACCGACAGACCCAGCCCGGTGCCCCTGCCCACCCGCTTCGTTGTAAAGAAGGGATTGAAAACATGGGGCAGATCCACATCATCGATCCCGTTTCCGCTGTCGCTTACATTCACCGCCACCACCCTGTCGGTGGCGCAGGTTTCGATAATGATCTTCCCCTTTTTACCGTTGGCCCCGACAAGCGCCTTGCTCTCGATGGCATCCTTGGCATTGAGCAGCAGGTTGATGATGATCTGCTCCAGGCCGTGCTCGTTTCCCAGCAGCCGGGGCAGCTCCGGCGCAAGTCTCTTCACCAGCTCGATATTGCTCTTCTCGATCTGGTACGAGAGCAGGCCCAGGGCGCTCTCCACAACGTCATTCATATCGATCTCTTCAAAGGTGTACTCCTCCTGGCGCGAAAAAGTGAGCAGATTCTGGATAATCCGCTGGCAGCGCGTCCCGCTGTTCTTGATATCCTTGATCAGCTGGTAGTGCGGGCTCGAGGGGTCGGTTTCCCGGAGCAGCAGCTGGGAATTGCCCACGATGGCTGTGAGCGGGCTGTTCAGCTCGTGAGCCACCCCGGCGGACATCTCGCCCATGGAGACAAACTTGATGGAATCGACAAAACGAGTCACATCCTTGGCGTAGTAGGTGACGCCGTAAGGTTCATTTTCCCCCGTGTAAGCCGGGTAAGCAAAAATATCGAGCACCCGGTTGTACCTGGTCCGCGATTGCAGGTAAGCCGTTCTCTGGGTGCGGATGACCTGGTCTGCCAGGCAGGGATTGCATTTTGATTCACGCCCGTAAAAAAGGCGGTAGCACTTCTGGCCCAGAATGTCCTCCTCGGGCATGGTGAAAAAATCGAGCACCGCCTGGTTCACCCTCTGGATCCGGCAGTCGCAGTTGATAAAAAGAAGCAGATCCGTCACTGCCGAAAATGTGATCTCCCATTCCTGCTTGTGCTGCCAGACCTCGTTGTAAAGGCGGGCATTCTCCAGTCCCACCGCCAGCTGATCGGCAACCTGCTCCAGAAAGAGCAGGTCGCTCTCGTCAAAATCCTCATCGCAGATCACTTCAAGCACCCCGATCACCTTCTCCTTCACCAGAAGCGGGATCAGGGCCACTGCGGAGAGCGCACCGCCGGAGGCATCCTGTTTCCCCCCATCCGCCCCATCGATGAGGATCGTCTTCTTCTCGCTTAAAACCTGCCAGAAGGCCTCGGTGGCCCTTTCGTCCCTGTGCTCTCCCCCATCCATTGCACTGCTTTCATCCCCAACGACAGCGCCGTTTTTATGGTTGGAGACAAAAACGGTGCGATTCACCATGGTCCCCTTGTCAATAACGTAAAGGCTGAGCGTATCAAAGGAGACCACCGCCTGCAATTTGGGGATCACATTCTCGATGATCTCCTGGAAGGACATCTCGATACCGATCCCCTTGGCCAGCTGGTTGATGATCTCGAGCTGAATATTGCGCCGGGTAGTCTCGTAGATCTTCTTTTTCAGCTCAACATAATAGGACTTCTTGGAACTGTGGATCCCCGTCAGCTTCTCGATGAGCTCCTTCTTGTTTTTGATGACCATAAAATTCACCCTTGTTCATGTCAAAGTGCGGAGCGAAAAATCTCTATGATATCGGCCACATCGGCATCCCGCGGATTGGTAATAAAGCAGGCATCCTTGATCGCATTCTCGCTCAGCTCGGGCAGCACATCCTCGGGCAGCCCCAGCTCGGCCAGACCCGAGGGGATACCCACATCCTGGGCCAGCTCCCAGACCATGGCAATGGCCTTTTCGGCCGCCTCCCGCGGCGTCATCTGCTCCACCCGCGCCCCCATGGTGGCGGCGATCCGTACATACTTGTCGATGGATGAGAGCAGGTTGAAACGCATCACATGGGGTAAAATGATGGCGCTGATCTCCCCGATGGGCAGATCCAGCCGCCCCCCCACCTGGTGAGTCATGGCATGGGCCAGCCCGAGAACGGCATTGGAGAAGGCAATCCCCGCATGCAGGCTTGCCTTGCCCATGGCCACCTTGGCCTCTTCGTTGACCTGGCTGGCCACGGAAGCGCGCAGGTTGTGGGAGATCAGATCAATGGCATGCAGCGCATGAATATCGGTCATATCGGTGGCCGCCAGGGAGAGGTAGGCTTCAATGGCATGGCTCAGGGCCTCCATGCCCGTCTGGGCCGTAACCCTGCTGTCCACGGTGGAGAGGATCAGCGGATCGGTGATGGAGATATCGGGCATCAGCGATTTGGAGATGATGGTCATTTTGATCCGGCGCTCGCTGTCGGCAATGATGGAGAACTGCGATACCTCCGAGCCCGATCCGGAGGTGGAGGGCACCACGATCAGGGGCGGCAGCGGGTTTTCCAGAAGATCGATCCCTTCATACTGCTGGATCCGGCCCTTGTTCGTGGAAAGGGTGGCCACCGCCTTGGCGGCGTCGAGGGTGCTGCCGCCGCCGATGGCCAGCACCGCGTCGCAGCCTGTTTCGGCGTAGAGATGCGCCCCCTCTTCCACCTCGTAATCACGGGGATTGGCTGAAAAATCGGACCAGATCTGGTAATCCAGCCCGGCCTCTTCAAGAAAGGGCAGCGCTTTATCAACCCATCCGTGCTGGATGATCCCCCTGTCGGCAACAAGAAAAACCCTGGAGGAACCCAGGCGGCTGCAGCATTCGCCAACCTGGTTCAGGGAACCCTTGCCGAATATTATTTCCGGGGCCATAAACTTGCTGATGTACACTGCTGTTTCTTTCCTTACAGGTTATTTGAAAGAACAAGGCAATCTTGCCTTCTTCACGACAACAGGTTGATCTTTCTGCGAAGAGCGGCAAAAATCCTTTTTTTTAAAAAAAGGTCCCGGCATCCGGTGCCGGGACCCATCATATGTCAAGCGCCGCAGTAAAGCCTTACAGCTCGGAAGCAGCTTTCTCTCTCCGGGAGGCGGCTTTTTCCCCGGCTTCAATTATGTCGGGAACCAAACCGTAGCCCAGATTGCACTCCATGATTTTTTTGCAAGCGGCTCTCTGTTCGACGGTGCAGCCGCAGGCCGCGGCTTCCTCGCTGGTCAATTTCTTTGCAAACGCGCCGGCGCTGCAAAACATAACCCATCCATTCAGACCCTGGTATTCTTTCCAGTGCGGACATTGAACCAATTTTTCCATTGCATGTCACCCCTTTCTACCATGGATCAAACTGCCCCCGGAAACAAATTCTTGACGCAGTCTCTTTACATCTTGCCGTTGGCGGCAAGGTCCTTCTTCGGCAGCAGCGGGCGCAGATAAGCCCCCCAGTATATTGCGGCCACAAAACCGGCCCCGCCGATGATGTTGCCCACAGTTACCGGGATCAGGTTGTTCAGGAAAAAGGCTTTCATCGTCAGGCCCTGAATAACTGCGGGATCCAGGAGTGTGGATAGAGCCGGCTGATTTGCCAGCGCCAGGCCCATGGGGATGAAATACATGTTGGCCACGCTATGCTCAAACCCGGCTGCAACAAAAGCGGCAATGGGGATCATGATGGCCAGAATCTTGCCGATAACATCGCGCCCGGCGTTGGCCAGCCATACCGCCAGACAGACGAGCCAGTTGCAGAAGATACCCCTGAAGAGAGCCTCAACCCAGGGCAGAGAGGCCTTGGCCGCAGCGATATTCACTGCCCGAACGCCGATTGCCCCGCCGTTGGCCTTCCAGATTCCCGAGTAGAAGAAAAGGAAAACAACGAGCAGTGATCCGACAAAATTGAACAGGTAAACCCAGAACCAGTTGTTCAGGAGCTGCTTGCCGCTGACTTTCTTCTCCAGGTAACCGGTCATGATCATGTTGTTCCCCGTAAAGAGCTCCGCCCCGCCGAGAACAACGAGAATCAGGCCCAGGGAGAAGGAGATGCCGCCGATCATGCGGGTCAGCCCATCCCCGATAAAGCCGGCCAGGTCGTTGGTGATGATGGTGAACATGATCGCACCAAGAGCGATATAGGCGCCGGCCAGAATGCCCAGCGGGATCAGCGAGCCCATCTTGGTAGTCGCCTTCTTCTCGGCCACACCGACAAAAGATTTGGCTATCTCCGCCGGCGGGCTGAAAGAGCCCACCGGGGTGACTGCCGGTTCGGGCGCCGGCAGGGGCGCAGGCACCGCACCCGCCCCGATGTTCAACTCCATGCTCCCGAGGCACTCCTTCCTCTTGGCCTCGGTGCATCCGATTTTCAACAGAAAATCGGCGCTGACCGGGCGGTTGAAAGCAGCCAGTTCACAATAAGAAACAGGACCTCCTACAGAATCGTACTCCTTCCAGAATTCACACTTGTTAGCCACTTCCCATACCTCCTTCACTATTTCTTTTTCTTTTGCATGTTATCATTGCAAAGTCCGTGCCAGGTGTCTCCGCAAATGGAATAATGGATAAAGGCGTTCAAAGTGGCGCAATGGGCAATTTACCCTCTGAATATTGGAATGCAGATGCTCGGATGTGAGCCGGGGGCGCCCTTTGCTACGCAAAAAAGTAAAAGAAGTGACGTAAACACGTCACTTATGATACTGAATGTGTCCTCCGGCAATCCTCACCGGGGGTATAAAATACAGCTTCAAGCAGAAAGTGCCATTAAAAGGAGGCGATCCGTTCATGATCCAGTTAACCCGGAAAGAAAGGCTTCTGCTGGAAGACCGGAAGGCGCATGAGGAGCTCTGTATCCTGAAGTACAATTCCTACGCGCAGCAGGCCGGGGATGCCCGGTTGAAGCAGCTATTTTCAGATTATGCCGGCCGGGAGCAGCAGCACCTGGACACCATCAACCAGATCCTGGCAGGCCGGAAGCCGGCAATGGGTACGGGGCAGCAGAGCCAGACGGCCCCGCCATCCAGCCCGCCGGCCATCAGCCGGCCGCTCGCTGCGGAGGCGCAAAATGACGCCGCAATTTGCCAGGATATGCTTTCCACCGAAAAATATATCTCCGCCACCTACAATACGGCCATCTTCTAGATGACCAACTCCGATGTGCGGCAGGCTTTGAACCATATCCAGAAAGAGGAACAGCAGCACGGGGAGGGGATCTTCAACTACATGAGTCAAGGGGACGGTGACTTTGACTCAGCACATCCGTGAAAATATGCCGGAAGCAGCTCCTGCCGGGACCCCCTCGCTGCGGGGCTGCAGCAGCGGGAGCCGGACCGGCAAGCCCCCCGTCTATTTTCCGGGCATGAGCTGTTCGACCAGATTGAGTATGGAAAAATGGCCCCCCGTCAGCGGCTCCAGCTTTGTCTCCCGTCCGAAGATGTGATCCCGGATTTCAGGCGCCCCCAGTGATGTTCCGGCCAGCCGGACCACCTCGCTGCGCAGTTCCTGCAGGTGCTGCAGAAAGAGGCGGATTGCTTTCTTGCCCTCCGTAAAAACGCGATCCGTCGCCGTAAAAAGGATCAGCTCATCCGCCGGCAGGCTCAGCAGTTTCTCCAGCGAGGCGGTGATGCCGGCAATATCCTCATCGGCGCGGAGCGTCTTCAGCTTTTCCGATACAAAAAGATCTCCGCTAAAACACCAGCCCTTCTCCCTTTCAAAAAGCGCAATATGGTCAGGGGAATGGCCCGGCGTCTCGATAATTTCAAAAATATGGCCCGTTGTATTGATCCTTTCCGGTACAGGCTTTACCCTTACCGGCACCGGATATCCCCAGACCATCTCCTGGTACTCCCGCAGCGGCAGCCGGCTGTTGATGAGCGGAACGGCCAGGGGATGGGCATAAATTTCCATTCCAAATCGTTTCTGTAGCAGGGAGTTCGCACCCACATGATCCTCGTGATGGTGCGTATTCACCGCCAGCTTCACTTCTTCCCCCTCAAGAAATTGGATCAGCTCCTCTGCCGTATAAGCACATCCCGTATCGATAAGCAAACCGTCAACCAGGTAGGCGGCGGTCCAGTAGAGCACCGCCCCCCCCATCTCCCGGCCCATCATCAGCTGAACAATTTCGCCCAGTTTATTGACCTTTAGCATGCAATCCCTCCGAATTGTATTCTAGGACAGCTCTTTTTGCACCAGGGGCAGATCGCGCATGGTGATGATCCCCAGCAGGGGCTCGGCCGCTCCGCCGCCGGGGGTGATCAAAACTGCATCAAGCCTTTTGCCGCGCTGGTAGTAAGTATAGAAGAGCTCCTGGACTTCAAAAAGTGTTGTCCCTGCTCCGATAAATTTGAAGTTATCGCCATGTTCCACATATTCCAACACTGACCGCACCGTCGAATCTTCCATTGAAAATCCTTTTTCCAGGGCCCGCCCCAGCCAGCGGGCGATGGTGTTGGTGGTCAGAAGCGCCACCACAAAACCCTTCTCCATAACGGGCAGCTGGGAATAGGAATGGCGGTACAGCAGGCTGACCGCCTTTTCGACGGAATCCCCGGCGGCCACCGTGATCACTTTCTTTTCAAATAGCGGGACCACCAGCGGCGGTTCCGTCAGCTGCGCCGCAATTCGCTCGATTGCAGCCACAACTTCATCATCGGGTTCTGCAATAATCCTTCCATCGGTACGGTTGTGGATAATGGCGTTGCGCAGTTCGCCAAATTCCATCAGATCGACCTTGTGCCGCCTCACAAAGGGGGAAAGCCGGCAGGCGCATTTGATCAGTTCGAAAAATCTTAGAAACCGATCGGGGGCAACTATTTTTTGCAGGCCCTGCTCGATCCGGGTATAGGCATCCAAAAAACGACCAGCATTGCTGTCCATCCAGTCATCCCGCTATCAGACTGAAAAGTCCATTAATTATCACTTAACTCTTCGACAGGCAGCGCTCTATTCCTGCAATCAGGCCCACCCGGCGGGATGGGCCGCCCTGATCAAACGGAGCTGCATACATGTATACGTTGATTCAGATTTTCAGAAGCTCCTGCAAGCGCAAATGGCCCATGAGGTGCAGAACCACGGCCAGACCTACATGCGCCGCCAGTGCAAGAAAGAAGCTGTCCAGAAGGGTCCAGTCTCTAAATACTAGCATACTGTTCAGAACAAACAGGTGTTGTATGGCCGTTACCGCAGCGCCCACAGCGATCCAGAGCAAAATTTTCGCTGCCGGGCGGCGCAGCTCCACCAGGTAGTATGCAAAAAGGATCTCCAGGGGCAGCCAGGTGAAGGCGAGGAGCAGGGGAACACCCCGGACCGTGAGAAAGTCGATGTCCCGGAATTCCCAGTAACCCAGCAGGCTCTGCATCACCACAATGAAAACCAGGCCCAGCCCGGCCCCGAATACAACCCCGTAGGGCAGCAGCCGGCGGATCCCCCCCCGCGGCACCAGCAGAAAGAGCAGGCCCAACATTGCGATCAGCAGAAGCATCCCCACCAGGTTGCGTAAATACAGCGCAATAACCCCCATCGCCCGCCGCGCTTTTTAATAATATCCCCCGGGTCAGGCCTCCTATTCGATGCGCCGGCATTTTGCCCGGCGCACGGTTTTCAGGAGCCAAACTGTCCCTTGCATGGAAGGAGCGGGGCAATCTGCAAACCCCCTCACAAAAAAAGCTGTCCCGAAGCCCGGATTAGAGCTCGGCGCGGCGAAAGGAGAGTGCAGCAGCGGCCAGGATCGCACCGGCCGCGATGAAAGCTGTCAACAGCGCCGGCAAAAAATCGGCCGGGGCAG
>JAPXLS010000055.1:0-12013 GCA_033809435.1 Bacillota bacterium
CTTGTTGAGCAATGCTACTTTGCTTCAACTCATGATCAGATCCTCCTTTTCAGCAACCGGGGGAAGGTTTACCGGCTAAATATCTACGAGATACCGGAATCCAGCCGCCAGTCCAGAGGCACCGCCCTGGTGAACCTTCTGCCTCTGGAGAAGAAAGAATATATAACCGCCACATTGCCTATCAGCAGTTTTGGTGACGAGAGAAATCTGCTTACGGTAACTGCACGCGGTTTCATTAAAAAGACGCCGCTGCAGGATTTCAAAAACGCCCGGAAAACAGGCCTGATAGCCCTGACCCTTGAAGATGAAGATGAGTTAATTTCCGTACGGCTTACCGGCGGCGATGGAGAGATCATTGTAGGGACCGACAGCGGATATTTCATCCGTTTCCCGGAAACAGATGTTCGCTCCATGGGGCGTGTAGCGCGCGGTGTAAAAGCGATTTCTTTGCAGCCCTCGCAAAGGGTGGTGGGTGCCGATCTGATCAAGGCGGGCCATTTTATTCTCATGGTTTCGGCGGCGGGATTTGGCAAAAGAGTTGCCGCCGATGATTTTCGCCCGCAGCGCCGCGGCGGCAAGGGGCTGATCGGTATGAGAATATCGGAAGAAAGCGGGCCCTTGACGGGTTTTATGGTCATGAGCGAGGATGAGGAGGATTTTATCATCATAACTGCCGCAGGACAGGTGATCCGGCAGAAAACAGCGCAAGTATCCCTGCTGGGCCGCTACGCGCGGGGTGTGACTCTGATTCGTCTCGAAGAAGGGGATCTGGTTGTGGATTTAATAGGTCTTCCCGAGGAGAGGGATGCATGAGAAGTTGTCAATAAGGCGTAATTGTTTGCTGCTTGCGGCCTTGCTCTGCATAATTGTATCCGGATGCGGGCCTGAATTGAATAGACGCGAAATTGAACCCCTGCCTTTTACAGGTGATGTCATTGTTCTGGGCAGCGGAATTGCCGGATTGACCGCCGCTCTTGAGGCGGCTCGCCATGGAGCTGCAGTGATACTTTGTTACGAAGAGCTGCAGGATGATCGCTGGATCTGGAACAGGGGGGCCTTGAACAGCGAAAACGGCAGCGGGCCGCTTGAAGAAACACTTTCCGTCTATGGGGCGGGCCAGGGCAAAACGTGGCATTATCAACTTTTGGCCGCCCATGCCGGTGAAGATCTGGCCTGGCTTGCCGCAGAAACAGGATTGAGCTTTATTCCCGGAGGGGCATTCAATGTTTTGCCCGAAAACATCTCTTTCAGCCAGGCACAGAGGACACTCATGAAAACAGCGCTGGCCGAGGGGGTCCGGCTTGTCGAGGGCGCCCTCATTCAGGAGCTGTGCATCAGCGACGAAAGCACTACCGGGATGACTTTCCTGGACTTCACGGATGTTTACCATTCCGCCTATGCTCCGTCAATCATCCTGGCCGACGGCGGTTATTTAAATGACCGGGAACGGCTGGATGATCTGGGCCTGGATCTGAATGTTGTTCACCGGGGCAGCGGCCAGGAGGGCAGGTGCATAAAAGCGGCCCGGGCGGCCGGCATAGATCTGGTGAATGAAAAACAGTTTGCCTTTACCCTTGCTGCAGAAGAGGGGCAGAACCTGGAGGAGGTTGAACCGCCTCCCGGGACAGTGCTGATTGTGGGTGAGCAGATATTCTCACTTTCGGGGCAGCCTGATGAAGAGCTGCTTCAGTTGATTTTGGACGCCGGCGGACAGGGCTATCTTCTTGTGTCAGAAACATCTCTGCCGCCCGGGTGTGAAATGAACTGGACCCGCTATAACGGCGTCGGCGGCTTCATGGATTCCCATCAGATGCAAATTCCATCCCTGCACCGCTGGTTCAGCCAGCCCTATGGCGTTTTTTATGGATGCCGGGTGAAGGCGGCTGCGGTTTACTGTCTGGGCGGAATTGCGGTTGACGAAGCCGGAAGGGCGCTGCAAAGGGGCAAACCGGTGGAAGGTCTGTATGCTATCGGAGAAACGGCGGGCGGCCTCAACGGCGCCGCCCTCATGTCAGGTGCAGCTTTGACGGAAGCGCTGGTCTGGGGGCGCAGTGTTGGCGAGGCGGCAGCCCGGCGGGCCCAGGAATAGAATTTTTTGACTGCACATGGATGAACAGCGGGAGGTTTGCTGCATGAAAGAGCAAAAAAAAATTGGCATTACCGATACCACCCTGCGTGACGCCCATCAATCTCTATTGGCCACAAGGATGCGGCTGGAAGAGATGCTCCCCGTGGCAGAGCTGATGGACAGAGTCGGTTATTATTCGCTGGAGGTATGGGGAGGGGCCACCTTTGATGCCTGCATGCGTTTTTTGGATGAAGACCCCTGGGAGAGGCTGCGCCGCTTGCGGCGCCTGTTCAAGCGCACCAGGCTGCAGATGCTTTTGCGGGGTCAAAATATAGTCGGCTACCGTCACTATGCCGACGACGTGGTACGTGAATTTATCAAGCGGGCGGTGGGCAACGGGATCGACATCATTCGTATTTTTGATGCGCTGAATGATCCCCGGAACATGGCAGAGGCCATGCATGCTGCAAAGGGCGAAGGAGCCCATGTGCAGGCGGCGCTTAGTTATACCATCAGCCCGCTGCACGATATAACTTATTTTGTCAACCTGGCGGCGAAATTCAAGGAGATGAATGCCGACTCAATATGCATCAAGGATATGGCCGGTTTGCTTTCTCCCTCAGATGCCTTCGAGCTGGTTCGGCGTCTGAAGGGGGAGGTGGGGCTGCCGGTTCAGCTGCATTGCCACTACACCAGCGGGATGGCATCCATGTCCTATCTTAAAGGGATTGAAGCCGGCGCCGGCGTTGTGGATACCGCCAGCGCTGCCCTCTCGCTTGGGACCAGCCAGCCCCCCACGGACAGCATCGTGGCTGCTTTGCGCGGCACACCTTATGATACGGGACTGGATCTGCAGCTATTGGCCCGCATCAGCGATCATTTCAAGGAAGCCGGCCTGAGGCATGAAATTCCCCGTGAGGTGATCATGGGGGTGGATACGGATGTCCTCAGGTATCAGATTCCAGGGGGCATGATCTCCAACCTGACTTCGCAGCTGGCGGAACAAGATGCACTTGCCCTGCTGCCAAAGGTGCTTGAGGAGGTGCCTCGCGTTCGGGCCGATCTGGGCTACCCTCCCCTGGTTACCCCGAGCAGCCAGATCGTGGGGACACAGGCAGTGGTCAATGTGATGCTGGGGGAACGGTACAAAATGGTTTCCACGGAATTGAAGAACTACCTGCGGGGCCTTTATGGGCGTCCGCCGGGTGAAATCAACCCTGAGCTCTTGATTCAGGTGCTGGGGAATGAAAAACCGGTTGCCGTCAGGCCTGCAGATCTCATCCCACCGCAGCTTCCCGAAGCGCGGCGGGAGATCGAGGAGTACATGACGCAGGAGGAAGATCTTTTATCTTACGTCATATTTCCCAATGTTGCCCTTGATTTTTTCAAGAGGCGCAGCGGACTGCTTCCCCCGCTGCCGGATCCGGAGGGGGAGCCGGCAAAACGGATTCTTAAGCCGGCAACGGAATCGGAGATTACCAAAATAACCGGCGTTGATCATGATCTGGTATGGCGGGACAAGGATGATATAGTCTATCCCGTTTAAGCGAAAGGGGGCAGGTGAAATCGGGCTCCGCTGCCGCAAGTTTTCAATTTTTGCTTGATAAGCTATAATAGCATGTATGCATGATTTTTTTGGGCAATCCGGCCCGCCGGGTCGGGCGGTCTTTCCTTAATGAAGATACCGGCTGCACGGGCAGCACGGAGGAGGCGATGATTTGAAAAAATACCCCAGCGAAGCAATCCGTAACATTGCTCTAATTTCACATGGCGGCGCCGGGAAAACTTCTCTTGCCGAAGCTCTTCTTTACACCGGCGGAGCGGTTAACCGTCTGGGTAATATCGAGGCGGGAACTACAACCACGGATTATGATCCCGATGAGATCAAAAGACAGGTAACGATCAACGTGGGCCTTGCTCCACTGGAATGGGGCGGAGTCAAGGTGAATCTTCTGGATACACCAGGTTACTTCGACTTTATCGGGGACCTGCTTGGAGCACTGCGCGTAGCCGACTGCGCTGCAGTTGTTGTCTGTGCCGTTTCCGGTGTTGAAGTGGGCACGGAGAAGGTCTGGCAATATGCAGACGAGTTCAATCTGCCCCGCCTTGTTCTAATCAACAAATTGGATCGGGAGAATGCCGATTTTGCGGGGGCTCTGGCACAGTTGCAGAAACATTTCGGCATCAAGGTAGTTCCGGTGCAGCTGCCCATCGGCAAGGAAGATAATTTCAGGGGTCTGGTTGATCTGGTTGAAGAGAAGGCTTTTTATTTTTCTGACGAAGGGAAAAAGATCGATGAGGGTGAGATTCCGGAAGAGCTGCGCGAAGAAGCGGAAGCCCTTCGGGAAAAGCTGATTGAAGCGGCTGCGGAGACGGAAGATGAGCTCTTGCTTAAATATCTAGAAGGCGAAACCCTGGAACGGGAAGAGATTCTGCAGGCGCTGCGCCGGGGCATTTCCGAGCGCAAAATCATCCCTGTGCTCTGCGGCGCAGCGACAAAAAACTACGGAAGCGGGCCGCTTCTGGATTTCATCAAGACGTACATGCCTTCACCTCTTGATCGCGGGGGGGTCGAGGGGATCTTGCCTGGCAGTGAAGAAAAGGTTGTCCGAAAAGTTTCCCCCGACGAACCTTTTGCTGCGCTGGTCTATAAAACCCTGGCCGATCCCTATGTGGGGCGGATCAACTATTTCAGGGTTTATTCAGGAATCATGAGCCCCGATTCACAGATCTACAACGTGAACAGGGAGAAGAACGAGCGTATCGGACAGATATTTTCCATGCGGGGCAAAAACCAGATCCCGATGGAGGAGGTGGTGGCCGGCGACATCGCAGCCGTGGCCAAGCTTCAGCAAACCGCCACCGGTGATACGCTTTGCGACCGCAGCAGCCCTTTTCAATTTCTGCCTATAGATTTCCCCGAGCCGGTAATCTCTTTTGCCGTGGAACCGAAAACAAAAGGGGATGAAGAAAAGGTTAGCAGCGGCCTTTCGCGCTTTCTGGAGGAGGATCCCACTTTCCGCCTGGAACGGCGGGCCGAAACACGGCAGACAGTCATTTCAGGTCTGGGGGAGCTGCATCTGGAGATCATCGTCAGCCGTCTGGCCCAGAAATTCGGGGTGGAGGTTGATCTGTCCACACCGAAAGTGCCGTACAAAGAGACCATTCGCGGCCGGATCAAGGTCGAAGGCAAGCACAAAAAACAGACCGGCGGCCGCGGGCAGTACGGTCATGTCTTTCTTGAACTGGAACCGCTGTCACCGGGAGAGGGACTTCTCTTTGAAGATAAAATATTCGGGGGTGTGGTCCCGAAGCAGTATGTTCCCGCTGTGGAAAAAGGGATCCGCGAAGCCATGGAAGAGGGGGTTCTTGCCGGTTACCCGGTGGTTGACATCGGGGTGAGGCTGGTGGACGGCTCCTACCACACCGTGGACTCCTCGGAGATGGCTTTTAAAATCGCTTCGGGGATGGCATTCCGCAAGGGAGTGGAGCAGGCGCAGCCGATCTTGCTGGAACCGGTTATGAACGTGGAGATTATTGTTCCTGACACCTTTATGGGAGATATCATGGGCGATCTGAATGGGCGCCGGGGACGGATCCAGGGCGTTGAATCCGCAGGTGAGCTGCAGAAAGTCCGGGCACAGGTCCCCATGGCCGAGATGTTCAGATACTCCATTGACCTGCGTTCCATGACCCAGGGGAGGGGTTTTTTCTCCATGGCTTTTTCTCACTATGAAGAGGTGCCGCATCAATTCGCCGAACAGGTTATTGCCGCGGCAAAAGAGGAAAAAGACAGAGAATAAAGCCGGGCGGATTAATGCTTAAACAATCGACAGATCTTTCCTGATAGGGAAGGATCTGTTTTTTAAGGGGGGGAGTGTCCCTTCCGTGAATAAAATAGACCGGTATGTATCAGGATCATTTTTAGTAATCAAGTGCCATTTGCCGGCGATCCGAAAATCGCCGGAACAGGGAGAAGGGGAGCCCGGTGCATTTCAGATTGATCACGGCGGCGGAAGCGGGGCGTTTTGATGATTTTATCCGCTCCGCCGACGGGGGACATATATTTCAGTCGTATATGTGGGGGGAACTTAAAAAGCCGGCCTGGCAGCCCCTGCGCGCAGTGCTGGAGAAGGAAGGCCGCATCGCGGCGGCGGCCTCGATCCTGGAGCGGAAAATACCCTTTGGGCGGCGGACCATCTTCTATCTGCCGCGCGGCCCGGTGCCCTCCGATTGGGATAATACCCCCGTGCTGGAGGAGTTTTTTGTCCGTATCCGTAACCTGGCCCTGGAGCGCCGGGCCGTATTGATCAAAATTGACCCCTGCCTTTCCGGGGAGCGGGCGGAGCCTGCTGCGGCGCTTTCCCGGATCGGTTTTCGCCCCGCTCCGGGAAAGCATGACTTCGGCGGTTTGCAGCCTCGCTATACCTTCCGCCTTGATCTGAGCGGTGATCTGGGGGAGATCATGCGCCGTTTTCCAAAAAAAATCCGCTACAAAATCAGATACGGACCCGCCAGGGGTCTGGAGTTTTATTCCCCCGGAGAAGAGGGGCTGCCCGAATTCATGCGCCTCATGGAGGGGACAGCGAAGCGGAGAAACTTCGTTGGCCGGAAACCTGATTATTACCGCAGGTTATTCCAGATCCTGGGCCCTGAAGGGGCCGTCGGGCTAACCCTGGGCCGCTTCAAGGGCGAGGTGATAGTAGCCGGGATTACATTTGCTTATGGCGAAAAGGCCTGGGCGGTTTATGGCGGCCAGAGCGATCGCTACCGCAACCTTTATGCTTATCACGCCCTCATCTGGGAGCGGATCAGGTGGGCCAAGAGCAGGGGGGCGCGCATGTTTGACTTTTACGGCGTTCCCGGAGAGGTGAGCGAAACACATCCCCTGTACGGAATTTACCACTTCAAAAAAAGTTTTGGCGGCGAATTCCATTCCTTTATTGGCGAACAGGATCTGGCACTATCCGGGGGATACTATTGGATATGGCAACGGCTCTTTCCCCTGTTTTACGATTCGGCGGTGCGCATGATCAAAGCCGGAAGAGGCGCCGCTTTAAGCCTCCTTTTTTGATAAAGAGGGATCCTTCTTTTTTCCCGGAGCTTCTTTTGTGGAAGGGAAAAGCCGCCTGAACAGCCCTGCCGCCTTGTTGAACAGCTTCATGAAGAGCACCCTGCCGAAAGAAAACAGAGGCCTTGGATCATCTAGGGCCCAGAGGGCGTGAGCTTTGCGGTGGCTGAGCCAGGGGCGGAGGATCTCCTTGCAGCGGAGCTGGCGATTTTTCAGGTACGCCCTGGTGCTGAAAAAATCCTCATATGCATGCCAGAAAGCCCAGGGCTTCTCTTCTCCGGGATGGTAGTCGGGCAGCGGTTTGCCGATAAGATCCCGGTAATGGATATAAGCGAATTCCACGCCGCATTTATCAAAAAGTACATTCAAGCTGCTCAGGCGGGCGTTTATTTCGATCATGTAGAGCTCTCCGGTGGCAGGATGCCGTTTAAATTCGATTTCGCCGTAGCCCCGATAGCCGATAAGACGCATATACTCGAGGCCAAGGGCGGTAATTTCGGGATCATAGCAGTGATGGGTCAGGGTGGAGGAGCCAAAATTGATAGGGAACTGGCGCAGCTTCTGAGCCGTCAGAGTGTGCGTGGCGCGGCCCTCATTATTAATATAGGCATCAAAAACGTACATGCAGTCGTCAAAACCGGGGATGATCTCCTGAACCATGACCTCGAGGCCGGCTGTCCTGGCCCGGGTCAAGGCGTCGCTCAAGGAAGTCCTGTCGTCGGCGATAAGGCACTTGCTGCGGAAAAGCCGCACAAACTCGTAGGATAGAGCCGGTTTGATCATGCAGGGGAAACGCATCTGCTCTGCCACCCCTTCGAGGTCCGTATCACTCTCCACAAAAAACGATAGCGGCATCCGCAGCCCATGCCTTTGGGCGATGCGGTACAATCCTTTTTTGTTGATAATCTCCTCGAGCAGCCCCGGGGGGTTTTGGGGAATCCGGTAATACCTGGACAGCTCCTTTGCATATCGTGAGATCAGGAGGGCATAATTGTCGTGGCCCGCCATCAGCACGGGTTGATCTGCAAACTCCTTTCCAAAATCGAGCAGGAAGCCGGCCAGCTCCTTTTCAGCCTTGTTCACATCCGGGCAGAGCACTTTTTTAAAGACGTATTTTGAGGAGAGGGCGTAGGCGGTGGGAAAATAATAGTCGAAGGCATAGACCCTGACGCCGCGGCGCCCCAGAGTACGGATGGCTCCGAGAGGGGTATAAAAGTTTGCTCCGAGAATTACTGCTGCAGGCTGCATGGGATTCCTCCTCGATGAAATGTTCGCTTATGATTATAAACCTTCTTTAATGTCGAGACAAACTCACCTTTTACCAAAACAGCGGATCCGGCAGGCAGGGGGTATATTCAATTAACAGATGGGAGGATCATATTATGATATAATGAAAAATAAATTTTGCGGTCCTGCTTTTTGCATAGCGGGCATTTGGTTGCAAATTCAACCTGGGGGGACAGGACGCTGTGGAGCGAAAAACAGTTGCCGTGATCTTCGGAGGCAGTTCCGGAGAGCACGTTGTTTCATTGAAATCAGCGCGCTCGATTATGGAGGCTGTTGACAGGGAGCGTTACAGGGTTATACCCGTTGGAATTAGCCGTGAAGGAACCTGGGTGACGGGTGAGGGGGCCTGGAATCTGCTATGGGAGCGGGGAGATCTGCGCAGGCTCCAGAGAGCGGCGCTGCTGACAGATCCCCGCCACCCGGGATTGCTTGTTGAGAAAAAGGGCTTGCCTGATTCCTGGGAGTTTCAGCCTCTTGATCTGGTCTTCCCGGTTTTGCACGGTCCTTACGGCGAGGACGGTACCATTCAGGGCCTGCTTGAACTTGCCGGAATCCCCTATGTGGGATGCGGGGTGCTCTCCTCGGCGGTGGCCATGGATAAAACGGTTATGAAACTACTTTTTCAGAAGCACGGTCTGCCGGTGGGACCTTATCTCTATTTCACCCGTTGGGAGTGGCGCAGCGAAGCATCCTGTCGCGTAGAGCAGATCTGCCGGGAACTCGGGTTTCCATGTTTTGTTAAACCGGCCAATCTCGGTTCCAGTGTGGGCATTACCAGGGTGGCAAAAAGGGCCGCCTTGGCCGGTGCTGTCGAGGAAGCCCTGCACTACGATGACAAGGTTATTGTTGAAAGTGAGCTCAAGGGCAGGGAGATAGAATGCAGCGTGCTGGGCGATCTGGAACCCCGGGCCTCGAGGCCCGGAGAGATCATTCCCTGCAACGAATTTTATGACTACAAGGCCAAGTATCTGGATGATCGCTCAGAGCTGATCTTTCCCGCCTCCCTGGGCCCGGAGCTTGAACGGAGAGTGCAGGAGCTGGCCTGCCGCGCCTTTACTGCTGTTGAAGCCAGCGGTCTGGCTCGCGTTGACTTTTTTGTCAATTCCATGGCAAAATCGATCACCATCAACGAGATCAATACCATGCCCGGATTTACCAGCATCAGCATGTACCCCAAACTGTGGGAGGTTAGCGGGATCAGCTTTCGCGATCTGGTCAGCCGGCTGCTTGAGCTGGCCGCAGATAAATTTGCCCGCCGCCGGAGCCTGCTTACCGCCCCGCCGGAGTAGAGGGAAAGATTATAAAAAGAGGAGTTGTAATCGAGGATGCCCAGTAACTATTTGCTGATTCCCGGCCCGACACCGGTTCCCCATCGGGTGACGCAGGCCATGTCCGCGGAGATGTTCAATCACCGCGGACCCCGCTTTGCAGAACTTATCGCAGAACTGACCGCCTCTTTAAAAACTGTTTTCCAGACCGAAGCCCGTCTTTTTATGCTGACCGCCTCGGGAACAGGGGCCATGGAGGCGGCTGTCGTCAATTTTTTATCGCCGGGTGACAGAGTTGTTTCTCTCGTCAACGGTTCTTTCGGGGATCGCTTTGCCGACATTGCCGCTGTCTATGGGGGGAGCGTTGAGCGGCTGGAAAGCCCCTGGGGGCAGCCCCTGGATTATGAGGGGTTTGAAGCGAGGCTGCGGGAGGATAAAAAAAGAACTATTCGTGCTGTTACGGTTGTGCACAACGAATCCTCTACGGGTATGATCAACGATCTGGAAATGATCAGCCGGATGCGGGACGATCATCCTGCGCTGCTCATGGCTGACACCGTCAGCTCCATGGGGGCTGTTGACATTCCGGTGGATCGCCTGGGCATAGATGTCTGTTTTACCGCTTCCCAGAAAGCGCTTCTGCTTCCCCCGGGCATCTCTTTTATCAGCGTCAGTGAAAGGGCCTGGCAGGCTGCGGCCGGCTCCAGGATGCCGAAATATTATTTCAATCTTCAGGCAGCTGAAAGAATGTTGCAAAAAGGGCAAACTCCTTTCACGCCCGCCCTGCCCCAATTTGTCGCCCTGCGGGAGGCCCTGCAGATTTATTTTACCGAAGGGCGGGAAAACTGTTATATCAGGCACCGGTGCATGGCTTCGGCGGTGCGGGCTGCAGCGAGGGCGCTGGGATTGGAGCTGCTGGTCAAGGAAGAGCGTTTTGCCTCGCCTACGGTGACGGCGGTGGTGAGCCCTCCCCGGTTAAAAGTGGAGCAGCTCCGGGCCAGGATGCGCAACCGCTTCGAGGTGGAGATTGCCGGCGGTCAGGGTGCGCTGGAAGGGAAAATATTTCGCCTGGGCCATCTGGGGGCGGTGGGTTATCTCGATGTGCTGGCCGGCATCGCCGCACTGGAAATGGCTTTACAATCGCTGGGCTACCCGCTGGAAAAAGGATCAGCCGTTGGCGCCGCCGAAGAGATGATTCCGGATTAGGGCAAGGCAGGAAGCGGGAGCAGCTGTGGGGAATTACTTAACGAGGTGAGGGCTGTTGGAGGAGAAAAGTCAGCAAACGCTCTTCGACTATCTGGATCAGGATGAGGGCGGTGCGGAAAGGAAAAATGTGGATCTTGATCTGGCCGGGCTGGAAGAAAAATGCCGCTCCTGCAGCCTTTGCGCTCTGAGGACCGGCTGCCACCAGGTTGTATTCGGCGAGGGCAGCCCGAGGGCCGGACTCATGCTTGTGGGTGAGGGCCCCGGTGCGGAGGAAGACCGCCTGGGCAAGCCTTTTGTGGGAGCGGCAGGCAAGCTCCTTGACCGCATCCTGGAGGCTGTGGGGCTAAAACGGGACGAGCTTTATATCACCAATGTGGTCAAATGCCGTCCTCCGGGCAACCGTCTTCCCGAAACGGGAGAGGCGGCACAATGTCTGCCTCACCTTAAAGAGCAGATCCGCATCATCAACCCGCCCCTCATAGTCTGCCTGGGTGCTCTGGCCACGCGTACCCTGATCGGCGGCAGCGAATCGCTGACCCGATTGCGGGGACGCTGGTACAACTGCGAAGGGCGTCGCTGTATGCCCACATTTCACCCGGCAGCGTTGCTCCGCGACAGCAGCAAGAAGAGGCCGGTTTGGGAGGATTTTAAAGAGATAGCGCGTTGTTATCGGCATATCAGCAGCGGAGGTTAGAAGTGCATGTCCGCACAAAAGAAAGTTCTTCTGGTAGATGATGAAAAGACCCTGGTCAAGGCGCTGAAATTCAACCTGGAAAAGGAAGGTTTCCTTGTTGAGGAGGCTTACAATGGTGAAGAAGCGTTGGAGAAGGCCTTCGAAGTGAACCCGGATATTATCATACTTGATTTGATGCTGCCCGGCCTGGACGGTTTCGAGGTTTGCCGGGAAATTCGCAAAAAAGAGGAAATCCCGATCATCATGCTCACGGCAAAGGGCGAGGATATCGACAAGGTCCTGGGCCTGGAACTGGGCGCCGATGACTACATGACCAAGCCTTTCAACCCCCGGGAGCTTGTTGCGCGGATGAAGGCCATTTTAAGGCGCAGCGCTGCCAGGGAGGAGGGGCTGCGCAAGAGAATTCAAATCGGGGAACT
>JAPXLS010000056.1:0-11988 GCA_033809435.1 Bacillota bacterium
GCGATGGCGCCAAAAATCAACGCTCTTTACTACCCGGTTTCGCCTGTCCGGCGGCCCTGGCGACGGGCCTCCTGCCAAAGGCACGGGGTCGTGTAAGAACCCTGGCTATACTGCCTGGACGGAGTGTGGCTGCCCTGCTGCGGTGCAGGCGGTATGTAGCTGCTGTCCTGCTGTAGCGGCTGTTCCGCTTCTTCCATGGGCTCCACAGGCTGATCCTGCTCAGCAGCAGCCGGCACAGGTGTACCGCAGCTGCTGCAAAATTTCATTCCCGGTTCGAGTTCAAAACCGTAATTGTTGCAATATGCCATCGCTGCTCCTTTACTTTACAGTAACAGGCACCTCATTAAAATCCGCTTTCCCATCTCAGAGCCATACCGCGTGTAACTCCATACTTCTCTTTGCATTTATTCGCAAATACAACCTGGCCCAATCCTGAATCCCCAGATCACAACAATAGCTTTTAGGAAAAACAAATTAGGCCACCCGCTTCTAACAGGCAGCCTTAATTAGACAAGAAATATGCAAATATGCGCCGGATAATTGATACAATCCCGCTTCCTGTTTCATGGCCCGTTTCCACCATCAGTATTTAGCGCCACAGCAACCCCCCGTCGAGCTGGATTTTCCTATATGTCTCTGCGGGATGCCCGAAACAAGAATTCATCGTTTAGAAATATCATGATATGTCACAGGAAGAACCGCCGCAGCACCTCTGAACGATCATTTCTAAAGCTCAATAATCGCTTCCACTTCTAGAAGCACGTTTTTGGGCAATGTCTTCACGGCTACGCAGCTGCGTGCCGGTTTCCCCTGGAAATAACGGGCGTAGATGGCATTGAATTGGTCAAAATTCGACATATCGCTCAAGTAGCATGTCGTCTTCACCGTTTTCTTCAGTTCAGTACCTGCCGCTTCCGCTACCGCCTTCAGATTCTCCAGTACCTGCAAAGCCTGCGCTTCAAACCCTTCAACCACTTCGCCTGATTCAGGGCTTACAGGAATCTGGCCGGACGTAAAAAGCATACCCGCTACACAAATACCCTGTGAGTAAGGCCCAATGGCGGCAGCAGCTTTATCCGTTTCTACTATTTTACTCATGCGATGCTCTCCTTTTCATCAGTAATTAAGGGGAATTGCCCTTGCCCCAATTATAGAGGCATGAAGACAGAATAACAATATGATCATACGGCAAGTCGTTGAATTGCAGGTTATCCTTGCAGCCCCTCAACAAAAGCAAGCACATTTGCCCCCAAAACGGCATGATTGTAGCCTCCTTCCAGGATGCCAAAGCAGCCGCCCCCATTGCGCCTGGCGGCTTTTCTCATCAATCCGCCCATAAAAGCATAGTCCTCGGTCTTTAACAGCCCGCCCCAGTCATCCTCGTGGTTGTCGAAGCCGGCCGAGGCGGCAATCATGTCGGCGTCCGTTTCCGACAGGGCCTCTTCAACAGCTTTTAAATAATCGCTGCGGTTCTGTGTGGGAGGATTGAGTATTGTAACATATTTTTTGCCGCCCAGAAGACTGACGTTGCCGTCACCGAAATGCAGATCGAAATCCAGGATAAAGGCTTTTTCTATTTTCCCCCGATCCCTTATTTTTTCGAGTGCAACAGCCATGTTGTTGAAATAGCAAAACCCCCAGGAGCTCCCCGCAGAAGCATGATGCCCCGGGGGACGAATTAGAGCAAAGCAGGGTTCGGTCAGGGCGATTTCGGCCGCTTTGACAGCGCCCCCGGCAGCAAGCGCCGCAATCTCGTACAGTCCCAGCCGCTCCACATATTCAACATGCTCCGGCGTATGCAGCCGAAGGATATCATCCTTTGTCGCCGCTGCCGGTTTGACGAAATTTACTTTCCCCTTGAGGACAGCTTCCACCGCCATGATTCTTCCGGGGGAGGCGGCAGGATCGGAGGTATAGACCTGATTGTAGTCTTCATGATAAACGACTTTCACATCACAGCCCTCCTTTCTATGTCCCTTTTACCAACACTTATATTGTTCTGGAAAAGGAACATAAACCCTTTTGCCAGTCCAGGACTCGCCATTTCCAGGAACCAGGCAGGCAAAGTTAAACTGGATATGCCTGGCTGAACACTTCGGGGTTAACCACATGTTCCGGCCTTTCTCCGCTTAAAACCGCCACGATGCTTTTCACCGCCATTTCAGTCATGAGCCTGCGGGTACCCATGCTTGCGCTCCCCGTGTGCGGCAACAGGACCACATTATCCAGCCCAATGAGGCCGGGACATATCCGGGGTTCCTTTTCATAGACATCGAGGGCCGCTCCGGCTATTTTGTTATCTTTCAAATGCTTTACCAGCGCCTGCTCATCAATGTGCGCACCTCTGGCGGTATTGATCAGGTAAGCATTTGGCTTCATCATGCCGAGCCTTTCTTCATTTATAAGATGATGCACTTCGGGATAGTAGGGCAGGTGAAGGGTCAGGTAATCCGCCTCCCTGACCACCTTGTCCAAAGGAAGATAGGCGGCATTGAGTTCTTTTTCTGCCGCCGCAGGCAATCTTTCACGCTGGAAATAAATTATCCTCATGCCGAAGCCGGCGCCGCGGCGGGCCACGGCACGGCCGATGCGACCCATGCCGATTATCCCCAGGGTCTGACCATGGAGATCACCGCCTGTAAAAAGAAGCGGTCCCCACCCCTTGAATTTCCCTGCCCGGACAAAGCGGTCTCCTTCAACAACACGCCTGGTTACAGCCAGAAGCAGCGCCCAGGTCAGGTCTGCAGTTGCTTCCGTGAGCACCCCGGGTGTATTGGTAACCGCAATGCCGCGGCCGGTACAGGCTTCGACATCGATATTGTCTACGCCAACAGCCAGATTGGCGACCACCTTCAGATTCGGAGCATTTTCAACAATCTCGCGACCGACCCTGTCGCTGAGCATGCAAAGAAGGGCATCGGCCACCCTGATCCCGTCAAGCATTTCCTGCGAAGTTACGGGTCTATCATGCGGGTGGATCCGCAGCCTGTATTCTTTTTTGAATAACTCGAGCCCCTCGCCGGGTATTTCCCTGGTAATAAAAATAGCAGGCATCTGAATTGCTCCTTCCTCCAAAATTCTACCTGGAAAGCGGGCCGGCTAGCAAAAGATCCGACCAACTCAGCCCTAGGCTTCTATTTCTTGCCCCATATTTCCTGCCATCTCTGCTCACATCCGCCTTTTCCCCTCCAGCCCGTTATTGAGTATACCGGTTATGTTATACTTTCATTGGCGGATGTACTTGGAAGGCTTCCGGACCCCTTGTAAAAAACACCGCCGGATCTCTCGTTTTTCCGTACTAGAGCCCACAGGAATCGCTGCGGTACGGGCGGGAGCGTTTGCATTGATCGCCCGGCCGCTAAAGGAATGTGATGAGTTGATCTCTGATGCAGCCACAAAATTAATCAGGCGCCTTCTGGTGGGAAAAGAACAGGACTTTGTCTTCCGGCCCGCCCATAACATCAAGCCCGAACCGCTCAAAAGGACAGGGCTCTATATCCACATCCCTTTTTGCAAGAATCTTTGTCCCTATTGCCCCTACAATAAGATCGTCTACGACCGGAGACTTGCCGACCCTTACCTCGATGCCCTGCTCCAGGAAATCGAGCAATACTATAATCACCTGGGCAGGGTAGAAATAACCTCCATTTATATCGGCGGAGGCACACCCACCAACTTGATAGACGAGCTGGGGGCAGCCCTGGATAGAATCAGGGAGAGGTTCCATGTTGCAGGCGATATCTGTGTGGAGACCAACCCGAAAGACCTTGACGAGCAAAAGATAGATCTGCTTCTTCAATATGGAGTTAACCTGATCAGCCTTGGCGGGCAGAGTTTTGACGACCGCTGTTTAAAACTGCTGGGACGTAACTACAGCGGGGCAGAGCTGAACCACGTGCTCGAAATGGCGACCAAAGCCGGTTTCAAATCGGTGAATCTTGACCTTATGTTCACCCTGCCGGGGCAGAGTGCAACGGATATCGAACGGGACCTGAACAGGGCAATCTGCAGCGGAGTGGACCAGGTTACCACCTACCCCCTTTTTACCTTTCCCTATTCCGCCGTCGGCCGCCGGCAAAAAATAATAAGGGTCAGGATGCCGAACCTGGCAGCAAGACGAAGGGCATACCGGGCGATCCATAATTTCTTCCTGGAACGAGGTTTCCAGCGGGTTTCAGTCTGGGGATTTCTACGAAGCCCGGCACCCCGCTATTCTTCAGTAACAAGGGAGCACTACATCGGACTGGGAGCGGGAGCCGGCTCACATGTGCCCGGGCATTTTTATCTGAACACATTTTCCGTGGAGGACTATATCAAGGCATGCCGGGCCGGGAGACTGCCCACTGCCCTGGGCATGAATTTTACTTTCAAGATGGAGCTGTATTACTGGCTGTACTGGCGGCTTTACGACACCCACATCCCCAAAAAAGAACTCTTTGCTCTTTTCGGCAAAGACAATCTGGAGATCAAAACACTGCTAGGGCTTTTATTTGTCCTTAAAATGGCGGTGGACGAGGGAGAACAGATCGTGCTGCGGGAGCGGGGCGCCTTCTGGGTGCACCTGCTGCAGAACTACTTCGCGCTGCCCTATATCAATAATGTCTGGTCTGCCGCAAGGGAGGTTCCTTACCCCCCTCAGATCAGTCTTTAAGCGCCATCCCCGGTATGGGTTGATGCCGGGAGAAACCGTATCGCTCGATGATCTCGATGTTTTCACGGTATTTTTTCTCAAGACGGTCAAACTGGGACTGGCTAAGATTGAATTCTTCCGGCCCTTTTTCGAAAACATCGGAGAGTACCAACATGCGGTGGCGCCAGTCGCGGTAGCACCAGTGAACGTCATAGTCCGCACCGCTGACCCAGCTCCTGCCGCTCTCCATATCCTTTGACAGTTCCAGGCTCAAAAGCATGCCGTATTCCACCAGATCAGAGGAGCAGGAGGGATAGTGCTGATCCGTGTAGAAGTTGCCCAGCGAATAGATCACCGGCACTGAACGTGTGCTGCCGTCTTCCTCCTGCAGGTCAATCCACTCGCAGGGCTGCACGAATTTGGGATGTCCGCCAATGATGAAATCAGCGCCGGCGGCGGCCATTTTGCGGGCGGCTTCCCGCTGCAAGTCAAAGGGATAATCAACATACTGTTCACCCCAGTGGGGAATAACCGCGACCAGATCCGCTCCCGCAGCGCGTGCTTTTTTGATATCGGCAATGACGGGGCTGATATCCTTGAATTCGGGATCCGGATCATTGGGGATCAGGCTCACCGCATACTCTTCATCCGCGGGAACAGGAATTCCGTTGGTCCAGTAGGTATATGCGACAAAGGCTATCTTGATCCCTTTTACCTCCACCATATCCACGGCCTCCCGCTCTTCCCTGCTCAGGTAAGCGCCGGTAGTGTTGAAACCAAGCCCGCGCACATTTTCCAACGTGGCCTGCAGCCCCGGCACCCCCCGGTCCATACAGTGGTTGTTGGCAAAAGAATACAGGTTGATCCCCGCCCTTTTCAGGGCATGCGAAAGCTCGATGGGAGCATTGAAGGTAAGGATGCCCTTGTTCATACCGCCCGTATAGCCGGAGACTCCCCAGAAGGATATATCCGGACCCGCCTGCATTGTCTCCAGCGTAAGCATGGCCAGATCGGCCTCCTGAAAATGGGGGGCAATAAATTCAAAGGAGGGCCAGAAATCGTATTCCCCGCCGCCCAGGCTATTTTCATTCAGAACAGCCATGTGGGGGTACAGCCCGCCCACAGCTTTCAGGGTGATGGTGCGAATATCGGCCTCGGGTTCCAACCCAAGACCCGGTGCCGTCCGCCCTTGCTCCCCCGGCGCATGGCGGAACAAGGACAGCGGATCCAGTTTGATCAGAACCAGAACTGCAACGGCTGCTATAACCAGAATAACTGCGATATGCTTACGGCGCATCGAGGCATCTCCTTTGGGCGGTTTTCCAACAAGCAGTACTAATCCATTATAGCAGAAAGCCTGCACCTTCAAAGCCGGAAAATATATCCGCCCCTGGGCCGGGGGCTCCCGGTCCTATTGGAAATCAGGCAGCGCCATAAAAAGGTAATAACGCCGGTTGCATCGAAGATCAGAGGCGGATCAGTACCGTGAACAGGGATTGTGCGCAGGGCCCCGGAAAGAGGATGTGCATGAAAAAAAATGCGGCGGAGCTATTGCCCTTGCCCAACCAGATTCTTTACTCCCTGGGCAGCCTGGCTTTTACCCTGCTGGAAAGGCTGATCATTCTCTATGCCGTCTTCTACTTTCTGCCGCCAAAAGAGCTGGGGCTGCACAGCCTGGTTACGGGCAGAACCTTTTTGGGCATCATCACCATACCCGGGGCGGCTCTGCTGTTGGGGCGGATCCTTGACGGCCTGGCCGATCCGGTAATCGCTGCTCTGAGCGACAGCAGCCACTCCCGCAGGGGCAGGCGTAAAATCTTTTTGCTGTACAGCGCTTTGCCCCTGGCTTTGACCGCATTTCTGGTTTTTACACCTCCGCAGCCGGCCTGTGAATCACCCTTGAACGGTCTCTGGCTGGCCCTGATGATGGGCCTCTTCTATATAGCCTTCACCGCCTATGTAAACCCTTTTCTGGCGCTCATGTCGGAGCTGGGCCGCACCACGGCGCTGCGCATAAATATATCCACCTACATGGCTCTCTTCGGTCTGCTGGGGATGGTTTTCGTCACCATTCTATTCCCCCAGATTATCGGATGCCTGGAAAAAGGCGGCATGGATATGCGCAGGGCCTACCAGGCTACAGCGGGCGCATTTGCCCTTTTTTCCTGCGCTATTCTGTACCTGGTTACCTTCTTCTTTGACGAGAAAAAGCACTGCCTGCCGGGCAAGCCGCCGGAGACAGGCATGTTCCATTCCCTTGCCAAAACCTTGGCCCTGCGCCCCTTCCGGATCTTTCTCGCCGGCGAGATATTCCTGCAATTTGCCATGAACATGGTGACTCTGGGTTTGATGTATTATGCCGTGGTCATCTTTCGCCAGGATAAAAGCTTCATGAGCGTGCTGGCGGGGCTTACCATCGGAGCGGCCCTGCTTTCCTTCCCCCTGGTGAATATCATTTCCAAGAAAATAGGTAAAAAAAAGGTGATCATGAGCGGCCTGCTCATTCTTTCGGCAGCCGCCGCCGTGATCTATATCCTGAGTTTCAACATGACCGCTGCCGCCTATTACATCTCCCTGATCATGATCGGCCTTTGCGGATTGCCGCTGGCGATCTTATCCATCCTGATCAATCCCACAGTGGGCGATCTGGCGAGGGCCGAATATGCCCGTACCGGTGAAAGCCGTGAAGCAATGTTCTTCGGCGCCCGGGCCATCCCTTTAAAGGCGGCCATCGCCCTGGCCGGCGTCACCTTCACCTACCTGCTCTCAGCTTTTGGCAAAGATGTCGCAAACCCCTTCGGGGTCCAGCTGAGCATCCTGGCCGTCTCCCTGGCCGGCCTGGCTGGCTTTGCCGCTTTTTCCTTCTATCCAGAAAAACAGGTGCAGAAATGGCTGGAATAGACAGCGCCGCACCGGAATGGCGGGGTCAGCCCGCTCCCCGCCTTGCAGAGGGCTTCCTTTTGGGATCTATTTCCACCAGGATTATGCCGATAAGCATGATCAAGGCGCCCAGATATGCCTTGGGGGCGAGAATCTCCCGGGCCAGGAAATAGGCAAAGGCCGCTGCAAAAACCGGCTCGAGGGTAAGGATCAAGCCGGCATGTGTTGGCGTAGTATATCTCTGGGCCGTAGTCTGCAAAATGAGACCGAGAGCCGTCGAAAAGATGCTCAGGGCCAGAACAACCAGCCATGACTGCGCAGTTTGCGGCAGCTGCGGTTTTTCAAAAACGTAAGAGAACAGGAGGGCATACAGCGCCACGAACCCCAGCTGCAAAAGACCCAGCAGAACGGAATCCTGGGCAATCCGGGTGCAGTACCCTGTGGCTATGATATGAAGCGCAAAGGCCAGCGAACAGAGGATGCAGAAAAAATCACCCCGGTTAAAGCTTAAATAGCCGTTAAATGTCAGCAAGTATACCCCTACAAAGACCAGGATGACGCAGAAAATTGTTTTTAGATCCGGTTTCTGCTTTAAAAAAACGAAACCAATCAGAGGAACCAGAACCCCCGTGAGGCAGGTCAGGAAACCTGCGTTGGAAATTGAAGTGTACCTGACCCCGAAGGTAAAGAAAACGTAGGTAAAAAACAGTATGGCCGCCAGCCCGGCGGCAAACTTTACATCCCGCAAAGTGGCATGTTTAAGCCTTTTCCAAAATGCTGCCGACACCAGCACAAAAGCAATGATGAACCGCAGCGCAATGAGGTTGTATTCGGCCATGCCCTCCAGTCCCATTTTCGTCAAAAAACTGGTTGATCCCCAGAAGGCGGCCACCAGAACGAGAGCCAGATCCGCTTTCAATTGAATTTTCATCTGCACCATATCCGCCCTGACCCGATTCGGATTGTTATTTTAAACCTTCGCGAAAACAAAAAACAAATCCTTCCCTGATGGGGGAACATGATGCAGGGATAAAAAATATCTGCCACCCGGGGACCAAATTAAGGCAGGTGCTGGCAGGGATTGGGGCATTTGCAAAGAATAGCTCATTGTGGCGATTTGCGGCTTCCGGCAGAGCTATGGTCAAGCCTTCAACGAAACAAAGCCTGCAGAAAATCTGCATGCAGGGGAGTGCAGCCATTGATTGTACGGAAACTATCAAAGGAATACCTTCAACTTTTCTTGTGCTTGGCTCTGATCATTATATTGCTGGCGGGCGGTTTTCACCTTTTGATTTACCCGCAGGCAGCGGCAAGGCTCGACGAACTGCAAAAAGAGCATGCGGTGAATTTGGAACTGAAAAATGAGCTGGACCGGCTGAACAACAGTTACTGCGAACTGCAGGGCAAGTATGAGCTGCTCCTGCAGGAAAACAGCAAACTTGAAGAACGCCTTCAAAATTCAGGCCGGACGGACGCCGGAAAGGGTCCCAGAGCCTACCTGACCATTGACGACGGTCCGGAAAAATATACGGCGCAGATCCTGCAGATCCTGGCGGAATACAATGTACCAGCCACCTTTTTCGTCATGGGCAGCAACAACTCGGGGGACGAGAACATGTACAGCCGTATACTCGAACAGGGACACGCCCTGGGCAATCACACCATGACTCACAGGTTGAAGACGATCTATCTTTCCAAAGACGCCTTCATGGAGGATCTGCTGCGTCTGGAAGAACTGCTTTACTTGAAGGCGGGCATCCGGCCGGATATCATCCGTTTCCCGGGAGGCTCCAGCAATACCGTGGCCGCCCCCGGTATCATGAAAGAGATCATCGCCGAGGTGACAGCCCAGGGCTATGATTATTTTGATTGGAATATATCAACAGGAGACTGCAACACAGGCCTGACCGCCGCGCAGCTGACGGCAAATGTGGCCAGCCAGGCCGACCGGCGGCCGGGGCAGGATCTGGTAGTTCTGATGCACGACTTCAACCGCGCCACCGCAGAGGCGTTGCCGCAGATTATCAACGAGCTCAGGAGTAGGAATTATACATTTGCCCTCCTGAAAAAGGGCATTATCAACATGAAACACCGCTAGACCGGAGCAGGCGGCGAAACCGGCCCAGGAAGGCAATGCATTGACATTCGAATCACTTCCCTGATAGCATTTGTATGAATAGACAAATAACTCCCACGAGGGAGGAAGGCGGTTTGCCTGAGATTGAAGCAATCCTCTCACAGCTGACCCTGGAAGAAAAGGCGGCCCTGTGCTCGGGCATAAGCAACTGGGACAGTACGCCCATCAGTCGATTGGGAATCCCATCGGTAAAGATGGCCGACGGGCCGCACGGCCTGCGCAAGGAAAAAGAGGGAGGCACGGGCCAGTTCAAAGAAAGCTATCCCGCCACATGTTTTCCTCCTGCAGTGACCCTGGCTTCCAGCTGGAACCCAGGGCTGCTCGCAGAAGTGGGCCGGGCCATAGCCGAAGAATGCCTTGCCCAGGGCGTATCCACCATTCTGGGCCCTGGAGTAAATATCAAGCGAACGCCCCTGTGCGGGCGTAACTTTGAATATTTCAGCGAAGATCCCTGCCTGGCCGGCGAGCTGGCCGCCGCCTTTATTCAGGGTGTGCAGGAAATGGGCGTCGCCGCATCGCTGAAACACTACGCCGCCAATTCCCAGGAATATCGCCGCTTGACCGTCAGCTCGGAAGTAGATGAACGGGCCCTGCGGGAGATTTACCTGAGAGCTTTCGAGATCGCCGTAAAAAAAGCTCGCCCCGCAACAATTATGTGCAGCTATAATCCTGTAAACGGAGTCCACGCCAGTGACAATAAAAAGCTGCTCCGGGACATCCTGCGGGAGGAATGGGGCTTTGAAGGGATAGTTGTCTCCGATTGGGGGGCCGTAAATGATCGGATCAAGGGGCTCCAGGCCGGGCTCGACCTGGAGATGCCCACCTCGGACGGCATCCTGGACCGGCAGATTGTTGAAGCAGTCGAAGCAGGCAAACTGGAAGTTGTCTTCCTGGACCGGGCTGTGGGAAGGATCCTTCGCTATATCTTCAAATGTGTCAAGACCATGGAGCAATCGGGCACCTTCAGCGCTGATTATGAAAGTAACCATGCACTGGCCCGCAGAGCGGCGGCCGAGGGGGCTGTCCTGCTCAAAAACAGGGACGGTATCCTGCCGCTGAACCCCGAAGCGGATTTTGCTGTCATCGGGGCACTGGCCCGAACACCCCGTTACCAGGGCGGCGGCAGCAGCCGGCTGAATCCAAAAAACCTGGTCAGCTTCTGTGATTGCCTGGATGCGCAAAATAGATCTTACGCCTATGCTCCTGGCTATACCCTGGGCGGCGACGGCTATTCGGAAAGAGAGATTGCCGCCGCCGTCGAGTTGGCCCGGGATAGAAAATATATCCTGGTTTTTGCCGGCCTTACCGATGAGTACGAATCCGAAGGCTTTGACCGCACTCACCTGAATATGCCCCGGGGACAGAACGAACTTATCGCCGCCTTGAGCAAGATATCGGAAAACATGATCGTCGTTCTCAGCTGCGGCGCCCCTGTGGAGATGCCCTGGCTGGAGCACGCCGGTGCTATCCTCAATCTTTACCTGGGGGGGGAGGCTGTTGGGGAAGCGGCCTTTGATCTCATCTTCGGCCGGGCGAACCCCTCGGGAAAACTGGCTGAAACCTTTCCGCAACGCCTTGAAGACTGCCTTGCTGCAAGATATTTTGGGATGGGTCCCAAAAGAGTCCAGTACCGGGAAAGCATCTTCGTGGGATACAGGTATTATGACAGCGCCCAAAAGGAGGTGCTTTTTCCCTTTGGCTACGGGCTCTCCTACACCGGCTTTGCCTACTCCAACCTGAAACTGAGCGCCGGAGCAATAAGCGAAAACGACACCCTGATCGTCAGTTTCGACATTGCCAATACTGGCGGCCGTGATGGCGCAGAGATAGCCCAGCTCTATATCAAAGATCTGGATGCCACCCATTTTGTCCCGGAAAAAGAGCTCAAAGGATTCAGGAAGGTTTTTCTAAAAAAGGGCGAAACCAGGACTGTAACCTTGAATCTAACAGGAGAGGCTTTTTCCTTCTACAATACCGCGACTGGAGACTGGCGCGTGGAAAAGGGAGATTTTGAAGTTATGGTGGGATCATCATCGCGGGACATACTGCTCCGGGCCGCAGTGCGGGTGGAGGCACCGGCAGTGGAAATAGACGATTACAGGCAAACAGCGCCCGCCTACTATGCGCCGGCCGGCACGGATGAGATCCCCCAGGAGCAGTTCGAGGCGCTCATGGGCAGAAAAATGGAGCCGGAAGTTCCCGTCAGGAAAGGGAAGCTCGACCTCAACAGCACTGTGGCTGATATGGGCGTAAGTATTCCGGGAAGGATCTTCAGATGGACCGTAATCAAATTCGCCCCGACGGTGTTGCCCAAGGATGCCTCCGAATTTGAAAAGACCAT
>JAPXLS010000057.1:0-11928 GCA_033809435.1 Bacillota bacterium
GCGCAGGGGTATGGAGAGCAGTGCGGAGGGAATCCCCTCCCGCGCCACCTGGATGGCCCAGGCGTCGGTGCCGCCTGCGGCAGGATCTGCCTCGCGCTGCACCGTGAAACGATGGTTGGCGGCGACATCCTCGAAGCGGCGGACCAGGGCCGGATGGAAGTTGGGCCCCATCGAGATAACGGGACCGCCGCCCACCTTGAACACTTCGGGGGGATTGAGCCCGGGTGACTCACCAAAGGTGACATCGATGGCCACAGCCAGGTCGGGAACAATTCCATAGGCGGCGGTAATGGCGCCGCGCAGCCCCACCTCTTCCTGGACGCTGGCCACGAAATAGATATGGGCGCAGTGGCGGGAGGCGGCCAGTTCGGCGGCGCAGATCACCAGCGCAGCCACTCCGGCGCGATCGTCCAGCGATTTTCCGGCAATACATTCCCCGGCGGACATGGCCAGGGGCGGCGCGTCAAAGGAAACGAGATCGCCGACGCGCACCTGAGCCCCGGCCTGATCCCTGTTCATGCCGATGTCGATGTAAAGATCCTCGAATTTGTGCGCCTCCCGGCGCTCCTTTGCCGACAGCAGGTGCGGCGGTTTCGCACCGATAACGCCCTTGAGCAGGGTGCGGCCGTGAACCTCGACGGGCTGGCCGGGCAGAATGCGGGGATCGATGCCGCCCACAGCGGTAAAGCGCAGCGCACCCCCCTCCTCGATTTTGGTGACCATGGCGCCGATCTCATCCATGTGCGCCACCAGGGCCAGGGAAAAGGGTTCCCCTTCCGATTTTTCTCCCTCCCGGTACGCGATGAGGTTGCCCGGTCCATCCCGCCACATCCGGGTGCTGTAACGCTCCAGGCGGCGGGATGCCGCCGCAGCGACGGCTGACTCGCTCCCCGATATCCCCACGGCGCCGGAAAGCTCCATCAGCAATTGCTTGATTTCTTCCTCTTTCATCAGGACAACTCCCCTTAAAAGGTTCTTTCCGCCAAAAGACATCTGCCCGGTAGATCTATATTATCTCTTAAACCTGTACCTCTAACACTTTTTACTGCGCCTCTCCCCACTAGCCCGGTATATAGATGCTTTGGGCAATCACGTATTCGGTGTTTCCCTTGAGCAGAAGCTGCTCGCGGCTTTTCGTGTAGAAGATGAGCCCTTTGTAGGCTGACAGATAATGATACCTTGTTCCCAGCAGCCTGGACACAGACATGACCACCAGCGGCTTATCCACCCTGTCGACGATTTTAAAAAAATCTTCGGGCTTTACCCTGACAATCGCCCCGCTGGCCTTTATGGCCTGATCAATAATTGCCTGAACAGCGGCGCCATTTGACATTTCATCAAGCCTCCCTGTATTCTGGAAACACATTTTTAAAGAAGATCCGGCCCCGAAAGCCTAAAAATCATCGAAATCCGCCCGTTCAACAGCATGCGGTTCAAAACATTCCCGCGGCAGTTCCTTTAGAAATGTGGAGGGCTCTCCCGTCATCCGGCCCCAGCCGCGATTATCCTCCCAGTAGGTGCTCAGGAAAAGATGGCGCCGCGCGCGGGTCACCGCCACGAAGAAGAGGCGGCGCTCCTCTGAAAGATCCTCGCCTTCGGAGCGATAGCTGGGAAAACTGCCCCTGTTGAGACCGATGACAAAGACCGCCTCCCATTCCTTGCCCTTGGCGCTGTGGATGGTGGAAAGGGTGAGACGCCCTTCCTTCCCAGGTTCGCTGTCTGCGGCGCCGGCAAAAAGCGATTCGTCCAGGGCCAGCGATTCCAGAAAGGAGCCCAGGGAGCTGCAGCGGGCGGCGCTGTCGGCCAGCCGCTCGATCCCTTTCAGCCGATCCTCGTATTGATCGGGATAGCTCCTCTCCAGGAACCCGTTGTAGCCGCTCTCCAGGATGAGACCGATGAGACTGCCCACATCTGCACCGTTCCCCTCACCACCTTCCCCGGCGGCGGTGCGATGGCGAAGTTCCGCCAGGGTCCGGCAGAGGGACCTCCAGCCCTCCTTGCCCCTGGCGGGAGCGATCCTGCCCGAAAGGACTTCGCCCAGGGGATCGCCGCTTCTGCCGAGTTCGTCCCACATGCGGCTGAAGGTGGCCTCTCCCAGGCCGGGCTGCAGCAGGGCCAGGCGGCGCCAGGCTTCGGCGTCGGCGGGGTTGTGGATCACTTTCAGATAAGCGAGAATATCCTTGATGTGGCTCCTTTGAAGAAACTTGATCCCGCCAAAGGTGAGATAGGGGATTCCCCGCCGCACCAGAGCCAGCTCCAGTTCGGTGGAAAGAAAACCGCTCCGGTAGAGCACGGCTATCTCTTTCGGAGGCACCCCCCCATCGATGAGCTCGCCCATCCGGTCCAGGATAAAGGAGGCTTCCTCCCGGGCGTTCCTGGCGCCGACAACGAGAGGCTTCTCCCCCGGGGGGCTTTTCGAATAGAGTTTTTTAGGCAGCTGCACCCGGTTGAAGGCGATGGAGGCATTGGCCAGCGCCACGATCTGGGGCGTGCTGCGGTAATTCTGCTCCATCCGCACGACCAGTGCCCGGGGATATTTCTCGGGAAATGAAAGGATATTGCCCACATGGGCAAAACGAAAGGCATAGATGGACTGGGCATCGTCGCCGACGGCACAAAGGGAGGCGGCCCCGGCAAACTGATCCACCAGACGGGCCTGGATAATATTTGTATCCTGAAATTCATCGACAAGGATGTGGCCAAAACGCGCGCGGTACTCGTCGCACACCGCCGGGTGCTCCTGGAAAAGCTCCAGCCAGCACAGCAGGAGATCATCGAAATCGAAAGCGTTGCTTTCCACTTTTTTCTGCTCGTACTGCGCGGCCAGCCTCTCCACCGCCGGAATAAGGTCCAGGCCGAAGCGGTACTCATCTTCCATCACATCGCGGATGGTCATCCCGGAATTGCGAGCCCGGCTGATGATCCGTCCCAGCAGCCCCCGCTTCAGGAGCAGCTTGCGCTCTTCCTCATCCAGGGCGTGAGACAAGTTGCCGGCAAGCTGCTTGAACATGCTGCGGCTGTCGTCCTCGTCAAGGATGGTAAAGTTGCTCTGGCGCCGGAGCAGGGCGGCATGCCGGCGCAGGATCCGTGCGCCGGTGCTGTGGAATGTGCCCGCCCAGATCCCTTCGGGCCAGCGGCCCAGCAGCGTGCCCAGCCGCTCCTTCATCTCCCCGGCGGCCTTGTTCGTAAAGGTCAACAGAAGGATCTGCTGCGGCGGGACACCGCTCTTGATCAGATGGGCGGCCCGGTAGACCAGGGCGCGGGTTTTCCCCGAGCCCGGTCCGGCCAGTCCCAGGATCACCTCATCGCCGGCAGTGGTAAACCTGTACTGGGGCTCGTTGAGTTCTTGCCGCAGACGCTCCAGCCAGTCCGGATCAGCCTCTCCATGTCCATATTGTCTCTGTTTGCTCTCGCCTGTTTCCAAAGTTCATCCTCCGCTGCAAATTCTTGTTCTTCTTACTTAAGTAAAACATACTCCCGGCCCGGACTCAAGACCAAGTTGCCCTTTCCGGAGCCCGCGCCGCTGCAGGCAATTTCCCGGGGAGGGTCCGGCTGCCCTGTTGTGCAGCGCAGTTTCGGTTGGGCGCGCCCTTCGCAAAAGCCGCCGGGTGTGATAGAATGACCGGGTGAAAAATAACGACTGGAGATGAAATGAACATGCAGATCGGACTGGTGGGGCTGCCCCAATCCGGTAAGACCACCTTCTTCAATCTCTTGACGGGTACAAACGCACCCACCGGTTTTGCCTCCGCCGGGGAGGTCCATTACGGCAGCGCTGCGGTGCCTGACCGCCGCATAGACTTCCTGTCCGGGCTGTACCGGCCCCGTAAAACAGTCTATGCCCGCATCAATTTCGAGGATATCCCCGGGGCCCACCTGGACGGAAACGCCGCCCGGGCGGCCCGTCTTCTCGACGAGGCCCGCGGTGCGGATGCGCTGGTCCAGGTGATCCCGGTGTTCGGCGGTGAAGGCGGCGGGATATCGCCTTACCGGGAACTGCTCGATTTTTACAGCGAGCTGCTTCTGGCCGACCTCGATGCGGTGGAGAAGCGTCTGGAGCGCCTCAAGAGCGCCTCGAAGGCGAAAAACAATGCTGCGGCCCGGATCGATCTGCTGGAACGTCTGCGGGAGGCGCTGGAGCAGGAGCGCCCCGCTGCGGCGGTGCTGCCCGGCGATGCGGAGAGGCAGCTCCTGGCCGGGCAGGTATTTTTAACGGAGAAGCCGCTCATCGCTGCGCTCAACCTGGACGAGGGCAGGCTCAGCGACGGCGACTACCCCGAACGCGGCCGCGTCCAGGAATATACCGCCGCCCGGGGGATTCCGGTAATCGAGATCTGCGCCCGGGTGGAGGCGGAGATCGAGGAGCTACCCCCGGCCGATCGGGCTGCCTTCCTGGCCGAGATGGGCCTGGAAGAATCCGGCCTGGACCGCCTGGCCCGGGCGGCGTACGAGCGCCTCGGCCTGATCTCGTTTTTTACCGTGGGCGAGGATGAGGTCAGAGCCTGGACGATCCGTCGGGGAGCCACTGCGCGGCAGGCCGCCGGCAAGATCCACTCCGATATCGAACGCGGCTTTATCCGCGCTGAAATTTTCCATTACGATGATATCGCCCGGCTGGGCAGCGCCGCCGGGGTCAGGGAGGCCGGGCTTTTCCGCCTGGAGGGCAAGGATTATCCCGTGCAGGACGGCGACATCATCAATTTTCGCTTCAACGTTTAGAGACGGCATGGATCTGCCGGAAGCCCTCCGGCGAGTAGCGGCGCCCGGCAATTGACTCCGGCAGTGCCGGCGGCCCTGCATGGACATTTCGGAAAGAATGGGATAGTATTTTGGAAGAGCAAAGCTTCAGGAAAGGTCCTCCATGCTGCAAGAGATAAAAGGTATTTTCAAGGAAGTATGCCAGTCAGTCGTCCCCATTGTCGCTGTTATATTGTTGCTGCAGATAATTTTGAAGATGCCGCTCCAGTCCATGGGCCGGTTTTTCGGTGGAGCGGTTCTGTTCACTCTGGGGCTTTTTCTGTTCCAGATTGGAATCAGGGTAGGCCTGCTGCCCCTGGGCGAGGCGGTCGGATCGGCGCTGGCGGAAAGAGGCTCCCTGCCGTTCCTGCTGGGCATAGCCTTTATTCTGGGCTTGACCGTGACCCTGGCCGAACCGAACACCCGGGTGCTCTCGCACTATGTGGAGATCGCCTCTGAGGGACGCATCGGCGCCGCCACGCTCATTGCCGCAGTAGCCCTGGGGGTGGCCGTATTTGTCGCCCTGGCCCTGGTGCGCCTTTTCCTGGGCATCCCCCTGTCTTACCTGGTGGGTGCAGGCAGTTTGATCGGCCTGCTCATCCTCATGTTTACCCCGCCCCAATTCGCCGCAGTCTCCTATGACGCCGGCGGAGTGATCACCGGGCCGCTGCTGGTGCCCTTTGTTCTGGCTCTGGGCATAGGCATCGCCTCTGTCCTTGGCGGCAAATCTGTACTTGAGGACGGATTCGGTCTGATCGGGCTTGCTTTCTTTGGTCCCATTATCGGGGTCATGCTCCTGGGGGTGTTTTTGGGATGACCGCCCTTTTCCAGGGTCTGCCGCAGGTTGTCAAAGAAGCCGCAGCAGCTGTTTTGCCCCTGCTGGCGCTGCTTCTGCTATTTCGCCCCCTTTTCAAACTGCCCCGAACTCTGATCCGGAATACACTCAAGGGGCTGCTCTTTGCGCTCCTGGGCCTCATTCTTTTTCTGCAGGGAATCAAGGCCGGGTTCCTCCCGGTAGGGCGGGAGATCGGGGCCGCCCTGGGAAATTCGGGTTTTAGCTGGGGCCTTATCCCCACGGGTTTTCTGCTCGGATTTGCCGCCACCTTCGCCGAACCGGCAGTGCGCATCCTGAGTTCCCAGGTGGAGAAAGCCTCGAGCGGTTACATTCGCTCCGGCCTGATCCTGTACACCCTTTCCATCAGTGTGGCCCTGGTCACCGCCCTGGGCATGGCCAAGCTGATTTACGGTTTTCCAATCTACTACCTTGTCGTCCCCGGATATATCCTGGCCCTGGTGATGCTCAAGTTTTCTCAGCCCGCTTTCATCGGCATCGCCTTCGATTCGGCGGGTGTAGCCACCGGTCCGATAGCGGTTACCCTGATCATGGCCGTGGCCGTGGGGGCGGCGGCGGAGCTGGAAGGGCGGGATCCCGTTTTGGACGGTTTCGGCATAGTCGCCCTCATCGCCCTGGCCCCCATACTGCTGGTGCTGATTCTGGGGATTATTTACCCCGATCAGCTTGAAGGGAATGAAGGGGAGGAAGGGGAGGAAGAGATCGACAGAGAAAAGGGAGTAAAAGGGGAGACAGGTGCGGAAGAGAAGCTGCTGGAGGAAAATGAAGGGTTAAGCAATACTATTTTGCAGGGGGGAAATGGTAATGACACCGGCTCCTGACCAGGATTTGATCGTCACCATTATCAAGAAAGGTTATTCCGAACGTATTATCGAGGCTTCCAAAGAAGCGGGCGCAGAGGGGGCCACGATCATGTTCGGCCGCGGCACCGGCGTCCACGAGCAGAAAAAGCTGCTGGGCATCCCCATAGAACCGGAAAAAGAGATTATCTTTACCGTGGTGCCCGCTGAGATTTCCCAAAATGTCCTGGAAGCGATAATCAAGGCCGGCAAGCTGGAGCGCCCGGCCACGGGGATAGCTTTTGTTCTGGAACTGAAAAAGGTGGCCGGTGTGGTCCATCTGCTCCGGGAATCCTGAACCGGCCCCCAAACCGACAGCCGCCGGCCTGAATTGCAAATTTGCATCTGGGGGCGCCCCGGGGCGCCCCCGTGATTTTTGCCGAAACGCCGCTGCGGTGCTGTTAATCCAGCCTGGTAAAGCTTTCCTTGCCCACGCCGCAATCCGGACAGACCCAGTCGTCGGGAAGATCCTCAAAGGAGGTTCCCGGCTCTATCCCTGCCGAACTGTCCCCTTCCGCCGGATCGTAGATGTAGCCGCAAACATCGCATTCCCACTTCTCCATCCCTTCAGCCCCTTCCTTGAGTTGTGGTCTTACTCCTTTATTCTTCGGGCCAGGGCGCGGCCCCACTCGAAGCAATCCTTGAGCTCCCCGGCATCGGGCACCCAGAGCAGCTCCAGGCCCTCCCGGGCCAGGGTCAGCCCCGCCGCCTCAAGTTTCGTCTCAATGGCCTTTACCGCTCCCCTGCTCCAGCCGTAGGAGCCGAAAGCGGCGCCCAGACGGTTCACGGGCTTCAGACCGGTGAGATCGTCCAGAAAGGGCGAGAGCACGGAGAGGTAACTGCGGTTGATCGTCGGGGAGCCCACAACCAGCAAACGGGCCTCAAGCAGCTCGGTAAATATGTTGTTGACATCGCGGATAGAGATCTTGATCACTCTGGTGTCGATCTTTTCCGCAGCCAGCCCCTCGGCTATGGAGCGGGCCATGGATTCGGTGCTGCCCCACATGGTATCGTAAACCACAACGGCTTTGGGCAGCCATTTCCCCGAGGCCCAGCGCCGGTACGATTCGATGATTTGCCCCGGATTTTCTCGCCAGATCACGCCGTGACTCGGAGCGATCATGGAGATGGGAATGTTCAGCGCCTCCACCTCTTCCAGCTTCTTCAGGACCAGCCCGCTCAGGGGATAGAGAATGTTGGCGTAGTAGCGGGCCGCCTCCTCCATGATGAGCCTGTTTTCCACCTCGTCGTCAAAGCGAAAGGAGCCGGCCAGATGCTGGCCGAAAGCATCGTTGGGCATGAGGATGGCCTCTTCCCGGATATAGGTGAACATGCTGTCCGGCCAGTGCAGCATGGGCGCCTCGATAAAACTGAGAGTGCGCTTTCCCAGAGGCAACTCGTCGCCCGTCTTGACGACCCGGTAATCCCATTCGCCGTAGTAATGTTTGAGCAGGCCCGCCTTGCCCCTGGCGGAGCAAAAGATCTTTGCTGCCGGAGCCAGCTTCATCACCTCGGGAAGCGCTCCCGAATGGTCCGTCTCCACATGATTGATGATGATGTAATCGATGCGCGACGGATCGACAATCATCCTGATCCGATCCAGCATTTCACCGGCAAAGGGACCATAAACCGTATCCACCAGGGTGATCTTTTCATCGATGATGAGATAGCTGTTGTACGTTGTGCCGCGGTGAGTGCTGTACACGGGTCCGTGGAAATATTGCATATCCCAGTCCACCGCCCCCACCCAGTAGATGCCTTCCTTCAAAACAACAGGATCCACAGCGGATGCCTCCTTTTTCTGGTTGTTGTTCCCTTCAAAAGGGTATTTGCCGGCTCGCTTCTCCTCGAAAAAGAGAGCCGCTATTGTTGATTTTACCTTTCAGGTCAAAGATACTCAAGTGCTAACCGCTGCCGCCGTCACCCCTGCCGGGCCAGGCGCCTGTTCACATCCTCCCAGTTCACCAGGTTCCACCAGGCCTCGATAAAGGCAACCCTTTTATTCTGGTACTGCAGGTAGTAGGCATGCTCCCAAAGATCAAGAACCAGCAGCGGCACCGCCCCCCACTGCGTCAGATTCTGATGTTTTTCAGCCGTCAGGATCTCCAGCTTGTCAAAAGCGGGCAGACGGCAGAGCAGCGCCCATCCCGAGCCCTCCACTGCCGCCGCGGCGGCGCTGAACTGCTTTTTGAAAATTTCAAAGCCGCCAAAATCCCTTTCAATGCCTTCGGCCACGGGGCCCGCTGCCGGGCCGCCGCCGCCGGGTTTCATGTTCTCCCAGAATATGGAGTGGAGGATATGACCCGAACCGTGAAAGGCCAGTTCCCGCTCCCAATGCTTGACCAGGGAGAAATCACCCTTTTCGCGCGCCTCGGCAAGCCTCTGTTCGGCGTTGTTGAGCCCATCCACGTATGCCTTGTGGTGGGCGCCGTGATGTAAACGGAGAGTTCTCTCTTCGTAATGGGGTTCCAGGGCAGAATAATCATAGGGCAAAGACGGAAGTTCATGCTTCGGCATAGAATCGCCTCCTGTCAAATTGATGATATTCAGGCAAGTATTACTATAGCATATTTGATCCCCCGTCGATAGTCCGGCATCAAAAAGGATTCGTCTCCTTCACGGCGAAATCAAAGACCATGGCGCCCGCCTCTCCTGATCCGCCGGGCCCGGGAAAAGACAACGGGACCATCCAATTACCAATCTTGGCGGAGGAGGTCTCCCCGGTTATGCTGGCCAGAGTGCTCTCCTGCACGGTACTCGGGATTCAAGGGATTCCCCTGGAGGTAGAGGTGGATATCCACGAGGGCATCCCCCATTTTGATATTATCGGGCTCCCCGACCCCTCGGTCAAGGAGGCAAGGGGCAGGGTCCGCGCCGCCGTGCGCAACAGCGGTTTCGTGTTTCCCTATGAAAGGATCACCGTGAACCTGGCCCCGGCGGACCTGCGCAAGGAGGGCCCCGCCTTCGACCTGGCCATAGCCATGGCGCTGCTGGCCGCCTCGGGACAGATACCTTACAGCGAAGAGCTGCAAAAAGCAGTTCTGGTAGGCGAACTTTCGCTGGACGGGACCCTGCGCCCCGTTCCCGGCACCCTGGCCATGGCCGCCTCCATCGCCGAGTCCGCCGGGCTGAAGGAGCCCATATTCTATGTGCCTGCGCCAAACGGCGCCGAAGCGGCCATGATCGAGCAGGTGCCCGTCAAGGGGGTACACACCCTCGGAGAGGCCGCCGGGCATTTCAGCGGCCTTCACTCCATCCCCGCGGTGCAGCCCCGGCTGGATGAGCTGATCGGGCAGGAAAGGGCGCCGGGACCGGACTTCAACGAGGTAAAGGGACAGGAAACGGCCAAGCGGGCGCTGGAGGTGGCCGCCGCCGGCGGGCACAATATCCTGCTGTACGGTCCCCCGGGCAGCGGCAAGACCATGCTGGCCCGGCGCCTGCCGGGAATCCTTCCCGCGCCCACACTGGATGAGATCCTTGAAATAACCCGCATCCACAGCATAGCCGGCAGGCTGCCGCCGGAGAGCCCCCTGATCATGGAGCGTCCCTTCCGCAGCCCCCACCACGGCGCTTCGGCCGCCGGGGTCATCGGGGGCGGCAGGGTGCCCCGGCCGGGCGAAGTGAGCCTGGCCCACCGCGGCGTCCTTTTCTTCGACGAGCTGCCCGAATACAGCCGTGATCTGCTCGAGGCCCTGCGCCAGCCTCTGGAGGACCGGGTGGTCACCGTGACCCGCGTCTCCGCCACCCTCACCTATCCGGCGGATTTCATGTTCGTGGCCTCGGCCAACCCCTGCCAGTGCGGGTTTCTCAATGACCCCTTCCACATCTGCCGCTGCAGCCCGGCGGCGGTGCAGCGCTACCGCTCCCGCCTTTCGGGGCCGCTGCTGGATCGCATCGATCTGCAGGTGGAGGTGCCCCGGATCAACTACGAGCAGCTTCAGCAGGATCATGCAGGCGAGGATTCCGGCACCATCCGCCGCCGCGTGGAGCAGGCCCGCTCCCTCCAGCGGGATCGCTTTGCAAAACTGCCCATCCTCACCAACGCCCAGATGCGCAGCCGCCACCTGGCTGCGCACTGCCCGCTCACAAGCGAGGCCCGCGGCCTGCTCCGGCAGGCCTACCGCAGCCTGGGTCTCTCCATGCGGGCCCACGACCGCATCATCAAGGTATCCCGCACCATCGCCGACCTGGCCGGCGCAGGCGCTGTCGAAGCACCCCATATTGCCGAGGCGATCCAGTACCGCAGCCTTGACCGGGGAGACAGCCCTCCTGGCTGAGCCGAAAAAACACACCACGGAAAGAAGGATCCGGGAGAAAAAACATGAAAGATATCACAGGAACCCCATATTTCTTCAGGGAGGGCAGGTCATCCCGAAATTGTAAACGGGAGCGAGAACTTCAACGCCGGTATGGGGCGGGCTGCCGCCGGACATCTAACAGCGGAACCGTCCCCCTGATAAACGTGATCTGAATCGATCGATAGACAGAAGGAAGTGAATTGCGATGTGGTGGCAAAAGCCGGTTTTCTGGTTGATCCTTTTTTTGGTGGTCGCCGTACTTTTGATCAGGGCGGCAAATCTGCTCCGCTGGCAAATGGTGCGGGGGCTATTCTGGCGACCAAAACCTGCCGTTCCGGAAAAGCAGACCATCGTGATCATTGATCCCATGCTCAGGCCGCCGGAGAAAAACCTGGTCATAAACCCGGCTTACTGCCTGGCCGATTACATCATGCAGCTGGCCCATGTGAACATAGACATCATCCATTACCCGGAGGCGGACACGACCAGAGTCATGCGGCACAGGCCAATCTGCGTGCTCATCTCGGGCCTCACCGCTCCCTGGACCGAATACAAGCTGCAGGATCTGGAAGCGGTATTTGGATTCCTGAAAGAAAGCTCCCTGCCCGTTCTCGGCATCTGCGGCGGCCACCAGGTAATCGGCAGGGCCTTCGGCGTTCCGGTGGCGCCCATGGACAGGTGGGAGCTGGGCTACAGCAAGGTGGATCTGTTGGCGGAAGACCCCCTGCTGGAAAACCTGCAAAGCCCCATCACCATATTCAACGTACACCACGAAGAGATCAAGGAAATGCCCCCCGGTTTTGATCTGCTCGGCTCGACGAAAATCTGCCCGATTCAGATAATACGCCACCGGGAAAAAGAAATATACGGGGTCCAGTTTCATCCCGAGCTTTCCGGCCGCCGGGCGGAGGGCAAAAAACTGTTGATCAACTTTCTCGGCCGGGCCGGGGTGACCCTGCGAAACCCCGGGGCCAAACAATAGTTAACCCTTTTGAAGAATCTTATTTCCATCGTCCGGAATTTAACAGATAAAGTTTTCAGCTCTTGCCGCGTGCATGCGGCGTCTTTGACAAAAACATATCAACAGGAGGGGGATGAAGAACCTTGCCGCAAAAACAGCAAAGCAAGGGTTCGGGTTTCTGGAGCGGAGCGATTGTGGGATTGATCATCGGCCTGGCTATCGGGGGCGGAGCCTACTACC
>JAPXLS010000058.1:0-11852 GCA_033809435.1 Bacillota bacterium
ATACATCAGGGAAATCTGCAGATCTGCCCGGATTTCCGGGGGATAAAAAGGAGGTTCGCCATGTTGCCCGTCAAATATGAAGGTGATATCTACCGGCCGCCCAGCGAGGCGAGAAGCCTGATCCTGCAGGCGACCATCGGCTGTTCGCACAACCGGTGTACATTCTGCGCCATGTACAAACAAAAAAAGTACCGCGAGCGCGACTCCGAAGAGCTGAAACAGGAGATTGCCGCCGCCGGAAGAACCTGGCCCGGGACCAGGCGGGTCTTCCTGGCCGACGGGAATGCCCTGGCCATGGAATCGGGCAGACTGTTCTCCGCACTGCAGGCTCTGAACGATTCCTTTCCCCTGCTGGAACGGGTGTCCCTGTACGCCAATCCCCGGGACCTGCTGCAAAAAGAGAGCAGCGAATTGGCGGAAATGGGCCGGCTGAAACTGGGCATGATCTACCTGGGCGTTGAAAGCGGGAGCGCTGCGGTGCTGCGCTCCGTGAGAAAGGGGGCCACACCGGAGGAGATCGCCCGCGGCGCCGCCAGGGTTAAAGAAGCGGGAATCCCTCTCTCTGTAACGGTGATCAACGGGCTGGCCGGCCTGGAGGGGTGGGAGGAGCATGCCCGCGAAAGTGCCGGGCTGCTCAACGCGATCGACCCCGACTACCTGGGACTGCTCAGCCTCATGGTCATTCCGGGCACCCCCCTTTATCGCCGTGTAAAGGAAGGCAGCCTGACCCTGCCCGGCCCCTGGGAGATGATCCGCGAGATCAGGCTCATGGTGGAACAGCTCTCTTTAAGCAGCTGTATTTTCAGGGCCAACCATGCCTCCAACTACCTGCCGCTGAAGGCGGTGCTTTCCCGGGACCGGGGAGCGCTCCTGGCGGCCCTTGACGAGCTGCTGGAAAGAAAAACACCCGGCCTGTTGAAGAGCGAGGAATTTCGCCTGCTCTAGCCCATAAGTCCGGGCGTAAGATGCTGCCGGTCCGTGGGCGAGCAATGCTCCCCCCTGCGGCAACGGTCAGCTGCGGCGCCTGGTTGAAGGGGCGGCCCCTGCGGCCGCTCGCATGTTCAGGACCCCGAAAGTGTAATCAAAAATATTACAGATTCGGGCCGAGCATGCCCGGCCCTTACATCCTGTCATTCTATTTCTTTCAGTTCCTTGCCCGCATATTGCTTGCGGCAGAGGCTTCGCTGCAGTTTGCCCGAACTGGTTTTCGGCAATGTTCCCGGCTGCACCATGATGATGTCCCGCGGCGGCACCTCGCAGATCTCGATGACCCGGCGGCGAACAGCCCGGCGCACCTCGACGGGATCGCCGCCCCGCACTTCGGCCACGATAACGATGGATTCCTTGCGGCGGGCGCTTTCAACGCCGAAGGCGATGACATTTCCTGCGCGCACCCCTTCGATCATCCCCACGGCACGTTCAATATCCTCGGGATAGATATTTCTTCCCGAGATGATGATCACATCCTTGATCCGGCCGCAGATAACCAGTTCGGGCGCTCCGCCTTCCGGCCCCTCCGCAAAGTAGGCCAGGTCGCCTGTGCGCAGCCAATCATCCCGAAAAAGATCACCGCTGAGATCGGGGCGCCCGTAGTAGCCCGGCGTTACCGAGGGACCTTTTATCTCGAGTTCACCCACCTCCCGCAACCCTCTGGGCTCGCCCGTGGAGAGATCGCAGATGCGCATCTCCAGCCCCGGTACCGGTCGGCCCAGCAGGGGCAGCCGGCGGGTTGTGGGCAAATGGGGGGCGGCGGGCCGGGCCACATTCTCCGCCTCAAGGGCGGCCCGATCCACCGCATCGCAGATCAGGCCCCGCATGGGCGGGGGAAAACTGCCGCCGATGGCCACCTCGGCCATGCCGAAGGCGCAGAATTCGGCCCCCGGCCTGAAGCCGTGCAGTTTGGCGGCTTCCACAAAGTGTTCAACCGTGGCGGGATCTACCGGTTCGGCCCCGTTCAGCGCGATCCGGACTGAAGACAGGTCCAGGCGTTCGCCCCTATCGTTCATCCTGTTCAGGGCACGCCCGGCCAGAACCCAGGAGAAATTCGGCCCGGCGGTAATGGTCCCGCGGTATTCGCTCAGCCAGCGCATCCAATCAGCGGGCCGTTTTGTAAAATCAAGGGGTGAGGCTATGAATAGAGAGCAGCCCACGGTCATGGAGACGGTGAGCATGCCGATGAGTCCCATATCATGGTAGAGCGGCAGCCAGCTGACGATGATATCATCCATGGCTACCCCGGCTGCCTTGATCATCCCGTCTATATTGGCCCCGATAACATGGTGGGGCAGCATGACCCCTTTTGGTTCCGCCGTGGATCCGGAGGTAAACTGCAGCACAGCCAGGCGGCAGGGATCATCCTCCGCTTCCAGGAAACTGTCCGCCGAAGAAAGGCCGGCTGCGCTCTGCTCCATTTCGCCCAACGTAAGCACCGGGGGATCGCCGGGGGCCGGTGTATAGAAAAGGGCCATTTCAGGGTCAATGAGAAGCAGGGAAACATTGCCGCTTTTCATCAGGGCCCGTGTCTGCTGCATGAAATCCTCGATGGATGTGAACCGCAGCGGTATGGGCAGCATGATCATGCAGGCTCCGGCCAGCCAGATCGCCTGTACAGCGGTAACAAGAGCGCGGGAGGTGGGCCCCAGAAGGGCGACATGGTCTCCCGGGGCGACGCCGCGGGCCTGCAGAGCTGCGGCAGCGGCCCTGGCCTCCCCGTGCAGCTGTTTCCAGGGAACTCTCTCCGGTGCAGCTTCCGCCCCGCCTGCGGCGCTGCCGATAAATGTAATGGCATGGGGCCCCGCTGCAGCGCGCCGGATGCGCGGAAGCAGCGGTTCCGCCAGGGGACCGTACTGGGGCCGGCCGCAGCGGCAGGTTCCGGGTTGTCCTGTGGTACCTTTGATGTCCATAAAATCCTCCTCCAGGTATTAAGAAATAATATGATGAAATATTTAGTATTCTATGCAAGGATACTTTTAACCTTCTCCATGAGTAAGGGGGCAAAGAAAAAGAGGCATAAATTCCGTAATATTCAGTTATTATGCAGTTCGTTTCAAGTCCGCCAATAGCCCATGGCCCCGGCATTGACCGGTGAATAATGATGGCCCCGGGAGCACTGATAATCATATTGCCTTGGGGGCTGGGGGGGTGAATATTAAAAGTAACTACTACTCACCCTGTTGATGCTAAACCTGTTCTTTGGAAACCGAAAACAACCAACTAAAGCTCTGGCACAAAGGGGTTACCATCCAAAGCGGCCGACTGGTTTACCCCTTCGGGAAAATCAGCCTTCTTCACTTAATTTTACGGCTGAGTAGTTACTATTAGAAAAGGTGATCTCGCCGTACCGCTTTAGCTGCCGGCATCCCCCTCTTGATGCTGCGCGCTATACTGGTTTATATCCTCGTAATCATTGAGCGGACCCCCATTGCCCGAGAGATGGGCCACCTGATCGCGTATTACGGTAATATGCTTCTCCTCTGCCTTCGCCAGATCGGCAAACAGGGCGGCTATTTCGGTATTTTGGCTATCCTGCGCTTCGCGCATATATCTCTCAGTAAAGCGAATAACTGGCTTTTCAAGATCTGGCCCCGTTATTGTTGACAGTGGTGGCCCGTTGTCGTTATACTTTCTTTTAGAACAAAGCAAATGCCAATTCCAGGCCCGCGGGCAAAGGAGGATAAACAATACATGTCATTCTACCTGGAGCTTGCCGAAACGGTCCGGCGAAACAACAGCCTCCTCTGCATCGGTCTGGACCCCCACCCCCATCTGATGGAGCCGGGCCGGGATATTTTCGATTTTAACCGGCAGATCATCGATGCCACCTGCGACCTGGTCTGCGCGTACAAGCCAAACTGGGCTTTCTATGAAGCAGCCGGCGCGGAGGGCCTGGAGGCGCTGCGCCGGACCATCTCCTACATCCGCGAGCAGGCCGGCGTGCCGGTGATCCTGGACGCCAAGCGGGGCGACATCAGCTCATCGGCCGGGGCCTACGCCCGTGCCGCCTTCGAAACCTGGGGCGCCGACGCCCTTACCGTCAACCCCTACCTGGGGGGCGACGCCGTCGCCCCCTTCACGGAATATGCGGATAAGGGTGTATTCCTGCTCTGCCACACTTCCAACCCGGGAGCCGCTGATTTTCAATCCCTGCCCTGCCCTTCCCGCCCGCTGTACGAACTTGTCGCCGAAAGGGCGGCGGAATGGAACTGCGGCCTTGTTGCCGGGGCCACACACACCGAAGCGCTGGCCGGAATACGGGCCGCAGCACCGCAGGCCTGGATCCTGATGCCGGGCGTGGGCACCCAGGGCGGCGACCTGGAGGCCTCCATGGCCGCCGGCCGCCGGGAGGACGGCCTGGGGCTGATCATAAATTCTTCCCGGAGCATCATCTACGCGGATGAACCGCGCAGGGCCGCCCTGGAGCTGCTCCGCCATATCCGGGAGTGCATGTCGAAGCCCCCCCTTGCAGCTCCCGATCCGGAAGAAAAGCTTATCCTGGAACTGGCCGATATCGGAGCCGTCAAGTTCGGAGATTTTACCCTGACCTCGGGCCAAAAATCACCTGTCTACATAGATCTGCGCCTGCTGGCCTCCTATCCCGCTGTTCTGCGCAGGGTTTCCCTGGCCTATGCCGCCATCATTGCCGGGCTGCCGGGTGTCAAAGCAGGGCCGGCGTCGTGGGGTGCCGGGGCCGTTGAGCAGGCGCGCCTGTCAGAAATCCGGCTCGCAGCCCTCCCCTATGCGGCGCTGCCCATCGGCACGGCCCTGTCCCTGGAGACAGGCCTGCCGCTCATCTTTCCGCGCAAAGAGATAAAAAGATACGGCACCGGGCGGGCCATCGAGGGGTTCTATCACCCGGGTGACAGGGCCCTGGTGCTGGATGATCTCATCACAACAGGGGGCAGCAAGCTGGAGGCCATCGCATCCCTGAAGGCGGCGGGTCTGGTGGTGGAGGATGTAATCGTGCTCATCGATCGGGAGCAGGGAGGCCGCCGGGAGCTCGAGGAAGCCGGGTACCGGTTTCATGCCGCACTCAAGCTGAGCGAAATGGCGGCCCTGCTGGCGAGGGAGGGGCGCATCAGCCTCGCCGAAGAGCGCCGGCTGACGGCTTTCCTGAAGCCCGGAGAATGAAGACGGCGCAGTGTTGCGCTGATCTGCTTTTACAATATCGAAAAAGGGAGCCTTCTACCTACGCAGTGATGACAGTGCCGGCCTCACCCTTGGCTCCAGGAAGCGCATTTTCAAGCGAGGTTATAATGGCCATCCCCCCTCCGCTCCCGACAAAACGGATTGCCGCCAAAACTTTTGGCCCCATGCTGCCGGCTGTAAAGTGACCCTGCTGATAATATGCCTTCATCTCAGCCAGGGATATCCGCCCAAGTTTCTTCTCTCTTGGTGTCCGATAATTCACGGAAACGTTGTCAACATCGGTTAGAATCAGCATAATGTTTGCCCCGGTTTCCCGGGCCATTACCTGTGCCCCCAGATCCTTGTCGATAACCGCGTCAGTCCCGGCGAAAGTACCACAGGGATCTTTGGCCACCGGGATCCCGCCGCCTCCTGAAATGATAACCACGACGTCTTCAGCAATCAGAGACTTGATCGCAGTGATTTCGGCACAGCCCTGCGGTTCCGGGGAGGGAACCACCCTTCTCCAGCCCCTGCCGCTGTCTTCCTTCCAGGCCCCCCCTTTTTCAGCCGCCGCTTTCTGTGCCTCCGCTTCGCTGTAAAAACTTCCTATCGGTTTGGTGGGGTTTCCAAAAGATGGGCTGGATGGGTCAACAAATGATTGACAGATCAGCGTAACCACCGTTTTTTTGCATCCAACTTTAAGCAGTTCGTTGTAAAGAGCCTGTTGAATCATATAACCGATTTGCCCCTGCGACATTGCCCCACAAACAAACAGCGGCATCTCCGGGATGCCGGCCAGGGCGCCAATTTCCTGCTGCTGAAAAATTCTCCCCACTTGCGGACCATTGCCGTGTGTAACAACCAACTGCTTGCCGTTCAAAACCAACTCTGCCAGCTGCACTGCAGTCTTGCGGACATTTTCCATTTGCTCCTGGAAAGTACCGCTTTGACCCTGCCTTAAGATGGCGTTTCCGCCCAGGGCCACTACAATCACTTCCCGCCCGGTACGGCAACATGACGCCTGTTTTGCCGGATTAGTCTTTTCCAAATTCTTTCTCTCCCCACGTTTCATCGTATTACCGTAGTGTAGCAACCAGCTTTACCAGAAGGTATATTCTATCATTGAAACATAATAGAAAAGGATAGCGGGTAATGAATACCCGCTATGCCGGCCCCATCGATTTTCCCTGTTTATCCCAAAACTAACGAAAGGAGAGCCTTTTGAACGTGTAATCTATTTTCCGCCTGGTCCCAGATTACCGCCCGCGGGCTTTCCATCGCTTCAGCAGATATTTCCGCACCCCGGATTGCAGGCAGCGGGTGCATGACAATAGCATCTGCTTTCGCTGCTTCGATCATCTTACTATCCAGTTGGTAGGCAATCAGGTCCTTCAATTTCTTTTGACCTATTTCGTCTTCACCCATGCTAACCAGTGCGTCAGTATAAAGAATATCAGAACTGTTAGCTGCTTCCAGCGGATCATCCGTGATCACGATCGTAGAACCGCTCACTTTGGCCACTTCGTTAACTTGCGCCATTACTTGCTCATTAGGCTGATAATCTTTATGCGAAGCCAGGGCGACATCCATACCAGTCTTTGCCGCCAGTAAAAGGGTCTCGTGAGCCATATTGCTGTCACCGTCGCCTGTATAGGTGATCTTCAGGCCGCTAAAGTTCGCCAACTTAATTCCTTTAACCTTGTTTACTTTTTCATAGATGGTTAAGATATCGGCCAGCGCTTGGCAGGGATGGTAATCGTCGGATAGCGCATTGATCACCGGGATGCTCCCGTGCTCCGCCAGCCCTTCCAAATCGCTGTGGTCATAAACCCGTGCCACAATAGCGTCAACATAGCGGGAAAGAACCCGCGCAGTATCCTCGATCGTCTCGCCGCGGCCAAGTTGCAGATCTTTACCGTCAAGATATAAAGGAGTGCCACCAAGCTGGCTAATCCCGGATAAAAATGAAACTTTGGTTCTGGTAGATGGCTTCTGGAAGATCAGGGCGATTACCTTCCCTTCCAATGTCTTTACCGTTTGGCCGATCCTACTCTGCATTTTCAGAGTTTCGGCTGTCTTCAAAACAGTTTCGATTTCTTCGACCGACAAATCAAGTAATGAAAGAACACTCTTGTATTTTAAACTGCTAATCATCCCACTATCTCCTTTTACTGGCCATTTTAGTGGTAACAGGTATGACAATTTTTAACCTTGCGTAAACTGCCCCCTTTGATTCCGCTGTTTCCTCCAGGGGGAAACCCAGAATCTCTTACCGTCATCTTCTCTGCTCACACCGGATGGGTAAAGATTCTTTACCGGGTAATTCGGCCTACAGCAGTTTACCCGGCCAGGTTTATCCCCCTTGAAGGAAGAATGGCTCGAAAGTTATATTAAACCGCGTCTCCTAAACCTGATCGGTGAGCATAACTATTGTTTACGTTCAAGCTAGAGGTCTTCACGCCAGAGAGGCATAGTTGCGCAACGCGGTCCTCCAAGCACTTTGGCCAATTCGTTGCCTTCCAACTCGATTACTTCAATGCCGTTTTTACGAAGCCATCTATTTGTGCTCATGTTGCGGTTATAAGCAAAGACGACGCCCGGTGCAATCGTGAATACATTGGCAGCCAGGCCCCACTGTTCCGCCTGGGCCCTATAGCTGTCTCCGCCGCCGACCTCGATCAGATTCAGCGACTTCAGATGGAGCACTTTTTTCAGCGTTTCGAAAAGATCGCCATCCACGTAAGTCTTGATCCTGCCGCCCTCTCCCTTGGTCAAACGGTAAACTTTAAGCATCTCGGCAATATGGGGGAAAAAGAGGAAGCTTTCATGGTCAACCATGGTAAAGAAGGTATCGACATGAACAAACATGCCCACATCACCTTCAACAAGCTTCTTGTTGTCAAACTGCAGCGCCAGCACATCTGTTATCTCAGATTTCTCCATCAGTCTGGAGGCAAGTTTCATGATTGTCCGGAAACCCGTCCTTTCATTAAAACCGATGGCCAGTACATTCTTACTCAGCGGAAAAACATTACCACCCTCCAGGTTCGTCTGGTCATCGTCACAAATGCCGTACCAGGCATGGTAATCGAGATCTTTAAATTCAGGATGATGCTTGAATACGTACTTTACATAAAGCGGTTCCCGCTCTCTCGCCCGGCCGTACATATGCGAAAAAGCAATACCGTTACCTATCGAAGCGGCGGGATCTCTGGACCATCCAATATTGGTCATCGGAGTAAGGCAGAATTCGATGGCGTGATCCGCCAGATCTTCAAACGCAACCTCGTGGGTTTCTTGGTATAGCTCCTGCTTGGTGATCCCGCCCATAAAGATATCAATGAGCTGATCGTCATTAACACCCTTCATATATTCCTGCATCGCCTGCAGCGTTTCCGGAGTTAAGCGTTCCACCTCATAAGCGGCGCTCTTTTCGATTAACTCATTCCGCAGGACTTTATCCTTAATGACATCTTTTAATAGATCAGGAGTCAGGTATACCTTGGCTCCCCGCTCTTCCAATTGCCTGACATAATTATGGTGCTCTTCCAGTGCTCTTTCCGGCCACGGAATATTGTCCCATAACAGAGCCTTCATGTTTGGCGGGGTCAATCGTGTAATCTCTTTTCCCGGTGGATGAAGCATCACTGCCTTTAGCTTGCCGATTTCAGAATTTACCTTTATTTCCATTCCATTCCCCTCCCCAAAGTTCGAGTTTTAATAGCGGGGCGGAGCCTGCCGCCCTCCAAAAGGCGGCGGGCTCCACCCACATTAACTTAAACTGCAGTTTTCTTGGCCTTTAAACGATCTTTTTCGATCGTGACAAAAGCATAAAATACAGGAGACATAATCACAATAAATACCAGGGCCCATACCAACGCATCAGCTCCTGCACCCCAGATCCCCAGACCGCTGAAGACAAAACCTATGAAAGCCATCACCTTCAATTTCATCCACTGGCTGCCTTCAAAGTGGAAGGTTTCCGGTTTGCGATTGTAAAGAATAACTATCGATACCATGGTGAAGACATAAGGAATTAAACAAAACAGGGTTGAGAAAAGCAACACAAAATCAAACGCCGCCCTCAATGTTTTGAATACGGCAGTGAACAACAGTGCATTCGCCAGTACAGAACCCAGAATAATATTCCCCGAGGGAACGCCAAATTTATTCGTTTTGGAAAACACCTTGGGGAATAAACCATCGCGGGCAATTGCGTAGCTCGTTCTGCCGGTAAGCAGAATCGTGTTGTTCATCACCCCAACAATTGAGAAGACCGCAATAAGCGCGATAAAATGAGCGCCAAAGTCTCCCATAAAGAGATGGGCAAGATCGCTTAACGGTTTTTGCGACTCTGCCAGATCGGCTGACGGCATGGCCCCAAAAGCAACAAACAAAATCAGACCATAAACAACGATAATGGTAAAGAGCGCATTGAAAGTACTTTTTCGAATCGTCTTTGGATCGTCGGCCTCTTCGCCGACAGTAACCGCGGTTTCAATCCCAACGAAACTCCAGAAAAGAAGTGCCATTGTGGGGATGATACTGCCTGAGCCCAAGGGCATAAATGGTGCAAAGTTGCTGAAATCAATATGGAATAAGCCAACTATGACCAGTACGACAAGCCCGGCGACTTTGACAATTGTAAAAACCAACCCCCAGCTAGCACCGACTTCGACTTTCCGGGTATTGATAAAAGTAAAGATCCATAAAAGGATCGTGCCCAAAATCAATTGCAACCACCCGTTATCAGAAAGCGCCGGCCACCAGAGTGCCAGATAACCCATCAAACCAATCAAAACAGCCGAAATGCCGGACCACATAAAGATCCAGTAGCACCAGCCGTTGATTGCACCCATCATTTCTCCAAAAGCCTGTTTTGGATACTCATACAGGCCATTTGTCACAGGGCTCCTGATTCCCATTTCGGCAAAGACATAGGCCAGGCCATAAGAGCCAATTGCAGCCAGCAGGAATGAAATAATAGAAGCAGGCCCGGCTGACTCGGCCAAAGATCCTGGAAGGACAAAAATACCCGAACCAACCGTTGCGCCCAATACCAAGGCCGTCATCAGAACAGGGTTTAGCTGTTTTCTTAACACTTAGCGATTCACTCCTTTACCTGGATTATTCAATACAGCGACAGTACAAAAGCATTAATGATTGGATGGTTAACGACTATAACATCACACTCCTTTTTAAAACATTATTCAACATTTTATCGAAATATCCTTCTTTTAATTACGCATTAATTTTAATTTCAACCTATTTTTGATTGTAAATTTATTGTTTGATAAATTATTATGGAGTTATTGTAACCCTGTATCTAGTTTGGCTTAAAATACATCCTTTAAATATATTACTGGGTGGCAAAATGCGTTTGACAACATGAAACCTTCCATGATAATTTTAAATAAGCAATATATATTTCTGATGTTTTGTTAAACATTTTGTTGACTTGAATATATTATGGTAATCCTAATCTTGGCAATCAACCGAATGGAAGGGGTAAAAAAATGAAACTGGATTTTGTCAAGGGCCATATGGGCGGCAATACAATTATCTTTCTTAACGGTGCGCAGATCCCGAAAGGTAGAGAGCTTGAAATATCACTTGAACTTTTGAAAAATATATACCTGGGAGGAGATGAGGCTGCTATTCTTTATCCTCCGCAAGGTGAGGGTGACCTGAAGGTTAAGATTTCCGAACCTGCCTCTGGGGAATTTATCGGCGCTTGCGGCGGTATGACCCAGGTCTTGGGGAAAGTACTTTTTGAAACACCTACCGGCAACAGACTTGGAATCACTCCCCGGGAACCGATTACTCCGGTTGTTATTGAAACGGACAACGGCCTCACGGAAATCAAGGTCTGGTTATCTGAAGGCCGCGTTGATAAAGTAGTCACAGATATGACTTCTTTCGTTAAAAAGTGTTATCAACGCGGCGTTCATCCCATGGTGATTTGCGGTGTAAAGGTTATGCGCGTAGGTGAATTTATGGCGGTTAACGGAGACTGCATTAAGGATGTCTGTTCTACTGCAGACGTAAAAAATTTGGATGCCGAAACCAGGCGGATTCTGATCAATGTGCAAAAGGTATTCATGGAGCAGACAAAAGAACCTTACAATATCACCCTTTATGATTGGCATCCATGTTATTCGGGCGATCTTCGTGCGGTTTTCCCGCACCGTATTCCAGATCTAATTGAGACGTCCTGCGGTACAGGAACAGTGGTGCTGGCACTGGCAATTCTTGAATCAGGAGAGTTGGACTTGTTCAAGACTTGTTCTAAAGAACCCTGCCAGATCCGCGTAGAATGCGGTGGTGGCGCCAATTTAATCGGTGATGATATTACTGAAATTTCGTTACTTTTGCAGGATAATAAAATTAAAAATGCTTATTTTACACATGACAATGTAAAATTGACAGCACAGGGATGGGTTGAGTTGTAACTGTTAACCTGTTCAAAAGGAGGATTATTATCGGCTTTGCTGTATTAGATCAGGTATCAATTGATTTTGAAAGGAGATACGATTTGGACAAAGGTATTCGGTTACATCTTAACAACCTGGTAAATATAGCTAGGGGGATAGCCCAGGCTTTCGGTTATAATTGCGAGGTCGTTTTGGTCGATACATCTCACCCCGACAATGCTGTAATAGCGATCGAGAACAACCATATCTCCGGAAGGAATATTGGAGATCCGATGAATGATCTTGAAACGT
>JAPXLS010000059.1:0-11658 GCA_033809435.1 Bacillota bacterium
TTATCTCAGGTTGCGTTTTTCCTTAAAAGCGCTGTTTGTGGGAGCGGCAGTTTTCGTTATATTCCAGATGGTTACAAGGCTTCCCCTGCTTATTTACCTATCCGCCCAGCCCTGGTTCGCTGATTTTTCCGCCAATCTTTTCTTTACTGCCGTGCTCATCGGCGGTTTTAGCGCCGCTCTTTTTGAAGAATGCGGCCGCTATCTGGGTTTCAGGTTGATTTTGAAAAAAGAGCTGTCCTGGAAAAACGGTTTGGCCTACGGGCTGGGGCACGGCGGTATCGAGTCTGTTATTCTGGTTGGCCTTGCCTATATCAATAATGTTATTATTGCCCTGATGATCAACGGCGGTGTTTTTGAACGGTTTGTGGCTCCGCAGATGGGCTCGGATGCGGCTTCGGCGCTAAAGTTGCAATTTATCACTATGCCGCCCTCACTTTTTGCCGCCGCAGGCGTGGAACGGTTGCTGACGCTGATGATCCAGATTGCCCTGTCGTTAATTGTTCTTTACGCGGTGAAGCGCAGGCAGCTCCTCTATTTGCTCCTGTCCATTTTTCTGCATACCCTTCTCAATGCAGGTGTTGTCTACCTGCAGGATGGGGGTGCTGATTTCTGGTGGATTGAACTCTTCATCGCAGCTTTTGCCGCTGCGGCGCTTTTCCTGATTATCAGGATCAGACCGGCTGTTGATCAGACCGGCGGAGGCACAGGCGGCCCCTAGAATGCTTGTGCAGATATCTTAGGGTTGCTTCTGTGAAGCGCCAGGCCCTGTATGAATGGAGGCCATTTATATTCCGCCGGCGAAATGGATAGCAGATTGTGTACAGGGCGACATAATGTATTCTTTTTGCATCTGTGAAGATGGCAGAAAGGGGTGTGTCTGTTGAGCATGGAGATTACCATTGGCAAAGTGGCCGTTTCCCTGGCTGTCAGCAATAGAGATGAAGAGCAGCAGCTGATGCAGATTGCGGAAAAGGTGAAATACAAATATTACAAAGGGCGAGCCGGATCCATGGATTCCGAAAAAATATTTGCCGCCATCGAGACTGCAGCCAAGCGAAGGGGGCTGATCAAGGAGCAGTACCGGGAAGAACATGCCCTGTATCATTCCATTCTCGATGCTTTTCACGGCATCTGCCGCGGTGAGGTAGCTTTGGGAAGCATCCTGCGCAGCGCAGGTCTGATCTTCAGCATTGTGCGAGGACCGCGCATAGCCGGGGATTACTCTGATGGAGAATGGCTGGCGGTGGCGCTTTACGGGACTATCGGTGCTCCGATCAAGGGATTTGAGCATGAGGCGATGGGTTTGGGCATCAATCATATCTGAGATATCTGGTAAGTATGGGGAACCCGGGAAGTTCAGGAAACCCGTCAATAGTGCAAGACATATTGCAAGCCGCAAGTTATTGTGCTATAGTTAAAATTGTTGGGGGATATATTTTGCGGCCTACAATCAGGCGGCCGCAGCCGGATCTACTCAAAGCCAGGAGCCATGAGGGAGTAGAAACGCAGTTTCTTTGCGTTCTGCTCCCTTTTGCTTTGAAAAGGAGATTGGATGATGACAACAGAAAACCCGGTGGGAAAAGTACTTGTTGATGGAGAGGGCCTGGGGCTGAAGCAGGTTCTAGCTGTGGCCCGGGAGGGAGCGCCCGTGAAGCTGCACCCTTCAGGCCGGTCGAAACTGCTTAAATCGAGGGATGTCGTTGAGAATATCCTCAGGCAAGAGCGCATCGTATACGGCATTACTACCGGCTTCGGTCGTTTCAGTGATGTCTTGATTTCGCGTCAGGACAGTGATTCTCTGCAAGAAAACATCATCATGAGTCACGCCTGTGGCATAGGTGAGCCGTTGCCCCCCGAGGCGGTTCGGGCGATGATGCTTCTGCGGGCCAATTCGCTGGCCAAGGGTTTTTCCGGGGTCCGCCCGGAAGTGGTTGAGCTTCTGTTGGAAATGCTCAACGCCGGGATTCATCCCGTAGTTCCGGCCAAGGGGTCTGTCGGCGCCAGCGGAGATCTCATCCCGCTGGCTCATGTGGCACTGGCCATGATCGGTCTCGGTGAAGTGGAGCATCAGGGCCGGGCGGCTCCTTCTGAAAAGGTTCTTCAGGAGGCCGGCCTGACCCCGTTGCAGTTGACGGCAAAGGAAGGGCTGGCCCTGATCAACGGCACGCAGTACATGAGCGCCCTGGGGACCCTGGCCTTGCTTGACGCCTTCCAGTTGTTCAAGGCGGCTTCCATCGCTGCGGCCATGTCTTTCGAAGCGCTGGAGGGGATTGCTTCCGCCTTTGACGATCAGGTTCACGAGGTCCGGCCGCACTGCGGGCAGAAAACTTGTGCAGCGCTCATGCTCAGGCTGATCCGGGGGAGCGATCTGTTAATGCGGCGGGATCATAAAAGAGTTCAAGATGCTTATACCTTGCGCTGCATTCCCCAGGTGCACGGAGCCACCCTTGACGCTTTGCAGTACATCCGGTCTGTCCTCGAGATCGAGATCAACTCCGCCACCGACAACCCCCTGATATTTCCTAACAGTGGGGATATCATCAGCGGCGGCAATTTTCACGGTCAACCGCTGGCGCTGGCTCTTGATTTTCTGGCTATGGCTGTAAATGAGCTGGGCAATATTTCAGAACGGCGCATAGAAAGGATGGTCAATCCAGCTTTGAACAATGGACTTCCTGCTTTTCTGACAAAGAATGGGGGCCTAAATTCTGGGTTGATGCTGCTGCAGTATGCCGCCGCAGCGCTCGTCTCGGAGGGCAAGGTTCTGGCTCACCCTGCCTCTGTCGATTCCATACCCACATCGGGCAACCAGGAAGATCATGTCAGCATGGGCTCCATTGCCGCTTACAAGGGGAGGCAGGTGGTTGAAAATATTTCCTGGGTAATTGCCGCAGAGCTGCTGGCTGCGGCCCGGGCCATGCGTTTTATCACCCACCGTCCGGGCGGGGGCAGCGGCGCCGCTTTTCGCCTGCTTCAAGGCACTTTGCCAGCCGAGGATGGAGACCGGATTCTTTACAAGGATCTGGAATCCGTGCATAAACTTTTAAAGAACGGCGCCATTGTCCAGGAGGTGGAAAAAATATCCGGTGAGCTGCTGCCGTGAGCCATGTCTTACCGGTTTTATCCGGAATTGAGTAAAGAGGTGACAGAGTGAAAGCAGATTTGATCGTTAAAAATGCGGGGCAGCTGGTTACAGCTTCCGGCCACAGCGCAAAGCCGAAACGCCGCTCCGAACTGGCCGAGCTTGGACTGATCGAGGGAGGCGCAGTGGCGGCATATAGAGGGCTGGTTACAGGTGTGGGGACAACTGCCGCAGTGATGAAGCGTGTTGAACCAACGGATGATGCCCTGATCATCGACGCTGGCGGAAAGGTGGTGCTGCCGGGCCTGGTAGATCCCCACAGTCACCTGGTTTTTGCGGGTACCCGCGAAAGCGAATTTGAGATGAAAATCAAAGGAGCGGCATACCTGGATATACTGGCCGGCGGCGGCGGCATCCTCGGCACTGTACGGGCCACAAGGGCGGCGGAAGAGATTGAGCTGGTCCGGATAGGGGAAAAATACATCAGCGAAATGCTGGCCCAGGGCACCACCACCGCCGAGGTCAAAAGCGGTTATGGGCTTTCCGTTGAAGATGAGCTGAAGCAGCTGCGGGCTGTCCGGACACTGCAGCAGATACAACCGGTGGATCTGGCGCCCACCTTTCTTGGAGCGCATGCTGTCCCGGAGGAATACAGGGGGAATTCCGAGGCCTTTGTCGAATTAATTATCAAGGAGATGCTTCCCGCCGTGGCGCGATCCGGTCTGGCGGAATGCTGTGATGTCTTTTGTGAAGAAGGTGTTTTCAGCATTGAACAGAGCCGGCGCATTTTGCTGGCGGCCCGCGAGCTGGGGTTCAAACTGAAGCTGCATGCCGATGAGATTGCGCCTCTTGGCGGCGCGGAGTTGGCGGCGGAGCTGGGGGCGCTCTCTGCCGATCATCTGGTAGCTGTTACGGCGAAGGGCATTGAAATGCTTGCCGCTTCGCAGACGGTGGCGGTGCTCCTGCCGGCAACCACCTTCTGCCTCATGGGGAAAAAATACGCCCCTGCGCGGGAAATGATCGATGCGGGGGTGCCGGTGGCCCTGGCTTGTGATTTCAACCCCGGCAGCTCGCCCGTGAATTCGCTGCCCGTGACCATGGGCATTGCCTGCCGTCAGCTGAAGATGACGCCGGCGGAAGCGATTTCAGCGGTGACCATCAATGCGGCCCATGCCATCGGCCGGGCCGCCGAAGTGGGAAGCATCGAAGCGGGCAAGAAGGCTGATCTGGTGATATTTGACGCTGCTGATTACCGCAGCATTGCTTACCGCTTTGGAACAAACCTTGTTCAAAAAGTGATCAAGTCAGGAAGATTGGTCCTGGGAGGAGAGACATGCAGCTAATTGAATGTGTGCCCAATTTTAGCGAGGGGCGGCGGCCTGACGTTGTGGGGGAGATCGCCGGAGCCATTATCTCTGTTCCCGGAATCAGGATCCTTGATCAATCCTCCGACGCCAGCCATAACCGCAGTGTAATCACCTTTGTGGGAGCTCCGGCGGAGGTGAAAAAGGCGGCCTTTGCCGCTGTCAAAAAGGCCTCGGAGCTGATTGACATGGAGCAGCACCGCGGCGAGCACCCCCGTATTGGCGCCGCAGATGTGATTCCCCTTGTTCCCATCAGCGGAGTGACCATGGAAGAGTGTGTGGCACTGGCCCGGGAGCTGGGCCGGGAAATTGGCGAAAAACTGGGTATACCGGTATATCTTTACGAAGAAGCGGCTTTGATGGAGGAGCGCAGGAATCTGGCCGCAGTGCGCCGCGGCGAATATGAAGGGCTCAAAGGAGCTATCAACGAGCCCGGAGGGCATCCGGATTTTGGGCCGCCGCGCCTGCATCCCACTGCCGGTGCCGTTGCTGTGGGAGCGCGGCCGCCGCTCATAGCTTACAATATAAATCTGGACTGCAGCGATGTGGATATTGCCCGCCGGATTGCCCGATCCATCAGGGGAAGCAGCGGCGGTTACCCCAGCATCAAGGCGCTGGGGGTGCTTATTGAAGAGACGAATACTGCCCAGGTGACCATCAATATTTGCAATTACCGGCATGTTTCCATGGCCCGGGTTTTCGAGACGGTGAAGAGTGAGGCTGCGCGTTACGGGGTGGCCATAAGCAGCAGCGAGATTGTCGGCCTGCTTCCCATGGAGGCGCTGCTCGATGCGGCGGCTTTCTACCTGCGTCTGCAGGATTTCCATTCCGGGCAGGTGCTGGAAAAACGTCTTACGGAAAATTAAGTCGCAGTAGAAAGGGGTTGTCTATGTACAGGGAGATGGCGGTGGAAGAATTTTTAAAGGAACTGGCCTCGGATTCGCCGGCGCCGGGCGGTGGCAGTGTCTCTGCCCTGGCCGGGAGCCTGGCAGCTTCGCTCGTGGCCATGGTGGCCCGCTTAACCGCCGGGTGTGGTAAGGCGGCGGAGCTGGAGCAGCAGATCCGGTGCAACATGGATCAATCCCTGGAGCTGCAGCATGCGCTGCAAAGGGATATTGATGGTGATACTGAGGCCTACAACCGGGTTGTCGAGGCCTACCGCATGCCCAGGGAAGGGCCGGAGCAAAAAGCTCTGCGCTCTGCAGCGATTCAGAAGGCGTTGCAGGGAGCAACACGGCTGCCCCTGCAGGTGGCGCAAAACTGTCTGGAGGTGCTGCGGTTGTGCGCATGGGCAATTACAGAGGGCAATCCCAATACCTGGAGTGATGCCGTGGTGGCATTCCTGATGGCGCAGAGCGGGATCAGGGGCGCCCTGGCCAATGTGGCCATCAACCTTGGCGGGATCAGGGATGCTGCGTTCAAGAGGGAAATGGGGGATCGGGCGGATGAAATCCGCAGTGAATTGGAGCAACTCGGGGTTGAGGTGGGCGATTTGCTTCTTGAACCCCCCGCCTGAAACCGCTGCCCCGCCAAGAAGTGCTGTTTTGATTATTTTTGACATGTGAATTGCAATAAAATGGTATACAGGGAGGTTGGGCCGATGGTGAGCAACTTGGAAATTGCCGGCTCAATGACAATCAGGCTTGACCGGGATCTGCCCGAAATGCCCGACTTCGTGCCGGGTATCCGCAGGGCTCCGGACCGCGGTTTTCGCCTGTCGCCGGCGCAGGCGAAACTGTCTTTGAGAAACATTCTGCGCTACATACCCGGGGAATACCATGAAAGGCTGGCTCCCGAGTTTATGGAAGAGCTCAAGAACCGGGGCCGGATCTATGCCTACCGCTACCGCCCCCCGGGCCGGATTTACGCCAAATCCATCGATCAATACAGGGGCCGCTGCACTGCCGGCAAGGCCTTTCAGGTAATGATCGACAACAACCTCGACTTCGAGGTGGCGCTCTACCCCTATGAGCTGGTTACCTACGGCGAAACAGGCAGCGTCTGCCAGAACTGGCTGCAGTACCGCCTGATCAAAAGATACCTGGAGGAGCTTACTGAAAAGCAGACTCTTGTGGTTATGTCAGGGCATCCCCTGGGCCTGTTTCCATCGCGGCCCGAAGCCCCGCGGGTGGTCATCACCAACGGGCTCATGGTGGGGCTATTTGACAATCAGCGGGATTGGGAAATTGCCGCCGAGATGGGGGTATCCAGCTACGGACAGATGACCGCCGGAGGGTGGATGTATATCGGGCCGCAGGGTATTGTGCACGGCACTTTCAACACACTCCTCAATGCGGGCCGCCTGAAGCTGCAGGTGCCTCCCGACGGCGACCTCGGGGGACATCTTTTTGTCTCCTCCGGCCTGGGCGGGATGAGCGGCGCTCAGCCAAAGGCGGTGGAAATTGCCGGGGGTGTTGGGATAATTGCAGAGGTGGATGAATCACGCATCAAGACGCGGCTGGATCAGGGCTGGGTCAGCCGGGCCACAGCCGAACCGGATGAAGCTTTCCGCCTGGCCGGTGAGGCCCAAAAACAGAAACGGCCTCTCTCCATTGCCTATCACGGCAATATAGTTGATCTGCTGGAGCATGCCCTCACCAGCGGGGTCAGGGTGGATTTGCTTTCCGATCAGACCTCCTGCCATGCTCCCTACGATGGCGGCTACTGCCCCCAGGGGCTTACCTTTGCGGAAAGAACCCGCCTGCTGGCCGCTGATCGCGACAAATTCAAGGAACTTGTTGACCGCAGTCTGCAGCGCCATTTTGAGCTCATCAAGGCCCTGGTCGAAAGGGGTAGCTACTTTTTCGATTACGGCAATTCATTCATGAAGGCGGTTTTTGACGCAGGGGTGCAGGAGATCTCCAAAAATGGCCGCGATGAGAAGGACGGCTTTATCTGGCCTTCCTATGTTGAAGAGATCATGGGCCCCATGCTCTTTGATTATGGGTACGGGCCCTTCCGCTGGGTCTGCCTGAGCGGCAAACCCGAAGATCTGGCCAAAACAGATCAGGCCGCCATGTCCTGCATAGATCCCTCCCGCAGGGGCCAGGATCGCGACAACTATATCTGGGTTCGTGATGCGCAGAAGCACAACCTTGTTGTCGGCTCCCAGGCCCGCATCCTGTACCAGGATGCGGCCGGTCGGGTGCGCATCGCTCTGAAGTTCAATGAAATGGTCCGTGAAGGCAAGATCGGCCCCGTCATGATCGGACGCGATCACCACGACGTCAGCGGTACAGATTCGCCCTTCCGGGAGACGGCGAACATCAAGGACGGCAGCAATGTGACGGCTGATATGGCGGCGCAGTGTTTCGCCGGGAATGCCGCCCGGGGGATGAGCCTGGTGGCCCTGCACAACGGCGGTGGCGTGGGCATCAGCAAGGCCATAAACGGTGGGTTTGGCCTGCTTCTGGACGGCAGCGAGCGGGCCGATGAAACAGTCAAGTCCGCCCTGCTCTGGGATGTTACCTGCGGCGTGGCCCGCCGCGCCTGGGCTCGAAATGAAAATTCTCTTTCCACGGGTATAGAGTTCAACGAGTCCCATGCAGGAGCAGCACAGATCACCCTGCCATACCTGGTTGATGATGGGCTCATCGACAGAATTGGTTAGGGGGTATGGCGGAATTTCGAACCCTGGAGCAGGCGGGGGAGACAACGTCTGGATCTGGCATTGCAATTGCATGTTTATACAGTCGGAACGGTTAATTGGTAAGTCCGCCGGTTACAGGTGAAGTTCCGCGTACCGAAGGGTTGCGGAGGAGAGGAGGACCAGTTTTTGCTGCGGAACAATCGCATAGTTCTCGGTGTTATCGGGGCCGATGTCCATGCAGTGGGAAACAAGATCCTGGATCTGGTACTGAGCGAGGCCGGTTTCAAGGTGATCAACCTCGGGGTGATGGTTTCGCAGGAAGAGTTTATAAATGCCGCCGTGGAGGGCGACGCCGGGGTAATCATGGTTTCCTCCCTTTACGGTCATGGGGAAATTGACTGCCGCGGGCTGCGGGAGAAATGCCGGGAGGCCGGGCTTGGTGAAATCCTGCTCTATGCAGGCGGCAACCTGGTGGTGGGCAAGCGTACCTTTGATGAGGTGGAGAAACTGTTCAAAGAAATGGGGTACAACCGCGTTTATCCGCCCGGGACCCTGCCGGAGGAAGCGATAGCCCACCTGAAGGAAGATCTGTGCCTATGAAAGCCCTTCTGGTAGATTTCGGCAGCACCTATACCAAGACCGCCCTTGTTTCCCTGGAGCCCCCGGGGCTGCTGGGCATGTCTCAGGCGGCGACAACTTTTGAAAGCGACCTCATGGAAGGTCTGGAAGAGGCGCTTGCCGCCTATTCTTCGTCCCAGCTCGACGGGGTTGTCTTCAAAGGGGCCAGCAGCTCCGCTGCCGGCGGTCTGAAGATCGTTGCTGTCGGCCTTGTCCCCGAGCTGACGGTCAAGGCGGCGCGAGAAGCGGCTCTGGGAGCGGGGGCGCGGGTGCTTTCGGCATATGCCTATGTTCTTAATGATGCGGAAATAGCCGAAATGCGCTCCCTGGAGCCCGATCTGCTCCTTCTGGCCGGCGGCACTGATGGAGGAGAAAGGAAAACGATTCTGGAGAATGCAGCCCGCATTGCCGCCTCCGGCCTGGATAGACCGGTGGTGGTAGCGGGGAACAAGTCAGCCGCCCATGAGGCCGCCTCTATTTTAAGGGGGAAAGTGCCCCGGGTGCTTGTAGCCGGCAATGTTATGCCCGAAGTGAACAGCCTTGTTGTTGAACCTGCCCGCCAGGCCATTCGCGAGCTTTATCTCTCTGAAATTACCAAAGCGAGGGGGCTGGACAGGGTGCAGCAGCGGGTGGGCCTGGCCATGCCCACCCCCCTGGCGGTGATGAAGGCGGGGGAGCTTTACCGGAAGGCTTCCGGGGAAGATGTGATTATCATTGACCTCGGCGGAGCCACCACCGATGTTCATTCTTTTGCCGACGGCAGACCCCGGCGGAGCGGTTGTATCGTCAAGGGGCTGCCGGAGCCCGTTGTCAAGCGCAGTGTGGAAGGTGATCTGGGCATGAGGGTAAGCCTTCCTTCCTTGCTCGAACTTATTTCGGTCGGAGAACTGGTCAAGCGTCTTCCCTTTACTGTATCGCCCGATATCTTGGAAGCATATGCCAGGACGGCCTCAGCCTGCCGCGGCTTTTTGCCCCGGAGTGAGCAGGAGCATGCCTTTGACTGCGCCTTTGCCGCCGCTGCCGTGGGAGAGGCGCTGCGGCGCCATGCCGGATCCCTTGCAGAGACCTATACGCCCGAGGGGAGGCTCTGGGTCCAGCGGGGCAAAGATTTAACGGAAACAGACGTTTTGATAGCCACGGGCGGCGCCCTGGTGCGCAGCGCAGATCCGGGGGCACTGCTTCGGGCGGGGCTCGCCCTGGGCGACCCCCTTGTCCTGTCCCCCCGCTCACCGCATCTTTTTCTTGATCGTCCCTATGTTCTGTTTGCGGCGGGCCTTCTGGCTGAAGCTTATCCGGAGCAGGCCCGATATCTGCTTCAAGAAACATTGCTACCTTTAGGGAGGGTAAGGGTTTGATCTCAAAACAAAAACTGCAGAACCGCCGTTGGGATGATGCCTATTTTGTTGCCGAGCGCGGTTCTGTGCTCACCTCATGGCCTACAGGTGTGGGGGTAGATCTGGCCGATGCTTTTGCCTTTCACCGCAGCTTGCCTGAGAGCAAGAGGGCCTACAACAAGCTGCGGGCGGGACAGGAAGAGGGGCGCATATTCTTGCAGCCCCGCGCCGGAGTGGCACTGCTCAGTGAGCATATGGTTCTTCTGGCCAGGCTGGAGCTGGAAGGGGAGGCAGATTTTTTGCCGACGACCATCGACTCCTACACCCGCCAGAACCGCTATGAGGAGGCCCAGAAAGGTATTGAAGAATCGAAACTGGCGGGACGCTCCCTGCTGAATGGCTTCCCGGCAGTGAATTACGGCGTGCCCAATTGCCGCAAGATTGTCGAGGCGGCGGGGGTTCCCGTTCAGGTGCGCCATGGGACCCCCGACGCCCGCCTCCTGGCCGAGATCACCCTGGCTGCGGGCTTCGGAGACTTTGAGGGCGGCGGCATCTCCTATAACATACCCTATGCCAAGGATATTCCCCTTGATCTTTCGCTCCTGCACTGGCAATATGTAGACCGGCTTTGCGGCGCTTACGCGGAAAACGATATTATCATCAACCGGGAAATGTTCGGTCCTTTGACGGGAACGCTGGTTCCGCCCTGCCTGTCCCATGCCGTGGGGATCATCGAGGCGCTTCTGGCTGCTGAACAGGGTGTAAAAAGCATCGCCATTGGCTATGGGCAGGGAGGCAACCTGCTTCAGGATACAGCGGCCTTGCGCACACTGTCTCGTCTCGGCCGGAGCTATCTGGACCGGGCCGGCTTCGGCGATGTCCTGCTGACCACGGTTTTTCACCAGTGGATGGGCGGCTTTCCCCAGGATGAATCGAGGGCCATGGGGGTGATCGCCTGGGGCGCGGCCACCGCGGCCCTGGGCGGTGTAGACAAGGTTATTGTCAAGACGCCGCATGAAGCCCTGGGCATTCCCACCGCCGAAGCCAACATTGCCGGGCTGCTCTGCAGCAGGCAGGCTATAAGTATGCTTGATGAGCAGAAGCTGCTGCAAACAGAGAAGCTGTGCGAGGAGGAGGCGCTCATAGAGCGTGAGGTGGAGGAGATAATTGCCGGTGTTTTGAAACTCGGCGAGGGTGATCTGGCCCAAGGCGCCGTCCGCTCCTTTGAGGCGGGGCTCCTTGACATCCCCTTTGCCCCGTCCCGCTGGACCAGGGGGAGCGTCATCCCCGTGCGCGATCGTGAGGGGGCCATCCGGATTCTGCGTTTTGGCGAGCTGCCCTTTTCCAGAGAAACCCGCGACTTCCACCGGGGAAAAGTAAGGGAGAGAGGTCTCAGCGAAAGGCGTGAGCCTGGATTTCGCATGGTCATAGACGATATTTACGCCATCAGCAAGGGGCGGCTGGTGGGCAAACCGAGGTGAAAGGGACAGCATGAAAATTGATCGGGTGCTAGCTGCGCCGGGGCTCACCGGTTTCTACTTTGACGACCAGGCAGCAATCAAAGCGGGCGCCTCCGCGGACGGCGCCGCCTACCGCGGGCGTCCGCTGACAGCAGGGTTCAGCAAGGTGCGCCAGCGCGGCGAATGTTTAAGCATAATACTTCTTCTGAGC
>JAPXLS010000060.1:0-11544 GCA_033809435.1 Bacillota bacterium
ACACCGGCCAGCCGGATTGTGTTATATGTCAAAAAGTTCAGCAACAGGGGTAAAGCCAGCTTGTTCAACAGGAGCAGGGTGCCGACGATGATTAGACTGATCCCGATCCACCTCTGCTTTTTGAAGAGCCAGTGCCAGTCCGCGCTGTACTGTCCCGGAGGAAGGGAGTCCTGATCAAAACACTGCAAAGCATCGAAAAGACTGTAGAACCAGATCACGGGGATAAGGAATCCAACCAGCAACATTCCGCCCGTCATGCTGGTCAAGAAGATGGCCAGGAAGAAGGCCAGCATGAAGAAAAGGCCTCTCTGCTGCCAGCCCAGGTACATATGTCCCAATCCGGGGAGTGCCGAGAGGACGACAGTGGCGAATTTACTTTTTCTAGACAAGTTCATTCCTCCTTCTTTTCGCGTAATTTTACCAGCCCGGTCCAGGCGTTTTTGAAGATTGACTCCGTATCCCAGCGGGCTGTTCTTCCACTGCTACTTCCTTGATATAAGACGGTTCAAAGCGGCGGATCCCTGCAAGGCGGTGAAATAAATCATGATCGGGCGGCAAAGAAAATATCCGGTCTAGAGGGTTGCGTTCCTTTTGGGCGAAGAGAAGAGGTAGCCCGGAGGGTAGGGGGAGCTGTCCTGTTTACCGCCTTGCAGCACCTTTGATGAAAATGACAGGGAGAAGCGGTAGGGGCTGACTTTGAACCAGGTGGGGTGTTTGCCGTCAACCTTTCTGATTTCTTTGAGGAGCATCGCCGGGTTGCCGTCGCCTTTTCAGGCGGTGTGGATTCGTCCTATCTGCTTTATGCGGCACAACAGTGCGGTTCCATGATTCAGGCGTATTATGTGAAATCCGCTTTCCAGCCGCAGTTCGAACTTGATGATGCCCGGCGCCTGGCGGATGAACTGGGCGTAGATATGAGAGTCCTCGAGCTTGATCTTTTATCCATACCCGAAATTGTTTCCAATCCCAGGGATCGCTGTTATTATTGCAAAAGAAGAATGTTTAGGGCAATAAAGGAGGAGGCCCGGAGGGAGGGCCTCCCGGTCATGATAGACGGGACCACCGCTTCGGACTCCGAGAGCGACCGTCCGGGCCTGGCGGCTTTGCGGGAGTTGTTTGTCCGCTCCCCGCTCCGGGAATGTGGGTTGACGAAAACTGATATTCGCAGGCTCTCAAGGGAAGCCGGGCTTTTCACGGCAGATAAACCGGCCCATGCATGCCTTGCCACCAGAATCCCGGCAGGAGAGCGTATTACCAGGGAAAAGCTTGAGGCGACGGAAAAAGGGGAGCGGCACCTATCCGCCCTGGGGTTTACAGATTTCCGGATCCGCATGACGGGCGATATGGATATGGCCAGGATTCAGCTCAGAGAAGCGCAGCTTGCCCTTCTGTTTGAAAATAGAAGCGGAATTGTTAAGGAGCTAAAGAAGCATTATCGATCTATCCTCCTCGATCTGGAGAGCCGATCATGAACAGTGAGGGGTTCATTCCTCCTTCTTTTCGCGTAATTTTACCAGCCCGGTCCAGGCGTTTTTGAAGATTGACTCCGTATCCCAGCGGGCCGTTCTTTCCAGGGCCCGGGAGAGCTGACCTGTTTCCGCCAGTATTACCGGCAGTTCCCTGGCACATAGATCGAAGATGCCGCTCATCATCAGGGCCAGGGTGATCGATGCGGCCACGGTATAGTTGACCAGGGAGCGGGTACGCCGTTTTTTGCAAGCCAGCTGCTTTTCCCTCCGGATTCTTTCCCTGACAGCGGTGTTGAAATCCGCCGGCAGCAGCAGCTCCGCCAGGCATATGTCCTGCTCGGCGGTGCTGTCAAGATAGCTTTGCAGGCACTTGCCGCATACGGCCAGGTGATCTTCCATCAGGCGGCGCTGATGCTTGTCGATTTCATCATTCCGGTACAAAGACCATGCTCCGGCATTGTAATGTTCCAATTACAGCCCCTCCTCGTATTTGTGTCTCAAGATCCTCCTGGCGCGGTAAAGGCGTGACTCCACTGTTTTTACACTGACTCCCGCTTCATCGGCCAGTTGATGGTAATTCTTCCCTTCCAGCAGGTACCCGGTCATGGTAGTACGATAAGGCACAGGCAGGGCCTGCAGAAGTGCGGCAACGCGCCCCATTGCGGAATTGCTGAAATACTCTTCTTCTGCCGATAGGGCGGCGCCTGCGTGCAGATCAGCGGGGGATTCGTGGAGAAACTCCCGGCTGCGCGCCTCCCGCCTGCGTACGCAGTCTATGCCCTTGCGGGTGGCGATGCGGGCCAGCCAGAATTTCATATTTCCGCCGCGGAAGCCGGGAAGCGAGCGGTAGACCTGCCAGAAGGTTTCCTGCAGGACATCCTGCGCATCGCCGGGATCCCGAACGATGGGCAGGATCGTGGCCATCAGGTAGCCCTTGTAGTGATCAACGAGCTGCATAAACGCATTCTCATCGCCGGCGACGGCTCTCTTGATCAGTTCAGGATCCAAAGGCTCTCCTTCCTTTCCGCTCCCCTGATATAAGACGTTTGAAAGCGGCGGAACCCTGCAAAAATAATTGATTCCTGGGAAAATTATAAATCCCGGTCCCGGCAGCGGTCAAGGTCGGATCCGACCCGGGGGAGAACCGGTTGTTTCCTTTGCCTGAATTTGGTATACTATTAATATCTTATCCCATTGAAACAGGTAAAAGCAGGCGGGACTCGAAAAAATTTTGGGGGGTAATGATGTGCTGAGAATTATCGGGCTCACTCCGCATCCGCCGCTGCTCATCCCCGGTGTCAGCCCGGGCGATATTTCCAGGGTGCAGCAGACCGTTGCGGGAATGGAACGTTTGAGCCGGCTGATCCGTGAAGCGGCGCCGGAACTCCTGATCCTGATCACACCGCATGGGCCTCTGCTGCACGAAGGGATTGCCGTGCTGGAGGGTCCGCGGCTGGAAGGCGATTTTGCCGATTTCGGGGCACCCCGGGTAAAAGTCTGCCTGGAAACGGACAGCATCCTTCTGGAGCAGCTGCAGCGCGAGACGGAGGGTGAACCGCTCCGCCCGGTGATCGTTGGCGCCGCCGATTACCGCTTCCGCCGCAGGCCTTCTCTGGATCATGGGGCTGCAGTGCCGCTTTATTATCTGCGGCAGGCGGGTCTCTCCGTGCCCGGGCTTCATCTGACCTATACCTTTGCCCCCCGGGAAGATCTTTACCGTTTCGGACAATCCCTGCGGCGCGCGGTTGAAGCTCGCGGCCTGCCGGCGGCGGTTATCGCCAGCGGGGATCTTTCGCACCGCCTTATTCCCGGAGCACCCGCCGGCTACAACCCGCGGGGAATCGAATATGATCGCCTGATGGTGGAACTGCTCCGCCAGGGGCGGGTCCGGGAAATTCTGGCCCTGGATGAAGCATTTGTTGAGGAAGCGGGCGAGTGCGCGCTGCGCTCCTATTTGATCGCCCTGGGTGCGCTTTCCGGACAGCCTTTTCGAACCGGGATTATCTCTTACGAGGGGCCTTTCGGAGTAGGTTACCTGGTGGCGGAGCTTCGCCCGGCCAGCGGGATTTCCAGCGCAGATAAGAAGACATCCGTTGAAAGAGCCGGGGTTCCTGTAAGCCCGGCGCCGCTGGCGCGGGAAGCGCTGCGTCATTACCTGGAGCGCGGCCGTCCCCTGGCGCCGCCCGAGCCTCTGCCGGATGATCTCTCGATGCGGGCGGGAGCCTTTGTTTCCCTGAAAAAGGGGGGGGAGCTGCGCGGCTGCATAGGAACGGTGGAGCCTGTTCGCAAAAACCTCGCTGAAGAGATTATCATGAATGCGGTGAGCGCCGGGATGAAAGACCCCCGGTTTGAACCGGTGCGCGCCGAGGAGATAGATGACCTTGAAATTTCTGTTGATGTGCTCATGCCTCCGGAAAGAATAGAGGACCCCGGGGGGCTGGACCCGAGGAAATATGGGGTGCTGCTGCGCAGCGGACAACGCAGTGGACTGTTGCTGCCCGATCTTGAAGGGATCGATACTGCTGCGGAGCAGATCGCCATTGCCCGCCGCAAGGCCGGCATCGGTCCCGGCGAGCCCGTAGAGCTTTACCGCTTCGAGGTGCGGCGCTACAGCTGATGTCCGGGGGAGAACTGTTCCGGAAACAGGCCCTGTTTTACGGCAAAGAGGGGGATCGCATCCGCTGCTTGCTCTGTCCCCGCCGCTGCCTGCTGAAGGAGGGGCAGACTGGCGTATGCGGGGTGCGCAAAATGACCGGAGGTGAGCTTTACACCGGGAACTATGGTCTTTGCGCCGCGCTGAACTGGGATCCCATCGAAAAGAAACCGCTCTATCATTTCTACCCCGGCAGGCAGATCCTTTCCCTGGGTACGTACGGCTGCAACCTGAGCTGCAGTTTCTGCCAAAACTGGTCCCTGGCGCGGGGGGAACCGGACGGTGATGCCGCAAGGATTACCCCTGCGCAGGTGCTCTCCATGCTGCAGCGCGCAGGCGGGCCGGAGGAGATCCCCGGCGCTGCCTACACCTACAATGAACCCACGGTCTGGTACGAATTTGTTATGGACACCGCCGGGATGCTACGTGAGCAGGGTTATCGCAATGTCCTTGTGACCAACGGTTTCATCTCCCGCGAAGCACTGAAAGAGCTTTTGCCCTTTATCGATGCATTAAATATCGATGTCAAGGCTTTCAGCGATTCTTTCTATGAAAGGTACTGCCGCGGTATGCGCCTTCCCGTTCTGGAGGCTGTAGAGCTGGCCGCGGCGTCGGCCCATGTGGAGGTTACCTGCCTGCTCATCCCTACTTTGAATGACAGCCCCGAAGAGCTGAAGCGGCTGACAGACTGGCTGGCGGGGATCAGCCCCGCTATACCGCTTCACCTTTCCCGCTATTTTCCGCAATACAAGATGGATCTCCCGCCCACACCGGTGGAAACAATGGAGGCGGCCCGGGAGATCGCCCGGGAGAGACTGCATTATGTCTACCTGGGCAATGTTGATCTCCCCGGAAGCTCCGATACCCTATGCCCGCAATGCGGGGCCCTGCTGATCACCCGCAGCCGCTACCTCGTCGAGATCGCCAACCTCGAAGGCAACCGCTGCCCTTGCTGCGGATTCCGGATAAACCTGCTTCCCTGTTAAAAAAAGCATTAACTCATGATCCTGTCTCATACTATCATTAGGAGCAATCCGCGAACCGGATCGCTTCCTGTGTGTTCCAACAACTGCCGTGCTCAGGGGCTGGAGGGCACAGTTTTAGACAGGGGAGTTTTTACAAATTACTGCCGCAGCCGTGAAGCTTTTGGGTAAAATCCCGGCCGTCCTGTACTGGTTTGGCGGATGGCCCGCTGCTATTTTGCTGCTGCTGGCCGGCATCTACCTCACCCTGCGCAGCAGATTTTTGCCGCAGCGTTCTCTCTTTGCCATATTCCGCATGACCCTGGGGAGCATATTCAAACCCGGGCGGGACCGGGCTGCCGCGGGCGTCATCTCGCCCTTCCAGGCGCTTACCACCGCCCTGGCGGCCACGGTGGGTACGGGTAATATTGCCGGTGTGGCTACCGCCATCACCCTGGGCGGCCCCGGCGCTATTTTCTGGATGTGGGTTTCCGCATTTTTCGGTATGACCACCAAATTTGCCGAGATCGTCCTTGCCGTGCGCTTTCGGAGGCGCACACCGGATCATAGGTATGCCGGCGGCCCCATGTACACATTGAAGTATGGGATGAACCGTCCCGGGCTGGGCCTGGCATATGCTTTTTTTGGAGCGACCGCCGCCTTCGGCATCGGCAATATGGTTCAGGCCAACTCGGTGGCGGCCGTTTTAAAGACCGCCTTCGGCATCACCCCCCTGCATACCGGCATCCTGCTGGCGCTGCTGGTGGCCCTGGTCATCCTGGGAGGGATCCGCCGCATTGGACAGTTCACCGAAAAACTGGTGCCGCTCATGGCGCTTATCTATGTCGGCGGCTCCCTGACTCTATTGATTATCTGCCACCGGCATCTGGGGGCAGCCCTGACCGAAATAATCGGCAGCGCCTTTACCGGCCGGGCTGCAGTGGGCGGTTTTGCCGGAGCAGGGGTGCTCCAGTCGATCCGCTACGGGATCACCCGCGGCGTCTTCAGCAACGAAGCCGGCCTGGGCAGCGCCTCCATTGCCCATTCCGCCGCCGTCACGGATCACCCTGTCCGCCAGGGCCTCTGGGGTGTTGTGGAGGTGTTTATCGTGAGCTATGTCATCTGCACGCTCACTGCGCTGGTCATCCTTGTCACCGGCGCCTGGAGGGGATCGCTGGAAGGGGCCTCCATGACCTCGGCTGCCTTCAATTCGGTCCTGCCTGCCACCGGCAATCTCATCGTGGCTGTATCGCTGGTGTTATTTGCCTTTTCCACCCTTCTTTCCTGGTCCTACTATGGAGAGCAATGCTTTGAATATATCCTGGGCGGGGGGCGCTTTCTTTACCGCCTGCTCTGGACCGTGGGAATCGTGGTGGGTGCTTTGGGCGGTCTCCGTTCCGTCTGGGCCCTGGCTGATTCCCTGAATGCGCTGATGGCTTTACCCAGTATTATGGGGCTGCTCGGCCTCAACGGCTTGTTTTTAAAACTCAACGGGGAATTCTGGAGAAAATAGCTGTCAATACGCGTTCGTTGAAGGTATTTGTTCGCGGTGGAGCGAATTAATTATGAAGCAATTAGCTTATGTAACCTGTCCTTTAAAGAGGGAGCAACCAAAAACGTGGCCATCTGGGATCGCATAGTCACAGCGGTACTGCAGCTGAATATCGGCTATCTGGACATTATTGACATTATTATTGTCTCCTATGTATTCTACCGCCTCATACTGCTTATCCGCGGTACCAGGGCAGAGCAGCTGATCAAGGGGCTGGTGTTCCTGTTGCTGGCCATGATTGTCAGTGACAAGATTGGACTGAATACTGTAAACTGGATCCTGGAGAAGGTGATGACAGTGGGGCTCATCGCCATCCCCATTGTCTTTCAACCCGAATTGCGCCGTGCCCTGGAGCAGCTGGGGCGCGGAAAAATATTCAAGAGCAGCTTCTGGAAATGGGATCCCCGGGAATTTGACCTTTTCCTTGAAGAGCTGACCAAGGCAGTGCCCGCCCTGGTGAAAAAACGCATCGGGGCGCTGATCATTATTGAACGGGATACGGGCCTGAAGGATTGGGTGGAAACGGGCATTGCCGTTGAAGGCCTTGTCACCGCCGAACTGCTGATCAATATATTTTTTCCGCGCAGCCCCCTGCATGACGGGGCGGTAATCATACGCGGCAACCAGATCGCCGCTGCCGGGTGCTATCTTCCCCTGACGGATGATCCCTATCTGAACAAGGAGCTGGGGGCCAGGCACCGGGCCGGGCTGGGCATTACCGAGCAATCCGATGCAGTGGCAGTAATCATATCCGAGGAGACCGGCATTGTCTCCGTGGCTCAAAACGGCATCCTGACCCGCTATCTCGATGAGAAGAAACTGCGCAATGTGCTGATCGAACTGTGCGCCCCGAGCAAGGGAGACAGATTGAATCTAAGTTTCTGGCCGTGGAGGAGTAACAGGTAAGCAATGGGCAAATTACTAAGCAGCCAAAATGTATCCCGCATCCTCGCTGTCTTCCTGGCGATCATCCTGTGGCTCTTTGTCACCGGCGATAATATTACCCGGACCACTTCGGTGCGTAAAATTATTACCGGCGTTCCCCTGAGTTACGAAAACCTGCATCCCGGACTGGCCGTGGTCAAAATGCCCCAGACAGTGGATATGACCCTGGAAGGGGTGGCGAGGAACTTTGACGAACTTCTGGAAAGCGATCTGGAGGCCTATCTCGATCTTTCCGAACTGGAAGCGGGTACGCATCAGGTTCAGGTCAGGGGGAAGGCGGCGCACGGTCTGACGCTGGTCTCGCTGGCGCCCCGCCAGGTCGAAGTGATCATCGAAGAGATCCAGACCGAACCCTTTCCTGTAGAGATCGAATTCTCCGGTGAGCCTGTGCCGGGGTGGGGCATGCAAAGTCATAGCTTTCGGCCGCAGCAAATCCATCTGGAAGGGGTGTCCTCGGTTCTTGAAGGGGTCGCCAGGGTAATTGTTCATGTCGATCTGAGCGAGAGGCACGGCATTTTTGAAGTCGAACTGGCCCCGCAGCTGCTGACTGCTTCAGGGGAGGAGATCAGCGGTGTGAAGGCGGTGCCTCCGAAAATAGTTGTTACCGTGACCCTGATCCAGATTGACGAAAGCGGTGAAGCGTTCTCACCCTGATCAAGTCAGGGGCGGGCTGTCTCTGTCCTGTTAGAATGGAGAGGGGCGGTCACGTTTTTTGTGATTGAAGCATAAGCTATGATTTGCAGAAGTGGATTAGGGGGGGCGCCTTGAAAAAGCTATTTGGTACCGATGGAATTCGCGGGGTGGCCAACAGGGAACTGAGCCCCGAACTGGCCCTGCGCATCGGAAAGATCATTGCGGCCCTGCTGGGCGAGAAGGTCGGCAGGCCCGTTATTCTCATCGGACGCGATACGCGTCTTTCAGGCGCCATGCTCGAAGGGTCGCTAGCCGCGGGGATCACCTCCGCCGGCGCAGAGGTGCGCCTTCTGGGGATAGCGCCCACACCGGCCGTTGCCTATCTGACCCGCTTGCTCCGGGCAACAGCCGGGATCATGATCTCGGCTTCACATAACCCCATTGAAGACAACGGTCTGAAGATTTTTAACAGCGAAGGTTTAAAACTGCCCGATGAGCTGGAAAGGGAAACAGAGAGAATCTATTTCCACTACGATGAATTCGCGCGCAGCCTTCCGTCCCCCGAAGGGGCCGGGGTGGGGCGTGTTTTGCACGAAGCGGGGGCGCTGGAGAGGTACCTGCAGCACCTCCGGGAAACCGCTTCCCCGCTCGAAGGGCTGCGCCTGATCGTGGACTGCGGCCACGGCGCCGCCTGTCATCTTGCCGGGGACCTGCTGGGGCAACTGGGGGCTGATGTCGCCCTGCTGCATGGAGAAGCCGACGGCGGGCGCATCAATGTCAACTGCGGGGCCACCCATACTGCAGCACTGCAACGCGAGGTGGTGCGTGCAGGCGCCCATGCCGGGATCGCTTTTGACGGTGACGCCGATCGCCTCATTGCCGTGGACGAGAAAGGCTCGATTGTTGACGGCGATGCGATCATGTCCATCTGTGCCGTCGGTATGCACAGGCAGGGCCGGCTGCATAAAAATACCCTGGTGGCCACGGTGATGAGTAACGGCGGCCTTGACCTGCTGGGTGAAAAATGTGGCTTCAAACTGCGCCGCACCGCAGTGGGCGATCGCTACGTGCTCGAGGAGATGCTTGCGGGTGGTTACAACCTGGGCGGCGAGCAGTCGGGGCATATCATTTTCTCCGATCATGCCACCACCGGAGACGGTTTGCTGACTGCACTGCAGCTCCTGGCCATTGTCCGCGCTTCCGGCCGCCCTCTTTCGGAACTGGCGGGCCGGCTTGAAAGGCTGCCTCAGATCCTTTACAACCTGCCTGTTGTCTCGCAAAAGGGCTGGGAAGACAGCCCGGCCTTTGCTTCGGCCGTTGAGGACCTGCGCGGCAGGCTGGGCCGGCATGGCCGCATTCTTATCCGCCCCTCCGGAACGGAACCGCTGATCCGGATCATGCTGGAAGCCCCTGTGCCCGAGGATAAACTCTGGGAGGAGGCCCGCAGCCTGGCCGAGATTATCATCAGGGAAAACAGCTGATCTGTGTTTATTTAATCAAAACATTTATAATAATAAAGATAAGTCCCCACATTCTGCCTCGAATAAGTTATAATAAAAGTGTCCTCAAAGGGATGAAATCTGTCCATCGTAGAAAAGGGGTGTTTTTTTGCCGCTAATCGAAGGTGAAGAGGAGCTTATTCGGACAGGTGTGGCTGGAGTGCTTGAGAGTTCAGAAACGAGGCGTGAAAATCTTATTCCCATACTGCTGCAGGTGCAGGAGGCACTGGGCTACCTGCCGGGCCTGGCCATGGAGCTTATCGCCGATGCGCTGGATATGCCGGCCGTTGAAGTGTACGGGCCGGCCACTTTTTACAATCAATTCCGCCTGAATCCCCCGGGCAAACATCAGCTGAAGGTCTGCATGGGCACCGCCTGCTACATGGTTGGCGGGCGCATTGCCATGGAGTGTTTCGAGAGATGTCTCGAAATAGGGGAGGGGGAGACCACACCCGACCGCAAATTCAGCCTGGAGCGGGTGGCCTGTGTAGGCTGCTGTACCCTGGCTCCTGTTGTTGTGATCGATGAGGAGGTCGAGGGACGGGTCACCCCGACGAGAGTGGACGGGATCCTGCTTTCATTTGAAGGGTCGGAAAAACCGGCGGCGGAAACAGCGAAATCAAAGGAGGAAGAAGCCTCATGACGGGGGATCAGGTTTCCGCAGTTCGCGAGCGATATGGCAAACTGGAGCGCGATGCCGCCGCCGGCGTGAAGGCTCTTTACGATGAGCCGGTGATCCGTGTGGGCACGGCTACCTGCGGCATCGCCGCCGGCGCCGTGCAGGTTAAGGAGGCTTTTGCCGGGATCATCGAAAAAAAAGGCATTGCCGCAAATGTGATCGATGTTGGCTGCATGGGCCACTGCTATGCCGAGCCGCTGGTGATCATTTCCAAACCCGGTTTTCCCTCGCTCTGTTACGGTTATGCCGACGAGGACCTGGCCGAGCGCCTCGTCGAAGATTTTTTGATCCACGATGATCCCTGCTATGAATTCGCCATGGTGGCGCTGGAAGCGAACGATGTTTTTCCCACTTTCAGCGATTTTCCCCGCGGTGTTTACGAGCAGAAAATAGTGCTTGAGCACTGCGGCTTCATCGATCCCGGGGAGATTGACCATTATATCGCCCGGGGCGGCTACAGCGCCCTGGCTTCGGCCCTGGCAGCGGAGCCGGCCCTGGTTCTGGAGACGGTGAAAGAGTCGCACCTGCGCGGACGCGGCGGGGCCGGTTTCCCGGCGGGGCTGAAGTGGGAGGCTGCCGTCAAAGCGGGTCCAGGTGAAAAATATGTTATCTGCAACGGAGACGAGGGCGACCCCGGAGCTTTCATGGACCGCAGCATTCTCGAGTCCTGTCCTCACCAGGTCATCGAAGGGATGCTTCTCTGTGCCTATGCCGTGGGTGCGGAAAAGTGTTATTTTTACATCCGGGCCGAGTATCCCCTGGCGGTGAAGCGGATCCGTCATGCCCTGGAGCAGGCGCGGGCGAAGGGGCTGCTGGGCGAACAGATCCTGGGCAGCTCTTTCAGCTGCGAGATGGAGATATTCCGGGGGTCGGGGGCATTTGTCTGCGGCGAATCATCGGCTCTGGTCCGCTCCATGGAGGGGAAGATGGGAATCCCGGCAACGCGCCCGCCGCGCCTGGCCGAGTCGGGCTACCGCGGCCGGCCGACAGTGCTGAACAATGTCAAGACCTTTGCCTATGTCCCGCCCATTCTCAACCGGGGCGCCGGTTGGTTCAGGAGCATCGGCACCGGTGACAACCCCGGCACCGCCGTCTTCTCCCTGGTGGGCAAGGTGGCCCATACCGGGCTGGTGGAGGTGCCCATGGGGACAA
>JAPXLS010000061.1:0-988 GCA_033809435.1 Bacillota bacterium
TTTTCGGCCAGGGCGGCAAGCACTTGCTGAAAGGGGCCGCCTTCTGCAGCGATAAGGCCCAGGTACACGGAGGCGGCGCCGCGTTTACGATAAAGCCCTTCAAATGTGGAAGCATGTTCCTTTCCCACCTTTTCCCGGGCCAGGCCGTCAAAAATCTCTGCCGGATCTTTCACCCTCCCCAGCGTTTTCCAGTCATCCGCAAGGGCTGTCATGATATGGCGGCCTTCGCCACTGCAGAAAGTGAGCATCCGGCCCGGATGCTCGTAACTGAAAGCAAAAGCGCCGCCGCCCCCGGTAAAGGTCGCCAGAAAAGAGGCAATCAACCTGAGGATGGCCTCCAGATCAAAATACCCGGGATCAAAAGTCAATGCTATGAACTCGTTAACCAGATCTGCGGCCGGCAGAAGTGCGGACGGATCCGTTTCGCTGCAACAGCGGGACAATACAGCATGGAGATTGATGATCCGGGTCAGGTACGCCTTCGTTTCTCCCCGGGCAACAGGCGTCATATGAGCGCTCAGGGTGCGGCGCCCGGGTTCCGTTCGCCCATCCGCCCCGTTTGAAAACCCCTCCGGGGGTTCCAGTTTTCCTCCTCCGGGGCGGCAACCCAGAAGCAGACAGGACCCGTTTGCAAGCCGGGCCGGGATTACGGCCATCCCGAGGGGATCAACCAATATTTGATCCTTTTCTGTATGTACCTGCGGAATGCGGCTGCAAAATTCTTGGTAAGCCGCCGCCGGGGGAGGGCCATCGCCCTGCCCGAGAGCGGGATGGGGGGGGCCATACAGGGAAGACAACCGTCCGTGCCGATCAACCACGGCCATGCTCATTTTCAACATACAGGCCAGGGCGTTCCAAAAATCATGCCACAGAGGCGTGTGCCTTTCCTCCGGTTTACCGGGTATGCCGTAAAATGATATGTTCATCACCTCCAGAATCATTGATCTCTAACGATATCCGGGCACTGCCGTTCCGTGAGAGGTCCGGA
>JAPXLS010000061.1:998-11502 GCA_033809435.1 Bacillota bacterium
GCTGTATGTTAAGAGGGATTAGAGAGCAGATTTGCTATACAAGTAAAGTTCCTCATCCTTGACGATTTTACCTGTCAGCTCTTTCCAGATGATTCCGGTTACTATGACATTAAGTATAACAATTAGTGAAAATAAATACAAGCATTTTTTGTGGATATATTGCGGCAGCTCCTGCCATGAGCGATCCCGGTACTGAATTGAGCTATTGCACGGGCTATCTGTCAAAAGCGAACTGCTGCCTATCCATGTTAATATTTGCCTTGACCCCGCCGGCCTCTGCAAGATTGCTGCAAGACTGTACCTGCTTCCGGTTTTTGCCGGCCGGCGGCGGATAAAAAGGATCCCGGCCCTTCATGGCGAACATTGTAGTCTAAACGCCGGCGTACACAATTGTATTGCCGCTGTGTAACGGGTTGCTGGAGGGTTGGTAATGCTTTACCGCAGCACTCGCGGAGATGATAGACTCTGCACCGCCGCCGGAGCTGTATTAAAAGGGCTTGCCGGCGACGGCGGTCTTTTCGTTCCGGCCGGCCAGCTGCCTGCAATGGCCCTGGAACCCCTTGCCGGCAAGAGCTATCCGAAGCGAGCCGCTGCCGTCATCCGCCCCTTCCTGGAGGAATTCTCCGGGGCGGAAATTGCTTCATTTTCCGAGAGGGCCTACGGAGGCGCCAATTTCGGACATCCGGCAATTGCACCTCTTCATGAACTGGAGGAAGGACTCTACATCCTGGAGCTGTGGCACGGCCCCACCTGCGCCTTCAAGGATATGGCGCTGCAATTTTTACCCCATCTGCTGGCCGGTGCGGCGGCGAAAACTGGAGAGAAAACCACAGCAGTCATCCTTGCCGCCACCTCCGGGGATACCGGCAAGGCCGCCCTTGAAGGCTTCCGCGATGTGCCGGGGACACATGTCATCGTTTTCTATCCTCACGAAGGGGTCAGCGAGCTGCAGCGCAGACAGATGTGTACACAGGCAGGCGAAAATGTCCATGTCGCCGCCGTGCGGGGCAATTTTGATGATGCCCAGGCCGGGGTGAAAAAACTCTTTGCAGATCGCGCCCTGTCGGAAAAACTTGCCCGCAAGGGTTTCAGATTCACATCGGCCAATTCAATAAACTGGGGCCGGCTGCTCCCCCAGATTGTCTACTACTTTTCGGCTTACCTGGATTTGCAGAACAGCGGCGCCGTCAAAAGCGGAGAAAGAATAAACTATGTCGTCCCCACCGGCAATTTCGGCAACATTCTGGCTGCTTTTTACGCCGCCCGCATGGGGCTTCCGGTGCACAAGCTGATCTGCGCCGCAAACCGGAATAATGTGCTCAGCATTTTTTTCAATACAGGTTTCTACAACCGGAACCGTCCCTTTTACCGCACCATCTCCCCATCCATGGATATACTTGTTTCCAGCAATCTGGAGCGGCTGCTCTTCGAGGCGGCCGGCCGTGATCCCGCCAGAGTAAAAGAATGGATCCGCTCTCTGCAGGAAAAGGGTTCCTTCCGGATAGAACTGGAAAGCGCCGCCGACGTCACCGGTATGTTCTGGTCCGACTGGGCCGGCGATGATGAGACAACTGCCGCCATCGGAGACAGCTACCAAAAATATGGCTACCTGCTTGACCCGCATACGGCTGCAGGTAAAGCAGTCTACGACAAATACCGGACCTCCACCGGAGACACCGCCAAAACCGTTATTACCGCCACGGCCAGCCCCTTCAAATTTGTAGAAAGCGTGGCCCCTGCCGTACTGCCCGGGAGCCGGACCGCCGACCGCTCCGTTTTTGAACTGCTGCCCGCACTGGCACAGGCTTCCGGACTGGAGATCCCCGTGCCCCTCAAAAATCTGGAGAAACAGCCTTTTCGGCACCGCACTGTTGTCGACAAGGCAGATATACAAAGGGTCGTGCTCGACTATCTGGGCTTTTGACCAAAACCCCTTGCAGAAAGTGCAACGGCTGCTTTACATTCCTCCAAATCTCATATACATTCTTATTGTTAAACTTAAAAAGAATTTGATGTTTGTTTTAGAATCCTGTATATTAGGATATTAGGGGGAAGGAGCACACTTTCTCAAACATTTTAAATCTAGCCAGGCTACAATAACACAAGTACAAGGAGACGAAAACATGATAACATCACCACTTCTAGAAAAATCCCGCCGTATCAACCAGCAATTGCAGAAAGACGCCGGCCGGCATGTCGACTTCAACAAACTTGCTGAAGTCTTGAAAGAGCTGGTCCAGGCAAACACCTATATTGCAGACAGCACAGGTAAAATCCTGGGGTGGTCCCAACTCCGCCGGGTGGATTGTGATCTGCTGTTCGAAGGGGAAGAGGGAGAACTGTCCTTTACCAAGGACTTTTACAGGGATTACTTGATGAAAGATGATCAGGAGCACATCAACGTACACCAAAAAGATGACTGCCTCTTTGTGGAGGGAGAAAAATGCAGCTACAGTAACCGGTACCTCTGCACCATCCCCATTATCTGGGGGGATAAGCGGCTGGGCACACTTTTCCTGTCCCGTTTTGATAAACCCTTTGACACGGATGACCTTGTCCTCCTGGAGATCAAATCGATCGTCGTTGGAATGGAGATGTACCGCCTGAGCGCAGCGCTGAAGAATCGGGAGTCCCGCCAGAAGAACAACGCCAGGCTGGCGCTGGACACTCTCTCATATTCCGAATATCAGGCCATAAAAAAGGTTCTTGAAGAACTTGACGGGGATAAAGGGTTTCTGGTGGCCAGCAGAATTGCCGACGAGCTCGGAATCACCCGCTCTGTAATCGTTAACGCCATCCGCAAGTTTGAAAGCGCCGGCGTGATCGAGTCGAGATCGCTGGGCATGAAAGGTACCCATATCAGGGTGCTGAACACACACCTGCGGGAACTCCTGGACAAGAAGGAGTAGAATCGGAATCGGGATGTATGGTTCTGCATAATTATCAATACAGCCCCCGGTTCGGTTTAGATTGAACCGGGGGCTGCATTCTTTGCAGGGCCCCCTGATGATCAAGGAAGGTCATGTTCGCCGGGGGCAAAAGCCGGCTAAAATGAATCGGGGCCCCCTGTAATATCAGGAAGGCCCCAAAACAAGAATCGATCGTTCAATTATACTCACGCATCGGAAGACGACGGGCAGGGTACGCAGAGCACGTCACAGGGTCGGATCACTTTTGGATCGGTGATGTGCGGGTTGGCGGCGATAAGCGCATCGAGACTGACGCCGTACCGCTGGGCAATGGTGAACATGGTATCACCGGAGACAACAGTGTAATGGCACTTGAAACCGCGGGGACAGGATGCCGGCTCCCGGCATGCCGGTGACGGCCCGCCGCCGGGCACACAAAGTACATCGCAGGGGAAAATCTGGCTGGGATCGGTGATCTGCGGATTGGCAGCCGCAAGGGCATCCACGGAGACACCAAACTTCTGCGCTATACTGAACATGGTATCACCGGCCACAACGGTGTAGCGTCCCCTGAAACCGGGCGGGCAGGAAACAGGTTCCCGACACGTGGGCGGTGGCCCGACAACGGGCACGCAGAGCACATCGCAGGGGAAGATCAGGGCAGGGTTCGGAATCTGCGGATTGGCAGCCGCAAGGGCATCCACGGAGACACCAAACTTCTGCGCTATACTGAACATGGTATCACCGGCCACAACGGTGTAGCGCCCCCTGAAACCGGGCGGACAGGAAACAGGTTCCCGACACGTGGGAGGCGGAGGACCGCCGGGCACGCAGAGCACATCGCAGGGGAAGATCACGCTGGGATCGGTGATCTGCGGATTGGCGGCCGCAAGGGCATCCACGGAGACACCAAACTTCTGCGCTATGCTGAACATGGTATCACCGGCCACAACGGTATAGCGTCCCCTGAAACCGGGCGGGCAGGAAACAGGTTCCCGACACGTGGGAGGCGGCCCGACAACGGGCACGCAGAGCACATCGCAGGGGAAGATCATGCTGGGATCGCTGATCTGTGGATTGGCGGCAATGAGTGCATTCAGGGAGACGCCAAACCTCTGCGCAATGAAGAACATCGTGTCACCGGGGACCACGGTGTAGCGGCCCTGGAAACCGGGCGGACAGTAATCCGGTTTCCGGCATGTAGTTGACGGCGGCCCGCCGGGGACGCAGAGCACATCGCCCGGAAAAATCAAAGCAGGATTGGCAATCTGCGGATTGGCGGCGATAAGCGCATCGAGGCTGACTCCGAAGCGCTGGGCGATAAAGAACATGGTGTCGCCGGGAACAACGGTGTAACGGCCCTGGAAACCGGGCGGGCAGAAAACCGGATACCGCCCCCCTCCCTTCGGCTTCACACCTGTAAATGAAATAGAGGCTTCGCCGGTGTTCGAAAAGGAACCGCTGCTGTAATGTCTGACCATGAGGCAAGACCTCCTTTCTGAAAGATACTGAGTGAAGGGGGTAAACGGAAACCTGCAGCAGCCCTTCTTACCCGCTCACCCGGTATATTATATGCGCCGCTGTTGTAACGGTTAATGAATTGGCGGGGACAAAGGAGGCACAGACAGCAGGCAGGGCCTGTGTTTATGTGGACTTGGGAAGAGGGCGTCTGGAGGAAGCGGCCGGGATGCTTATAAATGGACCCGCCCGGTGGCGGTGATCTCCACCAGGCTGTGGGAGAAGGAGGCGCCGGTCAGTTCGCCGCCGGATATCTCCAGAAAGAGTTCGGTTATATCGGGCCCCCCCAGGCCAAAAGAGCCGCCGGACTCCAGTTTCAATTTGACTGTGCCCTCCTGCAAATCCCGGCGGCCCGCCAGCTCACCCGAAAAAAACAAAGCGGCTCCAAGACCGATGCTGCCTGTGCCGCAGGCGGGTTCGTAGTAGTCCTGCGGAATGCAGTGCGGGAAGAAAACGCGCAGATGGCCCGATCCCTCGGGATTCCAGTCGTAAAGGGTAAAGTAGTAATCGCGCTCGCCTGTTTTTTTATGAAACTCCATCTGGATCGTGCTGAGCAGATTCTTTGTCGAGGTATCCCAGTTGACAAGATCTACGCCGGGATGGGCTTTCCTGATCCTGTCGGCATCGGCTACCAGCACCACCCCGGCCTGGTAAATATCGACACCCTGCAGCCTCCAGGAGCGGATGCCACCCAGCCGGCATTCTTCGAGAAAAGCGCGCATATCGGTAATGGTGCGCAGAAACCTGCCTTCCGGCCTATGGATCTCCAGGCCGGTGGGGCCGGCGTCTGTTCCGATGATCACCCGGGTAACCGGATCAGTGAGCTTGATCCCGAAATGATTTCCCAGCTCTGTCTCCACCAGGGCCTTGCCCAGAACCTGGGTCATCCCCCCGCAGGCGCTGATAAAGGAGGGCAGCGTCGGCTCGCTGATCTTTACTTTCAGATCCGCTTCGTCATCCGGGGGATAAAGGATACCGCATTCATGACACCAGAGGTGGTTCTGATCCAGCGCCTTCACTGAAAGTTCGAGCTCCCTGCCCGCCGGCAGCTGCTCGCCATAAAGGAGAAGAATCGTATTCCCGCCCATGTGCCCTTTTACAAAATCAAGCTGCACCGCTCATCCCTCCTGTTTGAACGAACCTTTGGGAACATTCCGTCTATTCGCCGCATTTTCTACCTCTTCTAAACCATGCAATCCGCAGACGGATTCATGTATCAATATTCGCAGGCACAGCCATCCCCGAAATTTTCTCAATTATACTACATCGAGGCCTTACTTGTCATCCTGAGCAAGACCTGCGCCGTTATCGGGCTTGACGCAGCAGTATCCGGCATACCCCCGACGCAGAGAAAGATTCCTGCTTTCAGGCACCCCGGCCAATCAGGCGCCGGGCTGCCTCCCGGTCCACCATAACTGTAACCCGGGGATGAGCCTGCAGCAGCGAGGCAGGTACCGCGGTGGTCAGAGGCCCCCTGACAGCCTCCCTGATAGCCGCCGCCTTGTTTGCGCCTGCGGCCAGTAGCAAAATGCGGCGCGCTTTCATGATCGTCCCCAGGCCCATGGTCAGCGCCATGCGCGGTACATCACCGGCCTTCTCAAAAAAACGGCTGTTGGCGGCGATGGTCTCCCCGGACAGCCCGACGAGGTGGGTTTCCGCCCGCAGCGCTTCACCGGGCTCGTTGAACCCGATATGGCCGTTCACGCCGATGCCCAGTATCTGCAGATCGATCCCGCCGGCCTGCCTGATCCTTTGCTCGTAACAACGGCATTCCTTGAATGCATCATCGGGATCGCCCTTCAGGATATGCGCCCTGGCAGCGCTTATCCCCAGCGGCCCCCAGAAATACCGCTGCATGTAACTGTAGTAGCTTTGGGGATCTCCTTTGTTTATGGGATAATATTCGTCGAGATTGAAAGTGGTAACACAGCTGAAATTTACAAGGCCCTTCTGCACCATTTCGGACAGTTCGCGGTAAAGGCCCAGCGGTGTGGCGCCGGTAGCAAGCCCGAGGACTGCCGCCGGGTTGGCGCGGACAGTTCCGGCCACCAGCGCCGCCGCCTTCTCACTCAGCGATTTGTAATCGCGCAGGATGATTACTTTAATGGGGATCACTTCCATCCATCCGGTATTGGCAGTGCAACCCTGGCGCCTGTGGGGTTTTTCAAATCCCCCTTATCCCCTTTTCAAAGAGGGGACACCTGGATGCCGGAAACAGGGGCCGCAGAGCTCCAGCCACTGATTTTCCAACCTCCGGCTTCCAACCTCTAACCTCTGATCAGCGGCCTGGTCAGGCAGGTGGGGCCGCCGCCGCCTTTCAACGAGATCTCTTCGCCGGGATAGGTGTAGACCTCGGCCCCCTCCTTTTCCAGCGCTCTCCGGGTGCGCGGATTGCCCTCAATCATGATGCACTTGCGAGGCGCAAAGGCCAAAACATTGCAGGCAAAGCGTTCGTACTCCTCGGGCGGCACCTCGATAAGCTTGATTCCCCTTTCCAGAAGATATCTGCGGAAGGGGACAATCATCAGGGGTGAAAAAACCACCGCGAGATCGGTATCAACGGGGCTGATGATGCTCATGAGATGCAGGCATTCCTCTGGACCCTCGCCATGGGGCATGGGCACCTCGATAATCTCATCCACCAGCCCTTTGGTCAATTCCCGGAACTGGCGCACTCCCTCGCTGTTGGTCCGGTAACCCAGGCCCACGGCCAGGGTTTTCTCATCCAGCCAGAGCAGGTCACCGCCTTCCATCGTTCCAGGTGCAGTGATGGAACCTAAAATGGGTATGCCCGCCTCTTTACAGTATTCGCCGATAGCCTCCGCTTCCGCGCGGCGCTGTTCTTTGCCCATATTAAATAGAACAGCGCCCCCATCGGTGATCACCACCGGATCGCGGGGGTAAAGCGAGTCGGGTGAGACTTTTTCATCCGCGGGCAGCTCCACTACAGAGGCGACATGTTCTTTCAGCAGCCCCATAAATGATTCGTATTCCGCTTCGGCCCTTTTATAATCGGGGCGGGCCGGATAGTACAGTTTGCGCCACCAGGAATCGATATGTTCCTGGCTCAACCAGGCGCTGCGCACATGCTTCACCAGCACACTTTCGATTTTCGCAATTTCCGATTGGCCTCCAAGCTTCAAGGACAACACTCCCCCATTCCTGTTGATCTGCCTTCAATTACAGAATCCGGAGCGGATGCTCCCGCCTTTACCTTGCCTGAACATACTCCCCATCCTCACCCCGGGGCCAAACTTTTGCTTCTTCAAAAAGACCCTTTTCGAAACCAGCTTGCCGCCCATCTCGCCTTTAGTTTAGCATTTTTGCCTCCCCTTTAACACCCTGCCGGATATTTTTATACGCAGGCCTCCGGTGGACTTACATATTTTTCAGGCGGAGATAGAGAATAAAAGCGGGAGGGTGGCATTTTTGTTTAACTGGCTTAAAGAAAAATTCGGCGGAAACAGAAGAAAACTTACGCGCGATGCTGAAAAGGATCTCAGCACACTGATGGCAGAGGCTTCAAGAGAAAAACTTAGCGGCAGCCTGGAGGCCAACCTGAGAGCAATCAATGAAGCCGGCGGATCCAGCTATGATCTGACCATCCGCCGCTTCAGGGCCGGCGGGCTGCCCGCAGCCCTGGTCTACCTGGAAGGCTTGATCGACAGAAGATCTGCCGAAGAAATCGTCCGCAACCTGATCATCGAGGCGGAAAAGCTGAAGATCACCCTGAAAAAGGGCCAGGGGCTGAAGATCGCCCGGGATCAGCTGCTGACAACGGATCAGGTCAGCCCGGCGGAGAATATAGCCGGTCTTTTCTCCGGAATGGCGCGCGGTGCCGCCGCTGTCATGCTGGAGGGCAGTTCAGGGGCGCTGCTCTGTGACACCAGGGAGCCTCAAACCAGGGCCGTCAGCGAACCGGCAAACGAGTCTGCCCTTCGCGGGCCGCGCGACGGCTTTATTGAAAACCTGCGCACGAACAGCTCCCTCATCCGGCTGCGCCTGCCCATTCCCCAGCTCTGGATGGAGTCCATGTTCCTGGGCCGGCTCAGCCAAACCGAGGTGGCCCTGGTCTATATCAAGGGGCTGGCCAAGGAGAATCTGGTCCGCGAGGCGCGCTCCAGGCTGGGGCAGATCGATATAGATGCAATCCTCGGCACCGGCTATATCGAGGATTTTATAAAAGACAACCCCTACACCCTGTTCCCCCTGGCCTACAACACCGAGAGGCCGGACAAGGTCATCACCTCGCTGCTGGAGGGACGGGTGGCCATCCTGGTGGATGGAACCCCCTTTGCGCTCATCATCCCCACCGAGTTGAACATGCTCATGCAGGCCCCCGATGATTACTTTGAGCTGCAGCCCATAGCGGTGTTCATCCGGCTGCTGCGCTATGCCGCCCTGGTGGTCTCTCTGACCTTGCCCGGCATTTACGTGGCCGTGGTCACCTTTCATCCCGAACTTCTGCCCACGGACCTTTTCATGCGCATCAGCAGCTCCCGAGAAGGGGTCCCCTTCCCGGTAATCGCCGAGATGCTGCTCCTGGAGGTAATCTTTGAAATGCTCCGCGAGGCGGGGCTTCGCCTGCCCCCGGCCATCGGCCCGGCCATCAGCATCGTCGGAGCGCTCATTCTGGGGCAGGCCGCCATTCAGGCCGGGCTGGTCTCACCGGGCGTGGTCATAGTGGTGGCGCTGACCGCCATCACCGGCTTCACCATCCCCGCCTTTTCCCTGGGGGCATCCTTCCGGCTGCTCCGCTTCGCTTTTAGCATTTCCGGCGCCACTTTTGGACTCTTTGGGCTGCAGTTTATTTTGCTGCTGAGCATCGTTCACCTTTGCAGCCTGCGCTCCCTCGGCGTACCCCTTCTCAGCCCCTTTGCTCCGCTTATTGTGTCCGACCTCAAGGACTCCATTGTCACCAGCTGGTGGTGGGGCATGCGAGCCCGGCCCAAGCTAATAGGAGGTCGCGAACCGCTGCGGCAGCCGGCAGATCAAAAGCCGCGTCCCGGGCAGGATCCCGAAGAAAGGCCCGAAGGTGACTAGGAAATGAACACCGAGAAGATCGCCAATCGCCAGCTCTTTTTCATGCTCTTCATGATCCGCAGCAACGTCAACATCGCCTTGCTGCCCACACTGACCTCCGCCGATGCCCTCCAGGATGCCTGGATCTCGGCGCTCGTTCAATTCTTCCCGGCAGCGCTGCTGCTCATCTTCTTCGGCGGCCCCGGCTCCCGCTTCCCCGACCTGACGCTGGCTCAGTACAGTGAAAAGCTGCTGGGCCGCTGGCCGGGAAAAGCGCTAACTATCGTCATCCTGTGGGGTTTTCTGCACATGGCGGCAACAGAGGTGCGCATCTATGCGGACATGCTGGTCACCGCCTTCCTTACAGAGACGCCGCTGCTTTTCCTTGTTGGGGCCATTGTTATCGTCTCGGCAGCGGCGGCCTATGCCGGCATAGAGGTCATCGGCAGAGCGGCAGACCTGCTCTTTCCGGCCTATCTGTTGATGATCGTTGCCAGCCTGCTCATGCCGCTTCCCATGCTGCAAACCATGCTCTACAACCTCGAACCTGTTCTGGCACGCGGGGCCGGCCCCGTTATAAGAGGGGCGATCTCGCCATCCGTAATCGTGGTCCAGCTATTGGTGCTGACCATGCTGACCCCTTCCACAAATGAACCGAGGCGGGCCCTGCGCAGCGCCCTGTGGGCCCTGGCCGGCTCCAGCGCCATTCTCGTGCCCATTACCATTATGACAACGGTTGTCCTGGGGCCGCACAAGGGAATGCGCACGGTTTTCCCGTTTTTCACCATGGTGCGGGGAATTGCGCTGAGCGAATTCGTCGAGCGGGTGGAGGCCCTGGCGGTCTTTGCCTGGGGGCTGGGGCTTTTTGTGGAGGTGGCCATTTATCTCTACTGCGGCGCCAGGGGCCTTTCCCAGGTGATGGGCCTAATAAATTATCGCCCGCTGGTTCTGCCCATGGCGGTGATCTGGACCACGCTGGGCATCCATGTGGGAAGAAACATATTTCAGCTCTTCGAGTTTTTCAAGCCTCCCTTTTTTGCACCCTATGCCCTTCT
>JAPXLS010000062.1:0-11490 GCA_033809435.1 Bacillota bacterium
GTGATGCGCGTGGTACGGGAGCTTTCGGAAAGGGTGATCGTTATGAATTACGGACAAAAACTTTGCGAGGGCTGTTATGGAGATGTGATCAGTGACGAAAGGGTGGTTGAGGCCTATTTGGGGCGAGGGGAGTTGGGTGCATCATGAAGATCCCCCTTTTGGAGGTCACAGATCTGTCAGGCGGCTATGGATTACTGCAGGTGATCTGGAATCTAAATTTTATCGTTCGAGCCGGGGAGATCGTCTGCCTGATCGGGGCCAATGGTGCCGGTAAAACAACTACTTTAAGATTGCTTTCGGGGTTGGAGAAACCCATGGGGGGAGAAATAAAATTTCAAGGCGTTTCCATAGCCAGCCGGTCGCCGGCGCGCATAGCCAGGCTCGGGATGGCCCATGTGCCCGAAGGCAGAAGACTTTTTGGCTTGATGACTGTTCAAGAAAATCTGGAGGTTGGTGCGAATTGTTCTTCGGAAGCCTGGCAAAAGAGGGATGCCATGATGGACTACATATTTACCCTATTTCCCATTCTCAAGGAAAGGTCCACCCAGTTGGCAGGGACCCTCTCCGGCGGCGAACAGCAGATGCTCGCGATATCCAGGGCCTTGATGACTTGTCCCTGTCTGCTATTGGTGGATGAACCTTCCATGGGGTTGGCGCCTTCTGTTGTAGAAAATGTATTCAGGGCTCTTAAGGAGGTGGTTGAGACCGGCGTAGCTATTTTTCTGATCGAGCAAGATGTGCAGCGCAGTTTGAAGCTGGCAGAGCGGGGTTATGTATTGGAGAATGGTCAGATTGTGGCTCAGGGTACAAGTTCGGAATTGATGGAAAACGAAGAAATAAAAAAGGCGTATCTGGCAGTTTGAAATTCGTAATCAGTAAATAACTGGGGAGGGCTGAACGTGCAAAAAAGATGGTTGGCGATCTTGACACTTATTTGCGTATTTACCCTTGTGTTGTCGGGCTGTGGAGGGGAAAAGGAACCGCCAGGAGCGACGGGTGAACCCGTTAAGATCGGGATCATTATTCCCCTTTCCGGATCGGCTGCAGATTCCGGTCAGCAAATGCGCAACGGGTATCTGACCGCCCTGCATGAGATCGAAAAAAACGGTTGGATTCTGGATGGCAGGGAAGTTAAGTTGATTTTTGAAGACGGCAAGGGGGACCCCACCACAGCGGTGGCGGCCCTGGAGAAACTGGTCACCCGGGACAATACAGAGATCATCCTTGGGACAATCTCAAGTACTGTTGATGTTGCACTGGCGGAGCCCATGTCACGCTATGAACCTATTTTCGGCTGCACCGGGGGTGCCTCATCATCGGTGGAAGAGGCTTTTGGAGATGCCAAATGGTTTTTCCATTATCATCCCTGGGAATATGACAATGTGAGATCTTTGGGTGAAACCATGATCGAGGTCGGTGGGCCCGGCAAAATGGTGCTTGCCTATGAAGACGGCATATTCGGTACAAGCAACATAGAGATGATCAAAGAAATATTGATACCCCAGGGCTTTGAATTGGCCAAAACCCTGCCATTTAAAAGCGGCAGCGCGGATCTGAGTTCCGTGCTGACGCAGGCCAAAAACACCGATCACGATTACTTCATCTGGATTGGCTATCCGGCAGATGCCACCACGATGGCTTCACAGATGAAAGAGATCAACTATGCTCCCAAATTAACCGTTGGGTATACACCCGGGTGGCCTGATGGCTTTGGCGATCTTGCCGAGGGTGAATATATGACTGCCCTCGGCATGTGGAGCCCGACCATTCCCAATGACGCAACACGGAATTTCGTTGAAGACTACACTGCAGTTGTCGGAGAAGCGCCCCAAACTTATTGGGCCGCCATGGCTTATATCAACTTGTTAACCATGGCCGATGCAATTGATAAGGCAGGGAGCACTGAGAAGGAAGCTATAATTGCCGCTCTGGAGGACGGTTCCTGGGAAACACCCCTGGGCGCCCTCAAATTCCATCAAAGCAGGGTTTCACCGCATGCCGGTTTTGATTACCAGGTACTTATGCAATGGCGGGAAGGCAAACTGGAAGTAATTTCACCGGAAGAACTAGCTACAGTCGAACCAGTTTTTCCTGTACCGACATGGAATGACAGATAGTATGGCAGGCCGGTCCGGGGAATACCACGGACCGGCCTATTCTCCATGTCAAATAGTATCCGTCACATTTAAAAGGGCCAGACCCGCTGCCACAGGCCGGCAAAGAAATCACCTGTCTGCCGCAGCACATTCGGCACAAAGCCGAGCCGCTTCAAACTTTCCCCCGCCATAAGCTCAATTTCGGCCACAAGTTCCCCATCCTGATCTTTCAAGAGCAGTGTACCGATAGCATCGCCCTCTTTAACCGGTGCGGACACTGCATCGGGCAGATCAAACTCCTCCCGGATCTTGAAGCTGCTGTCATTGACCGGGACCACGGCCTGCACCGGTCCCGCAGCGACGAGCGCCAGCTCCCTTTTCTGGCCGCGTTTCACCGGAACCCTGGTCACAACGTCATCCTCATCATGGAGGGTTTTCAAACTGTAATTGCGGAAACCGTAGTTCAGAAGCGCTTCGATGTCCTCCTGGCGCTGTTTCATACTGTCCGAGTGGAGCACCACACCGATGAGACGCATGTTTTGCTGCTTGCTCGTCCCGGCGATGCAGAAGCCGGCATTCGGGGTGCTGCCCGTCTTGATGCCGTCTGCGCCCGGGTAATTGCCGAGAAGGGGATTCAGGTTGAACTGGCGAATTTCATTAAAGGTAAATTCCTTTTCCGATTGAAAAGCGATTACCTCCGGCTGCGTGCGAAGCAGGTATGCGGCCAGGCGGGCTATATCGTACGCGCTCATATAGTGGTCTGGATCATCCATGCCATGGGGATTGGCAAAATGGCTGTTCTCCAGCCCCAGTTCGGCTGCACGGTCGTTCATGCGCTGGACAAAGAGTTCCACGGAACCGCTCAGATGCTCGGCCACGGCAATACAGGCGTCATTGGCAGAGACGATATCTATGCCTTTGAGCAGATCTTTGAATGAAACCCGCTGCCCGATGTTCAGGAACATCTGCGATTCATCAGGGCCCGTTCTCCAGGCCCGCTCGCTGACGGTGACCGTGGTGTCCCAGTTGACATGTCCCGCTTCAAGGTCTTCCATGGCCAGAAGCAGGGTCATCACCTTGGTGATGCTGGCCGGGGGCCGCGGTGTGTGGGCATCTTTTTCATAGAGCAGCGTTCCGTTTACCGCATCGATGAGCACGGCGCTGTCTGCATTAAGTTCAAGTTCAATGTCCGGCGCCGCAAGGGCCGGCAGGGCGAGGGCCTGCAGCAGGAGAAAGACGATTACAAAACAGGTTACTCTCTTGTTTAGTGCATGCATATGGTGAACTACCTCCCCAATGATGATCTGTTTCAGTAATTTACAGAAAGGGTGTTTCAATTGTTGCAAATAATTGGGCTAAACGGCAGTCCCAGAAAAGACGGCAGCACAGCTTACCTGCTCGAACTGGCTCTGGAGAGCGCCCGCCGGGATGGAGCCGAAACGGAACTCATTCATGTCGAACCGTTGCTGCGTTCTCAAAAATACCCTTATTGTCGAGCCTGCTCCTCCCCCTGCACCGGAGCCTGCTACCGGGGAACCGACCTTGAGCAGGCTTTTCTCCGGCTGGGCCGGGCCGACGCCATAATCGTGGGCAGCCCCGTCTACTTTGGCACCATATCGGCTCCTCTGAAGGGGTTCTGGGACAAAACCCGCAAGCTTCGCACCTCACTGGCACTGCTCAACACTGTCGGGGCCGCTGTCACTACCGGCGGCGCTGTTTTTGGCGGCCAGGAGACTACCCTGAAAGCGCTGCACGATATGATGCTGGTGCAGGGAATGCTCCTTGTCGGCGACGGCCATGCCTCCGCCGACGCCGGGCACCAGGGGTGCTGTGCGCAGGCCCCCGCCCGGGAGGACAAATTTGCAATCAGCCGGGTGGAGATCCTGGCCCGGCGGGTAGTCGAGGTGGCCCGATGCACCGCCGCCCTGCGCTAAAGTCAATACTGTTTGCCATACCGTTGTTCATTCGTTACAGAGGGGGGAAATCCTTTAAGAAAAATCTGCCGGGAAACATAAATAAATAGATTTTAATATGCCGTCGGAAAGGAATAATGGATCAAACCGCGAAATATTACAAATGTAAACCTTTTTAAGACAAGGAGTGATTATTCTTGACCCAGCATAATGACCTGGCCACTATAGACAATCTTACCCCACCCTGTCAAGTAGCCTGCCCTTTGCACCAGGATGTTCGCGACTATCTTCTGGCCATCGCCACGGGTGACTTTGACCTGGCGCTGGCGATCATCAAAGAGACCAATCCGCTTCCCTCCATTTGTGGAACCATCTGTGCGCATCATTGTGAAGATGAATGCCGCCGCCATGACGTGGATCAGCCGCCGTCGATTCGCGGACTGAAGCGCTTTGCCGTGGAAAACAGCAAGGCAAAGGCGCCCCCGTCGGATATCGCCCGCGGCTCAAGAGGAAAGGTCGCGGTAATCGGCGGCGGCCCTGCCGGCCTGACCGCAGCTTATGACCTGGCCCGGCAGGGCTGCGCGGTGACCGTTTATGACCGTGAGCCCTACATGGGCGGTGCGGTGCGCCACTACATTCCCCTGTACCGCCTTCCCGACGGTGTTATCGACCAGGATGTTGAAGAGATCGCCGAACAGGGAGTGGAATTCAAGACCGGTTTTGAACTAGGCCGCAATCTTTCCGTGGATCAGCTCCAGGAAGAGGGCTACCAGGCCGTACTCATTGCTCTGGGGCTTCCGGTGAGCCGCGGCCTGGACATACCCGGCGCCGACGGAGAAGACATCCTCTACGCCCTGACTTTCCTGAAGGAGGTCAAGAGAGATAATTTCCGCTTCGAGGGAAATCCCACCGTCATCGTTGTTGGCGGCGGCAATGTGGCCATGGATGTGGCCCGCTCCGCCGTGCGCTGCGGAGCCGCCGGGGTCAAGGTGGTCTGCCTGGAATCTGCAGACGAGATGCCCGCCTTCCCCTGGGAAATCGAGGAGGCCAAAGAGGAGGGCGTAGAATTTACCAACTGTTGCGGGCCCAATGCCATCATCAGGGAAAATGGCAAAATCACCGGCCTTCAGACCATAGAGTGCTGCTCCGTATTTGACGAATCAGGAAGGTTCAACCCTACCTACAACAAGGAGAACAAGGGGCTTGTTACCGGAGATCTCGTCATATTCTCCATCGGGCAGGGCGGTGATCCGGAGCCGCTGAAAGGTCAGATCGATCTGGATGAGCGCGGGCGCGCAGTTTTTGATCCCGGGACCATGCGCACCAGCCGGCCCGGTGTTTTCGCCTGCGGTGAAATGGTTACCGGTCCGGGAACGGCGGTGCAGTCCATGCAGAACGGCCGGGTGGCGGCGCTGGCCATCCTGGCCCATCTCGACGGAAAGACCTTTGACCGGGCCGCTCTGGAAGAGCCCGTTGCCCTGGAGAAGCTCGACCCCGCCGTGGCCGAGAAAATTACCCGCGTGGAGCGCCATGCCATTCCCATGCTGGCGCCTGCAGAGAGAGTCAAGCATTTCAAGCAGGCCGAGCTCGGCTATGATGCCATTACCGCCATCAACGAGGCCCGCCGTTGCCTGACCTGTCTGGCCGGGGCGGAGCGGATTGATGACCTCTGCGCGAATTGCCTTACCTGTGTACGCATCTGCCCCTATGATGTGCCGGTGGTCAATGAGGACGGGACCGTAAGCATACGCACCGAGCAGTGCCAGGCCTGCGGACTCTGTCTCTCCATCTGCCCGGCTTACGCTATCCAGTTCCGCGCGCCGCTTGTTGAAGAGGCTGCAGCAGCCATAGAACCGGCGGTGAAGGATCTTTTGCAGCGGGCCAAGGGCGCCCCGGTGGCGCTGGCCATTACCTGCGGCTACGGCCCCTTTGCACTACCCGAGGTTACTGCTTTCAAAGCCGACAACCTGGCAGTGGTAAGATACCCCTGTGTGGCCAAGGTAGATACAGTCCACCTGCTCAAGGCCATGGAGCTGGGCGTGGACGGCATCATCGTTGTCGGCTGCAAGGAAGATGAACTTGCAGCCTGTCCGCACAAGGATGCCGCCGGCTGGGCCGAGAAGCGGATCAGCCATGTCAATGCCCTTCTGGAAGAGATGGGTCTGGGCGCCGGGCGCATTGTTTACCTCGAGCTGGCCTCATCCGAAGCCGGTGATTTCGGACGGGTCCTGGAGGAGGCGCTGGGGCAGCTCAAGGAGATGACCCCGTCACCGCTGCGCGTCTAACAGATCAGGGCTCATGTTTGAAGAAAAATGTTGGGGCGGACTGCCCGAAAGGGCAGCCCGCCCTTTGTCGGAGGTGGGGCGGTATCAATATGTCACATTATGGCAATAATATGGATGAACTTAGTAGCGTAATTTATCGGCTTAGGCAGGATTATCTCCCGGGGCGTAGAATATAGTGTTACAGAAAAATAGATCGACATGTTCACGCAGGGAGGAGCGGTCCCGGACATTGTAGGATTGACGTTGAAAAATCGTTTATCCAGGGTTGCCTCGTCTCCGGGCATTGCGGGATGAGGTTTTTCTTTCTTCCGAACATCAAACAGGTTGGTGAAACAATTTGTCACAGGGAATTCCAGGGCACATCATTGACGAGATCAGGCAGAGATGCGACATGGTCAGCCTGGTGGGGCAGTACCTTGCTCTGGAAAAAAGGGGCAAGCATATGCTCGGCCTCTGCCCCTTTCACAATGAGAAAACACCTTCCTTTACGGTAACGCCGGAGAAGCAGCTGTTTTACTGTTTCGGTTGCGGCGCCTCGGGCAATATATTCAATTTTATCATGAGGATGGAGAACCTTACTTTTCCGGAGGCGGTCAGGCTGCTGGCCCGGCAGACAGGGGTGGCCATCCCCGAAAAGGAAAGGGCCTCTGCGGAGGGCCGGTTGAGAGAGAAGCTTTACGATTTGAACGGGCTGGCGGCCCGCTTTTACACTGACCGGCTCTGGAACAGTCCTGCGGGTAAAAAAGCGGCGGATTACCTTCTTGAAAGAGGTATTCGCCGGGAGACAAGCGAACTTTTCTCTTTGGGATATGCTCCGCCGGGATGGCAGAACCTGCTCAACCATGCTTCGAAAAAAGGAATCCCGGAAGATCTTCTGCACCGGGCGGGTTTGGTTTCGCCCAGGCAGAGCGGAGGTTTCTATGACCGTTTCAGGGATCGGCTGATCTTTCCCATTTTTACCGCGGGCGGGAAAGTGGCCGGATTTGGCGCAAGAGCCATGGAAGAGGGAGACAAGAGCATCCCCAAGTATTTGAATTCGCCCGAGACGCCGGTATTTGAAAAAGGATCATTTCTTTACGGTCTGCACCTGGCCCGGGAACAGATCCGCAGCCGGAAAACGGTCATCGTGGTGGAGGGCTACACCGACGTGATCACCGCTTTTCAGGCCGGAATAAAGAATGCGGTAGCCTCGCTGGGAACCGCCCTTACCCGGACCCAGGGGCGTTTGATGCGGTCCCAGGCCGAAAAGGTGATCATCGCCTATGATGCGGACAGCGCAGGCGAGGCGGCCACATGGCGGGGTCTGAAGATACTGCAGGACAGCGGATGCCTGGTGGAGGTGGCAGATCTGCCGGAGGGGAGCGATCCCGACGGCTTGATCCGGCAACGCGGAGCCGCCTGCTTTGAAGAGATCATTGCCCGGGCCAGGCCCCTGGCCGAATACCGCCTGGAGGTCTTGAAAAGGGATCTGGATCCGGCATCCGAGGAAAGCAGGCTTCGCTTTCTCGAAGGAGCACTGCTGATGCTTCAGGATATATCGAACCTGGTGGAAAGAGATGTTTACCTGAAACGGGTGGCCGAGGAACTCTCCGTTTCCGAAGGGGCCCTCAGGCGGGAACTGATGCGGCGGCAAAAAAGCCAGAAAACGGGCCGCAGTCATAATCTGTTAAGAAAAGATCAAACTAAGATCAATCAAATAAAGACCAGCCCGGCCGAGAGGATACTGCTATCTTTGATGCTGTGCAGCGAAGAAGCAGCCGGGATGGTTCTTGATGCCCTGGCTCCCGACGATTTTCAGGAAGGGCCGCTCCGGCAGGTTGTCGAAACTATTTTGAAATTGAAAAGCGAGGGCCGCCGCTTCGGCGGCGAAGAGTTGCTCGATCGCTTCAACGACGAAGGAATTCACCGCATGATTACCAGAGCGACAACCGACCCCAGCCTGCAGGGGCTGGAGCCCGAAAAAATGGCCAGGATGACCAGGGATTGCATTGAAAGAATAAATCGGGAAAAGCTAGCCGGGCAACAGGAATTGAGGCAGCGAGTCCTGAAAGAGAAGGATAAGAAGAAGCAGTATGACGATCATGCCAAAAAATTACTTCAGGAGCAGTTGCAAGTGATCAAACTACTTAAAGGCGTCCCCTATCGTTCCGGAGGAGGAGAGAATCTGCATGGCTAAAGATATAGAAAAAGTTGCTTCTTTGGAAGAAGTTCAGCAGGGTTTGATCGGACGCGGCAAGAACAAGGGCACGCTCTCTTACAAGGAGATCAGCGACACATTGCAGTCTTACGAGATCTCCGTGGAGGATCTGGACCGTTTTTTCGATCAGCTGGCCGAACAGGGGATTGAAGTAATTGATGAGACCGCCGGAAACGGCAAAAGCGCCTCGGCCGAGCCGGTAGACGGAGCAGCGGAAAAGGAAGAAACAGCGAAGACCGGGGAGGAGGAAGATCTTTCTTTGCCCGAAGGGGTGGCCATAAACGATCCAGTGAGGATGTATCTGAAGGAGATAGGTAAAATCCCCTTGCTCACCGCAGAGGAAGAGGTGGTGCTGGCCAAGGCCATCGAGAATGAGAGCGATGAGGCCAGGCGCGCCCTTGCCGAGGCCAATTTGCGCCTTGTCGTGAGCATTGCCAAGAAATACGTGGGCCGGGGCATGCTTTTTCTCGACCTGATCCAGGAGGGAAACCTCGGCTTGATCAAAGCTGTTGAAAAGTTCGATTACCGGAAGGGCTACAAGTTCAGCACCTATGCCACCTGGTGGATTCGCCAGGCCATCACCAGGGCCATTGCCGACCAGGCCCGCACCATCCGTATACCCGTACACATGGTGGAGACGATCAACAAGCTGATCCGCATCCAGAGGCAGCTGGTCCAGGAGCTTGGCCGCGAGCCGCTTCCCGAAGAGATTGCCCGGGAAATGAATGTCAGCGAGGAGAGAGTGCGTGAGATCCTGAAAATTGCCCAGGAACCCGTTTCCCTGGAGACGCCCATCGGCGAGGAGGACGACAGCCACCTTGGTGACTTTATCGAGGATCAGGAAGCGCAGGCGCCTGCCGATGCCGCCGCCTTTGAGCTTCTCAAGGAGCAGTTGGAGGATGTCCTCGACACTCTCACTCCGCGCGAAGAAAAGGTGCTTCGCCTCAGATTCGGCCTTGACGACGGCCGTTCCCGCACGCTTGAAGAGGTCGGGCAGTTCTTTGGCGTCACCCGCGAACGCATCCGCCAGATCGAGGCCAAGGCCTTGCGCAAGCTGCGCCATCCCATGCGCAGCAGGCGCCTCAAAGACTACCTCGAATAGAATACTCCCTTGCCGGCAGCAATCATATCGGCCGTTGCAGGGACGAGCTTTGTTCGCCCGCGGACACATACCTGGTATGTTTAGAATATCCCCCCAAGCAGGGGCGGGGTTCCATCCCCGCCCGCATCCCTGCGATAAATATGCTCCCCCTGGAAGAAAAGCCTCAGGGAGCAAACTTTTCACAAACATCTGCCATTGTTAAATAAACATATCTTAATGTAATTTATAATTGACATCCAGTAAAATAAATGATACACTCATTTCAGATAACCGGCCGGTTGCAAGATCTTTACTTGAGGTGATGTATTGAGCAAAAACCTGAGGCTCAAGTCCGCACGAGCGGCAAAAGACCTGTCCCAGAAAAGCCTGGCCGACGCTGTTGGCGTTACCAGGCAGACGATCAGCGCTATCGAGAGCGGAAACTATAACCCCTCGATAAACTTGTGTATCTCCATATGCAGGGTCCTGGATAAGACATTGAACGACATATTTTGGGAGGATGATGGCCATGACCAACAAGGGTCTTGATGAGATGCAGATGCAGAGAAAAAACAGGATCGGCAACCAGGCGTTCCTGATGCTTTTCTACCTGTTGCTTATCGATGTAGGCCTGCAGGGCTTTGGTTTCAGATGGCTGGGGTATCCGGAGAATGTAATGGTCATTTTGATGACCTGTTCGGGGATCTACGTTATCCGGCTGATCCTGGCCAGCGCCTTTGTCGGGCCGGCCCCCGAAGAACAGAACCCCTTTCTGAGAGTGCTTATCACGGTCATCCTGTCGCTTGCCGTCTCAGCGATAATCCTGCTGATCATGAAAAATGCCGGATTCAGTGATCCCGCCGATGTTGAAAGAAGGACAGCGCCCATACTTTTCGGGACCGCCGCTGTGGCCATCGTTATCTCCGTAACGACCATTGTAGTCAACCGGATCCAGAACAGGAGAGACGAATAGCGACGTCACTAGCGGCCCAAGCGGCATCAAAGAGGCATCAAAAACCTTGACGAATTCAAAAGCATTCGCTATAATTACATCAAGGTTCCTCAGTAGCTCAATGGCAGAGCGACCGGCTGTTAACCGGTAGGTTGCAGGTTCGAGTCCTGCCTGGGGAGCCAATTTTAATGTACATTTTGTTCTTCTGCTTTTCCTGGGCTTCTTGCGGATAGCAACAACTTTGACTCAACAACGAAATGCCATATAATTGTTGTGCAGTTAAATAATATATATTGTGTGGTAAACAGCGGTGAAGATATCAATCAGTAAAGGTAAAGAAATCGTTCATAGGTTTCGTGATCAGCTGGGGCTTACCCTGGGCGAACCCGTGGAAGTGCTGCTTTTTGGCTCCTTTGCCCGAGGGGAACACACTGACGGCTCTGACATCGATCTGTTGGTGATTCTCCAAAGCTTAAATAAATCCAAAAGGGATCTTGTATATGATATTGCCTGGAAAATAGGTTTCAAAACCGGTGTAGCTCTCTCGGTAATCCCGCTGGCACGCAAGGACATGTGCTTTGAAGGCATCCCCGTTTTTTGAAAGCGTTTATCGGGAAGGTATCCGGTTATGACAGATAATAATCAGGAGACAATTGTAAAATACAGGCTGCAACAAGCAGGAGAAATATTGCGAGATGCAAAAACAAGACTGATAAGCCTGTCATCCTGTTTTTCGAGGTTCATGTCTGCCAAGTAGGTTCGCGTGACTCTCGCATAAATTCTTAGCCGCCAGCCGGGTATCAACTATTTATGTTTTCCACAGCAATGATTATCTCACTCCTGTGGTCTTTAACCCGTTTTTCGATACGCTCTAGGTAATCATCGCCAAGGTGTCGGCGAAGCGTTTCAAGTTCGGCGCGAAAACGGGCCATTCCTCTTTGCGAAACTGTACCATCCATCTCCACT
>JAPXLS010000063.1:0-11405 GCA_033809435.1 Bacillota bacterium
GTATTCCAGCCGGTGAAGGTCTTGCCGGCCGGGGCGGTAAAGGCGCTGGGCAGCACTGTCACGGTGGCCCCCGCAGAATAGGGGCTGTTCGCATCGGCCACCGAGCCGCTGCCGCCGTTGGCGTCATAGGTCAGCGTGTATGCAGCCAGGGGTTCGATCGTTACATCCTTGACAGCCTGATCCCAACTGGTGATTATCCAGGTACCATCCAGGTCAGTGATGGACTGGCAGTTTAGATCCCCGCTCTCTTGTTCGATATTTACATCGAGCACCAAACCTGCGGAGGGGCTGGTGATGACGCAGCCGTTGAGCACGATCCTGGCGTGCTCACCTTCGCCGTAGGGCAGGTTGTCTCCGGCAAAGATGGCGGCATAGCCGTTTTCATCGCAGCAGGCGTGAACATAGCTCTGATTGATTGCGATGTCGCCACCCGGGTAATCATTGCCATAACCAGTACAGATGCCAAAATAGCCGCCTGAAACTGTCAGGGCGCTGTGGGTAACCGTCACAGTCTCCCCCGCGGAGATGCCGCTGCCGAGGAGGCCTTCCCCCGTGAGCGCGTAATCGCCCCCATTCCCCTCCCCGGGGGCAAGCTCAACTTTGACATCGGTGCAATTGCTGATCATTACGCTGCCATATGCATAAATACCGTCGTCTGCCGCCTGGATGGACAGTTTAGCGCAATTGCTGATCAGCACAGCCCCAGAAGCGTAGATGCCGTCGCCATCCTCCGAAGCAAGAGCGACCTCGCCGCAGCCGCTGATGGTGATATCGCCGTAGATATCGATGCCGTAATAGTTTTCCGAGGTGACGGAGATCTCGCCGCAGCCACTGATGCTGAGATTGCCTCTGCCAGCATAAATGCCCTCTCTGTCCGCAGAGACAGTCAGGTTGCCGCCGCCGGTGATCACCAGGCTGCCTTTACCATAAATAGCATCGCCGCAACTGTTGGAAACGCTGTTGTCAGTGCCCGCTGCCAGGACAATTTCAGCGCCGTCAGGGAGCTTGATGGCAAAGCCCTCCTCTTCAGCCCCCACGTCGATATTAACCCCCGATAGCGTCAGCGTCTTTGAACCTTCGTCCCAGGCCCAGCCATCGCCCGATGTGCCGGGATAATCATCGTCCCCGCTGTCCAGTGTAAAATCAAGCGGTTCCCCGATCACTGTCCCGTTTGCCGCCGCTACAATAGGCAGCATCGTTAACAAGAGCAAAACGCATACAATTACTGTAAACCTCCACCTCACCCGGATCATCCCTTTCAAGCTGTTTTTAATCTCCTGGAAGGATTATATTATATATTCCATGAAAAGTAATCACCCTGGGGGTTTAGAAACTAAACAAATTGACCACAAATTGATTGTTAACCGGGCAGCATCCGGCCTGTAACAATTATGGCGGGGCCAGGCCCTTGCCCCTCGAAATGAGTTAAAAACACCGACCCCTGTACTCAGCCAAATAGTTTGTTCCCCCCAAAATATGGGGTCTGCCCATGACCGGCCCGGATCTGTTCGGGTGGAGAACCCCGTCCTCGAGGTGAGTCAAAGTCAACGTCCCCCTGACTCATTGATCACTTAATTTCAAGATAAGCAGGAAGCGGGCAACATTTGTTGAAAGTTGAAAGATAGCAACAATAGACAAGCTTTTCAATAATCCGCGCCACCGGAGCTGCGCACCGGGTTTCGCCCCGGTGGAAATAACACTGCAAAAACCGGAGGGATCATTCATGTGGACCTATGAGAAACCGGACAATCTTGTGGAGTGGTGGATGGACGGCGAGAGGAAATTTAAAGACAATGTCCTCTTCTGGATGCATAACGAGGGGGGCACCCTTGATCCCATCACCTACGGGGAAATCGGCAGCCGCATCGATAACGCCCGCGGCGGCCTGGCCCGGCTGGGCATTGGCGAGGGAGATGCCGTGGGGATCATTTCCTCGAACCGCCCGGAGTGGGTGGTTCTTGCCTTTGCCGCTTATGGCCGCAAGGCCCGCTATGTGCCCATGTACGAGCAGGAGCTGGCGCAAACATGGAAATATATCATCAAGGACAGCGCTGTCAAATTTCTCCTGGTTTCCACTCCGGAAATTTACGAGAAGGTGAAGGATTTCCCGGAGGAGGTCAAGACCCTGGAGCATATCTATGTCATGGAAGGGGAAGGCGGGAACAGCCTGGCCGCCCTGGAAAAGGCGGGGCGGGAGTACCCGGCCGCGCCGGAAATACCCCATCATGATGACATTGCCGTCCTCATCTATACCTCCGGGACCATTGCCGAGCCCAAAGGGGTACTCCTGACCCACGGGAATCTGACGTACTGCTCCAGGGCGGGCTACAAGATCTACCCGGAACTCAATGAAGAGTGCGTGGCCATCTCCATGTTGCCCTGGGCGCACTCCTATGCCCTGAGCGCCGAGATCAACAACTGGATTCAGTTCGGCGGCGCCATCGGCTTCATGAGGGACGTGACCACCCTGACCGAGGATATCAAGAGGATCCGGCCGCACTACCTGATCTGTGTGCCCCGCCTCTTCAACAAGATCTATGACGGCATCCAGATGCAGATGAGCGATGCCGGCGGCATCAAGAAGAGGCTTTTTGACGCGGCCTGCACCGTGGCCAGAAAGAAGAGAGCGCTGGCCGGGCGTGGAGAATCGAGCCCCCTGACCAATTTACAGTTTTCTATTCTCGACAGACTGGTATTTTCTAAGATCAGGGCCGCCCTGGGCGGACGGGTGGTGGGATCCCTTACCGCCAGCGCGGTAATGAACAAGGAGATTGCCGAGTTCTTTGATGATGTGGGAGTGCCCATCTACGACTGCTACGGCCTTACGGAGACCGCCCCTGCAGTTACGATGAACAGCCGGCAGAACTGGCGCCTGGGCAGCGTGGGGCGGGTCCTGGAAGGGCAAAGGGTGGTTATCGACAGCTCCGCTGTTGAAGAGGGCGCTACAGACGGTGAAATAATAGTGTACGGCCCCAATATCATGAAAGGCTATCACAACAAGCCTGCGCAGACAGCCGAAGTGATGACCCCCGACGGCGGCCTCAGGACCGGAGACCGCGGCAGCCTGGATGAAGAGGGGTACCTCTGGATCACAGGAAGGATCAAGGAGCAGTACAAGCTGCTTAATGGGAAATATGTATTTCCGGCAGCCATTGAAGAAGAGATCAAGCTGATTCCCTATGTGGCCAACGCCATGATCTACGGTGATGGCAAGCCTTTCAACGTCTGCCTGGTGGTTCCCGATTTCGAAGTAACCGCCCGCTGGGCTGCAGAAATGGGTTTTTCCAGCGACCCGCAGGAGCTGCTGGCGAATAAAGAGTTTACCGCCATGATGGAGCGGGAGATTACCGCCTTCTTGAAGGACGCTTTCGGCGGCTATGAAATTCCAAAGAAATTTGTCTTTCTGGGGGAGGACTTCTCCATTGAAAACCGCATGCTCACACAGACCATGAAGGTAAAGCGGCGGGTGGTGCTGGACAAATATCTGGATCAAATTGAAGGGCTTTATGCCGAAATGTGAGTTGCCAGGCGTCAGTTCCCCTCGCCTTGCCGCCCCTGACAGGTTGTGCCTCTTTCTCCATACCGGACTGCGGGAGGAAAGAGGCCTTGCACCGTCGAACTTATGCATAGTTTGATATGACGGATTGTCTTTGCGGACTCCGATCAGCCGGCGCCACTTTAACGGATCGCTGATAGTTCCCTGCCAGAGATTTCAGTTTCGCCGGAGAGTGTGAAGGCATGGGCAACAGAAGGGTTAAACTTATTTATTTTGCAAGCGCCCTGACCCTGGGGGTCTCTCTTGCAGCTGCGGCGGGCGGGCTGCTTCACCTTGTTGCGCCGGTTTGTGCGGCGGCGGACAATATATTTGGCCTCTTGTTCCTGCTGGCCCTGGCGTTGTTGAACCTGCTTGTCTACCTGAATGACCGTGCAGTTGAGCGCAGCGATTGCCTGGGAAGCTCCCTGCACCGCCTGGGCTATCTTTGCCTGACGGCTATGATCGGCGGTTTGGCCGCGCTGGCTGCGCTGAACCTTCTGGTAGCGGCTGTTTATACAGACCGGTTCAACCGCATTATCTACGGCGGGATTTATTTTATCTATTTTGCCGTCCTCCTTGCAGGGTCGTTCATGGCCTGGGAGACCCTGGCTGCCGCCAAAAGGGGCTATCCGCTGCGGCGGGGCTTCCGGAAAGGCCGGCCGGAAGGCAGGCGCGGTCTGAAAAAAACAGTCATCGCTATATGCTGTCTTTACCTCACCGCAGGGTCTGCTTCGATATACTTCCTTCTGGCCGGGGACAGTTCTATCTTTTTCGAGAAAGCGCCCCAGCTGGTGGAGTCGCTTCTTTCCGGCTTTTCGCTTTTCCATGCCTTTATTCTGCTGAGCACCGCTCTCCTGTTGCTGAAGCTGCAATACAACCCGGGCAGCGCTGCAGCCCTCTTTACCGGAATCCTGGGGCTTCTCTGCTTTACCCTGTACCTGCTGCCGCTGGCCGCTATGCCCGGAACCTGCCGCGGTGCGGAGAGCGAATTTAACCGGGTTTTTGGCGGAATGCCCGGGGCGGGCCTCGCCTGGAAAGATCATTTCCTGGACACTCCTTTTTCCCTGCCTGCTTATTTTTTGGGGATCCCCCCGGGTGAATACTGCTATGAAAAAGACATCGTCTTTTACCGGGGCGGCAGCGGTGTGGATGAGGGGCTGGAGCTGAGCTGCGATGTATTCATGCCCCCTGAAGGGGGAACGGGCCTGCCTGGCCGGGGAACTGCGCTGATCCGCATTCACGGCGGAGCCTGGATCAGCGGAGACAAGGGTTTCTCCAATATGATGCAGGTGAACAAATATTTTGCCTCCCGGGGCTACACCGTTTTTGATGTGCAGTACGGGCTGACCGATCTGGTCAAGCTGGCGCCGCTGCAGCATTGCCTGGCGCCGCCGGGGCTGAGCGGTCCTTTCACCCTTGATGACATGGTTCGCCACCTGGGTGCATTCACCAAATATCTGGCCCGTCATGGCGCCGCCTATGATCTGGATCTTCATTCTGTCTTTATTTCCGGCGGCTCCGCCGGGGGGCAGCTGGCCACGGCGGCGGCCCTGGCCGCTTCGAGCGGCCGTTATCCCGATCTGTTCAGCGATGAAATAAAGATCAGGGGTTTTCTCCCCCTTTACCCGGCCAATCATGTGGGCTTTCTGCCGGCCCTGGGCCGGGCGGCGGAATGGATCGATGTGGAGCTCCTCATAGATGCAAAGAGCCCTCCCTGCCTGATCTGTCAGGGCACCGGGGATGGAACGGTTTCTCGCAAGACAGCAGCGCGGTTCCGGGAAGCGTACCTTGCTGCGGGGAACGAAGGGTGCGCGGTGCTCGAGCTCCAGCGGGCCGGTCACGCCGCCGATTTCTATTTTCCCGGCTATTTCAACCGGCTCTGGATCTATTACGCGGAGCGATTTATGGCCCTGCACCGATAGCGCCGGACGGGTAAATAATTAAAAAGGGGGCTGGCAAGTTGGGAGGAGAGCTGAATATTTCCCGGGAATTTGCCGAACTCAGGGATCGCTGCCGGGCCCTGCGGCAGGAGCTGATCAAGTTGATCACCCACCGGGATGAACTTCTGGCTGCGGTCAAGCCCAATCTGGAGGCCAGGTACTATGCCCTCGTCGGCAAGGAACAGTACCGCCTTTTCACGGTGCGCAATGAAGTCCTGCGTTTGCGAAGAAAGATCGAGCTGATCCAGGCCTCCCGCAACAGGGGGGAGAAGCCGGATCCGGAGTTCATCGAGAGACTCCTTGATGAAGAACTGCAGCAGTGGATCGAAGAGCTGCGCGACCTGGGCCGGAAGATCGAATGGGCCGAATATCACAACCGGCTGCCGGCTCTTTCTGCTGCAGGGGCGCGGGAGCTGAAAAAAATATATCGCGAACTGGTGCGCAAGCTTCATCCCGATTTCAATGAAGAGCTTCCGGAAAACTTTCAACATATCTGGGAAAGGGTGCTCACCGCCTACCGGAACGGCGACCTTGAGGAGCTGCAGACGCTGAAGCTTCTTCTTTCGGAACAGGAGGAGTGCTTTCGGGCGGAGTCCAACACATTGGAGCAGCTGGCAGCCGATGCTGAAAAGATGGAGAAAAAGATCAGGGCGATGCTCAAATGCATTGCCGGAATGCAGGAACAGTTTCCCTTCAATTACAGGGATAAACTCGATGATGCCGGCTGGATTGCCGCGCAGCAGGAGGCCGTGCAGAAACAGATTGCAGATCTGGAACGGCGCCGGCAATCGTATCTGGCCATCCTCGCGGCGCCGGCCGGAGGCGGGTCGTCCTTTACGGTTCACTGAGGGAGGTTTCTTTATGAGCGGAAAACTGGTGCCTGCCGGCGGGGATATTTGGAAGCTGATCCAGGGCTACCTTGGCGGCGGTACCGGGATTATTGCACCCTATATCCAGGAGATCTTCCTCCTGGAATGCCATATCGCCGGGACCGGATACCTGGATCTTGATCGGGTTGAACCCGAGCTCAATGTTGGCGATCCCCTGCTTTTCCGCCGCGAACCCGAAAATGCTCATGATCATCTTGCGGTGGTTATCTATGACCGGAAGGAGCGTAAACTGGGCTACCTGCCGCGCGATAAGAACGAGGTGCCGGCGCGGCTCATGGATGCGGGGAAGCTCCTCTTCGGCAAGCTCGAAGCCAAGGAATGGAAGGGTAAATGGCTGAAAGTGAAACTGAGGGTGTTCATGAAGGATTTTTAGCCCGGCCTGTGGAATTGCCGGATCAGCGAATAGTTCCAGGGGCCCCATATTGCCGCAGCGGCGCCGCAAAATACAATACCAAAGGATATCGATCTATTGCACAACAGGGAAAAGGGCAAGGCTGCAGCAAGAATGGCAATTATTCTGTCGATGGTTATCTGGGGGACGGGCGTTGTTGTGACCAAGATTGCTGTTGAAGAGACGGCCCCTGTACTGATGGCTACTCTGAGATTTGGCATCGCTGCGGCGGTATTTGTTCCCTACAGCATGAAAAAAAGCGGTTTGAAGCCGCTGCTGTGTGCGCCTCTCGCTTTTTCCAGTTTCATCGGGATCACACTTTACTACCTCCTTTTCAATTATGGAATACTCTATACTTCGGCATCAACAGCGGGGTTGCTTCAGGGGATCCTGCCCCTTTACACCTTGCTGCTGGCCTGGTTGTTTCTGAAGGAGAAGATTACAATACCCAAGGTGGCCGGTGTGGTGTGTTCATTTATCGGGGTGGCCTTGCTCGTGCTGTTCTATGATGATCGTGCCGGCGGTTCAGCCCCCCTGCTGGGGAATATTTTGATCATATCAAGTGATCTCTGTTTTACCATATATCTGTTGACGGGCAAGGTTATCCTGAGAAGGTTGCCCCGGCATATTGTTACTGCGGGAAACATGTTCTACGGATTCATTTTTCTGGTCCCCTTTGCCCTGTTTGAATTTTACCGCTGCGGATATGAGCCGGTCAGCTTGAAATGCTGGCTGCTCATAGCCTATCTCGGTATTGTTTCAGGCGGTATCGCCACCAGCACCTGGAATTACGGCCTGCCGCACCTCCCATCGACGGAGGCGGGTCTACTGGCCAATCTATGCCCCATCATTGCCGTGCTTACGGCGGTCTGCGTTCTGGGAGAGCCCTTCAGCCCGGCGCTTGTTGCCGGCGGCATCCTGATCCTCTGCGGCGTCTATCTTGCCTCCAGGCAAGCAGGCGAGCCTGCAGCGGCCCCTTCTGACGGGCAAAGCTCTTTTTAAGGCTGCGGCACAGGGACCAGGGAACGCCTGTCGGCCGCCGTTAAATCTCAATCTGCATTCCGCACCTCATGGCAACATGCAAGACCCCCCAAAATTTAAACAAGAAACAGGAATCGGCGATTCAAGAATAGAACTAATAAACAAACAATTGAATATTGTAGAAATAGTTAATTCCATGCGGTTTACGGAGGGATGTAAAAATGGAGTACCAGGTTCAGATCGAGAAGGCTGCCGCCCTGATCAGGGAAAGTGCCGGGTTCTACAGCCTGACCGGCGCCGGACTTTCCACGGAAAGCGGAATTCCGGATTTTCGAACCCCCGGGACAGGTATCTGGGAGAAAATTGACCCCATCAAGACAGCTACGGTAGAGGTCCTGCAGAACAATCCCCGTCTTTTCTATGAAGCCGCCTTTAACCGCTTTGCACATATCACGCTGGCCGAACCGCATGAGGGACATTATGCCCTGGCAAGGATGGAGGAGATGGGGCTTCTCAAGGGGGTGGTGACCCAGAATATTGACGGTCTGCATGTGAAAGCGGGTTCACGCAGGGTCTGGGAGGTGCACGGGCACCTGCGCTCCGGTTACTGTCAGGGCTGCAAGAAACGCTATGCCTTCGAGGAACTGGTCCAGCAGGTGGAGCTGAAGAGGATACCCCCCCTTTGCCGAAACTGTTTTGATGTGCTGCGCCCCGATGTGGTTCTTTTCGGCGACCCCATGCCCCCTCTGTTTTACGAGGCCGAGGAGATCCTGCGCTGTCAATGTGATCTCATGCTGGTGGCCGGCAGCAGCCTGGTGGTCTATCCGGTGGCCTTTTTGCCGCAGCTGGCGAAGAAGCTGATCATTATCAACCTCATGGCAACAGATTTTGATAATGCCGCAGAGATCGTGATCCGGGAAAAATGCAGCAAGGCTCTTCATGACATCACGGAGCAGCTTGCGGCAAGTTAAAAATTTGCCGCCGGGATCAGGGCGCCGGTCAAACCCTTCCCCCTGAAGGGCGGTTTTTGGCGGCTGGTGTTGAATATGGGGAGATTTTTGTTTAAGATAGTATCAAGACAGCGGACAGCAGTATATACAGCCCGGACCGTGAGAAACCCTTGCCTTTGAAGGGTTTTTCGGCAGTTTCCGGAATTCCGCGTATGAACCCGCGCCGGGTGGAGACAGATGCCCAAACAGAAGGGGATCATTATGAAATTGAGAATACTCAAAAGCCTGCTCATCATTGCCCTTGCTTCGGCCCTGGCCGGCGGGGCGACCTATCTTCTTTTTGAAGGAACGGGGACGGGTGAAAATATCATCCTGAACAGCCGCCCGCTCCCCCATTCGATGGAAGCAATCGGGATATGAAAATGTCCTTCCCAAACAGGGCCTTTGACGTGGTAAAAAAGGGGTATTTGTGACGATGGATAAACAGATTTTCAGCGAGCAGATCACAATGACGCGCTCCGAGAGGCAAAGGCTCGAGTCGCTGCAGCGGCGCCGCAGCCGCCGCCCGGGTGGGGGATCAATAGCGGGGGATATAATTTTGGTGATCCTGCTGGCCTGTGCGGCGGTACTGCTCTATGCCCTTATCCAGATGAGGGTTACCGGGAAGGCCCCCGAACTGGCCGGGCGGCAGTTCTACATTGTCGCGGGAAGCGGCATGGAGCCGGCTTTCGGCCCCGGAAGCCTGCTGGCGGTAAAGGCCGTGAAACCGGAGGATTTAACAGTAGATGATGTTATTATTTTTACCGATCCCGCCAATCCGGCGCAGTCTTCCGTCAGCCGTATAGCGGCGGTGAACAGCGCAGAAGGGCTGACATTTACCATCCGCGGTGACGCCTCCGGTGTGGATGAGCCGGCGCCGGTTCCCGGGGAAAGTATCCTCGGTATAGGTGAATTCACCATTCCTTACGCCGGATATATCCTGGATTTTGCCCGGACCAGGTCCGGACTGATCTACATGCTGCTTGTGCCCGCGCTGCTCATTGTTATATTCGAATTCGGCAAGCTGCTTCGCTCTGCCGCCTTGTTGGAGAAAAGGCATCACGGCAAAAGGGGCCGTTCCTCCCGGGGCTCGCAGGGGCGGTGGTAAAGCGGTATGCCCATGCGCTTCAGCTCTCCCGTTACCAGGATCATGGCAATGATAAAGGTCAGGAAGTCGGCCAGGGGGGCGGCAGACCAGATCCCCACAAGGCCAAAGGGCCGCATCAGAAGAAGTATGAGCGGAATGTAGAGCAAAAACTGGCGCAGCAGGGCCAGGAGCAGGGCCGGGATGCCCTTGCCAATGCCCTGGAAAAAAGCGCCGCTGATGAGGGGTACACCAATGAGCGGGTACATGAGCACCATGATTCTCAGCGCGGCCTCTCCCTCCTGCAGCAGCGTTTTTTCATCGGTGAAGATGCGCAGGAAGGGGCCCGGCAGGATCAGGAAACAGAGAGAGGCGGCTGCGCCAAAGAGGGCCGCCGCTACCAGGCCCTTGATCACCGCCTCGCGGATGCGGGGATATTTTTTTGCGCCGTAATTGAACCCGATAATGGGAAGCATACCCTGGTTGATCCCGATTACCGGCATGGTGGCGAACTGCTGCAGGCGCATGACAATCCCCATCACGGCGATGGGTACATGACCGAAGCCGCCGAGAACCTTGTTGGCAATGATCAGGGATGTATTGAACGATACCTGGATCAAAATGGTAGGCAGTCCCACCTGGTAGATTTCCAGGATGGTTTTGAGGTGAGGCTTCAGGTGGCGCAGGGCAATTTTCAGGGCGCTCCGGCCGCCCAGGTAGTACCAGAGGTAGCAGGCGATATTGACCGCTTTGGCCAGAAGGGTGGCGATGGCTGCTCCCCTGATTCCCATCTGCAGTACAAAGATAAATATGGGGTCAAGGATAATATTGGTGACGGCAGAGGCAATCAGCACCGTCATGGGGAAGATGGCGTTTCCTTCAGCCCTGATGGTGTGGGCGAGCATGAATGAAATGAACAGCATGGCGGCGCCGTCAGTGATCACCGACATATATTCGGCGCAGAAGGGCAGAATCCCCGGTGTGGCCCCGAAGAGAACCAGCATGGGCTCAAGGAAGAACCGCCCGGCCAGGGTCAGGATAAAACCAAATGTCAGGGCCAGGGTGATAACCTGGCCCACCGCGATGAGGGCTCCTTCCGGTTTTCCGGCGCCCAGCGAACGGGCAATCAGGGAGCCGGCGCCCACGCCGGTGCCGATAGCCAGGGCGCCGAAGATCATCTGGGCGGGAAAAGCCACCGAGAGGGCGGCAAAAGCCTCGCTCCCCAGACGCCCCACAAAAGCAGCATCAACTACGTTGTACGACGCTGTCACAGCCATGGCTACGGTGGCCGGCAGGGAAAAACGCCAGAGCAACCGGCTGATGCTTTCTTCGCCCATAAGGCTTGCTTTTTCAAATTCTGTTTTCAATCCCGTTGGCTGCTCCTGTTCCAGGTAACGGTGCAATATCCTGATAGTATTCGCTAAAATTGTTTTGGTTCCTGTTTTTCTTTATAAATGGCGCAGGATCCAGGGGGCTGCAGCAGCGGCAAGGGCGGGCGGCAGGATAAAGGGGCCCGAAAACGAATAACTAGAAATGATAACAGGGCGTTCCGGGTCCGGCAGGGGGAAAAACCAGGTTGGCCGGAACTGCAGCAG
>JAPXLS010000064.1:0-11376 GCA_033809435.1 Bacillota bacterium
GATTTAAAAAAAGGGGCGCACATCGACCAGATGGAGGATCTGCTGGACAGCCTTGAGGAGGGGATCAATGTTTTCCTGGCGGAACTTTCACAAAACCCCCTTACCGAAGCCGAATCCAGGATCGTGGGCAGCTTCATGTCGGCGGCAAATGATCTGGAGAGGATCGGTGATCACGCAACCAATATCAAGCAGCTGGCCGAAGTCAAGGTTGAGGACAGGCTTCCCTTTTCCAAGCAGGCCCTGGAAGAGCTCAGCATGATCTATGAAAAGATCAATGTTATGCTGGAGCGGGCCATCCAGGCCTTTGAAACGGAGAACAAACCCCTGGCCCGCATGGTCATGGTCGAGGATGACGAGGTGGACCTTCTGGAAAAGGTTCTGCGGAAAGCGCACATTGAAAGGATCAATACTAAAAAATGTTACCCCCCTTCCGGGGTAATCTACCTCGATGTTCTGAGCAATATGGAGCGGATTGCCGATCATGCGACAAATATTGCCCAGCTGGTTGTTGAAGAATTTTGAGCAGCGGCGGCGTGGAGGAGAGCTGATGGCGAAAGTGCTACGGATCAGCAATACACTGCTGCTGCCCCCCCGCAGGGATACGGTTCTTGCTGCGGCCCGGATCATCCGCCGCGGCGGCCTGGTGGCTTTTCCCACCGAAACTGTGTACGGGCTGGGAGCTGACGCTGCGAACGAGAAGGCGGTAAGGAATATATTTGTGGCAAAGGGCCGCCCGCCGGACAACCCGCTGATTGTCCATGTGGCGAGCCTGGAGCAGGTTAAAGAGGTGACCTCTTGTATCCCGCAAAGCGCAATGAAGCTGATGAAGCGTTTCTGGCCCGGACCGCTTAGCCTGGTGCTGCCCTCTTCCGCAGTGTTGCCCCGGGAGGTCAGTGCCGGCTTGCCTACGGTAGCGGTGCGCATGCCCGCCCATCCGGTGGCCCTGAGCCTGATCCGGGCCTCCGGAGTCCCTATTGCCGCTCCTAGCGCCAACCGTTCGGGGAGCCCCAGCCCCACCGCTTCCAGCCATGTGCTTGCAGATCTGGCGGGAAGGATTGATGCCGTTCTTGACGGGGGTTCCTGTCCCCTTGGTCTGGAGTCAACAGTTCTCGATCTGAGCGGCGGGGAGCCCGTGATCCTGCGTCCCGGCGGCATTTGCAGGGAACAGCTGGAGAGAACCCTGGCCGGGGAGGTGTCGGAGGCGCATGCCGGCAAGAAAGACTCTCCCCTTTCCCCGGGGATGAAATATTGTCATTATGCTCCCCGCGCTCCCCTGTTTTTGATTACCGGTTCCTGTGCCGGCGGGCGCGCCCTGATCGAATCGCTGGCGGAATTCTATCGGAAAAAGGGATTCAAGGTGGGCCTCTGGCAGGTTCCGCCCGGTCCGGGCGGGCTTCGGCTGGCTTCGAGGGATCTTTTTACGGCACTGCGCCGCTTTGATGCGCAGGGGGTGGAGTTGATCCTGGCGGAGGGGATCCCGTCCCGGGGCCTGGGAGCGGCGCTGATGAACCGGCTGCGCAAGGCAGCGCAGCGGACAATAAGGGTGTAGGTGATAAATTGACAGAGATGGTGAAACGGGTTTTATTTGTTTGCACCGGAAATATCTGCCGCAGTCCCATGGCTTCGGCCCTGCTGCTCCGGGAGTGGAAGGGCCGCACCGGCATTCCGAACCTGGAGGTGGTTTCTGCGGGGCTGGCGGCAGTGGATGGGGAAAGGGCTTCCGGGCATGCCCGCACGGTAATGCGCGAGGCCGGTATCGATCTGGACTCCCACGTTTCGTCGTTTTTGAGCGAGGAGCTTGTGGCCGGGGCCTCCCTGATCCTGGTGATGAGCCGGCAGCATCGTATGCAGCTGCTGCACAGGTATCCCGGCGCTGCATCCAAAACTTTTCTGCTGAAAGAATTTGCCGGCATGGCCGGAAACCCGGAGGTGGCCGATCCTTACGGCGGCAGCCTGGAGGATTACCGAAGAATTTACGAGGAACTCCGTGCCGGGATCGCAAGAATTGCGGAGATCCTGGAAAGGGGTGGAGACAGTGAAGATAGCCCTGGGCAGTGATCACGCGGGGTTTGTTCTGAAGGATCTGATCAGGGTGCAACTGGGCGATAAGGGAGCGGATGTTTCGGATTTTGGCACTTTCTGTGAAAATAGCGTTGATTACCCCGATATAGCTTTGCCGCTCATAGAAGCCGTGGCCGCCGGAGAATGTACGCTGGGGATTTTGGTTTGCGGCACCGGTATCGGCATGACCATTGCGGCAAACAAGTATCCCGGGATCAGGGCTGCCCTCTGCGGCGATACTTTTTCAGCCCGCTGCGCCCGTGAGCACAACAATGCCAACGTTCTGACCCTGGGGGCGAGGGTGACAGGTTCCGGGCCGGCGCTGGAAATTGTGGATGTCTTTTTGAAAAGCTCTTTTAAGGGGGGGCGGCACAGCCGCAGGTTGGAGAAGATCTGCCTTATCGAGAAGCGGGGACAAAGAAAATAATCGCCCGAAAAGGGCTGACGGGGGTCTGAAGCGGTGAAAGAAAAGTGCCATCTCAGCGAGCTGCATCGTGTTGATCCGGAGATCGCGGGGGCCATCGAAGCTGAGGAGAGGCGGCAGCAGGATGGTCTTGAACTCATCGCCTCGGAGAACCTGGTCAGCAGGGCAGTTCTGCAGGCCCAGGGCTCGGTTTTGACAAACAAGTACGCCGAGGGTTACCCCGGAGCCCGTTACTATGGCGGATGTCGTTACGTGGACCGGGTGGAACAGCTGGCCCGCGCCAGGGCGGAGCAGCTGTTCAGGGCCGATCATGCCAATGTTCAGCCGCACTCCGGCTCCTCGGCCAACATGGCTGTATTTTTGGCTTTTTTGAAACCCGGGGATCGCATACTGGGGATGGATCTTGCCCACGGCGGGCACCTGACGCACGGAAGTCCGGTGAATATAAGCGGGAGTTATTACGAGGCACACTCGTACGGTGTGGACGGCGGCAGCGGCCTGCTTGATATGGAGGCAGTCCGGCAAAAGGCGCTCCAGGCGCGGCCGAAGCTGATCATTGCCGGGGCCACCTCCTATCCGCGGCAGATTGATTTTGCTGCTTTTCAGGATATTGCCCGGGAAATTGGCGCTCTGCTGATGGCAGATATAGCTCATATTGCCGGCCTGATCGCCGCCGGCCTCCACCCCAGCCCTGTTCCCCATGCTGCGGCGGTGACAACGACAACCCATAAAACACTGCGGGGCCCGCGCGGGGGGATCATCCTCTGCCGCCGTGAATATGCTTCGCTTATTGACAAGGCGGTTTTTCCGGGGCTGCAGGGAGGACCGCTGATGCATGTCATCGCAGCAAAAGCCGTCTCTTTAAAAGAAGCGCAATCCCCCGACTTTGCGGCGTACCAGGCCCGGGTTGTGGAAAATGCGAAAACACTGGCGGCGAGCCTGATTGAAGAGGGCTTTGAGCTGGTGACAGGCGGCAGCGACACCCACCTTGTCCTCGTGGATCTGAGATCCAAGAAGATAACAGGGCTGGAAGCTGAAAAACTGCTGGAGCGGATCGGAATCACCACGAATAAAAATTCTATCCCCTTTGATCCGTTCAGTCCGCGGATAGCCGGCGGCCTGCGGCTGGGCACCCCTGCGATAACCTCTCGGCAGATGGGACCGCAGCAGATTGAAGCCATTGCGCAGATGATCAATGAAGCCATTGTTTACCGCACCAATGAAACAGTACTCGGAGATCTGAAGCACAGGGTCCAGGCCCTCTGCCGTGATTTTCCCATTGTCAGCCAATGTGAATGAGCAGGTCGGGCTTGCGTGAGCGTACAGGCAGCATGGCATCTGTTTAGCAGACGGAGGAGGGTGTCCTTGGTGTCTGAAAGACCGGGATGGGATCATTATTTTCTGGAGATAGCAAGGGTAGTGGCTTCGCGTTCCACCTGTTTGCGGCGCCGGGTCGGCGCATTGCTGGTTCTGGAAAAACGGATTCTGGCTACGGGATACAATGGGGCTCCCACGGGCCTGAAGCATTGCGCAGAGACCGGTTGTCTCAGGGAGAAACTGAATGTCCCCTCGGGTGAAAGGCATGAGCTCTGCCGGGGCCTTCATGCGGAGCAGAATGCCATCATCCAGGCTGCCGTGGACGGTGTCGCCATCAAGGGAGCCGCCCTCTATTGCACCCATTTTCCCTGCGTTGTCTGCGCAAAAATGCTGATAAATGCAGGAATAAGCCGAATCTGCCTGGCGGAGAGCTACCCCGACGATCTGTCCAAAGATTTGTTGGCCGAGGCCGGGGTGCCGGTTAAATTTGTGATCTAGATCGGATTCGCTGCTTGGCCCTGCAGGTAACATGGGAGCGGGGAACGCCGGGGAAAAGGCACGGCGCTGCTTTCGGTGTTGAAGACCGGGTTGGGTCAAACCGGGTTTTCAGGGGGGCAGCCTTCAAAATAGCAGCAAGCGCCTGTCGGTTGGGATAATCAGGTGATGCGCGGGCAATAATATCCTTAGCTTCCTCTAGAAGGGAGGCGCCGCCGGTGTCTCTGCGTACCCTGATTATATCGCTACTAGTTCTGGGATTACTCAGTTTGCCCTCCCATGAGCCGGTGAAAAAAAAAGACCCCTGGCTTGAATTGGAAAAAGGGTTAAAGCTCTGCGGTGTTGAAAACATTCTATATCAGACTTCCTGCCTGGTTGATGAAGGTGACGGGGATAGGATTATCACTTTCTTCGGGGCTGGTGACCGCAGCAAGCCTGTGCTGACAGAATGCCGCTGGTCAATGCAGCCAGGCTATGAAAAAGGGGAGTCACTGCTTCAGATCAGCGGCAGCGACCGGCTGGAATGCGCCAATCTGTGGCAGCGGATGGAAAGGGCTATTGGCTGCCGTTCTGCAGACAGCTCCAGGAGCTGGAGCGTAGAGGGCTATCTGGTCGGGGATCAGGATCCGCTGAACCTGGGTACGGAGCTGATCAATTCGATGGGCGGCCGTCTGCAAAGTGTTTATGCCAACAACAGGCTGGTGCAGCTGGCTTCTTATCTTCCCCGGGCTGGAGAAGGGTTCATTCTTGATGAAAAGCCCGTGAACCTGCTTGTAGAGTTGTACAGCAATGCCTCCACCGGCAGAGTTAGAATTCGCCTGGGCATACCTGTTTTGCATTCAGCAGCCTTCTAGATTTTTATTTGGAAAGGAACGGCGCCATGGATGGGCTTATAATCAGGGGGGGGATCCCCCTCCGGGGCAGGGTGCGAGCCAATGGCTCGAAAAATGCTTCGCTACCCATTATTGCATCTACACTTCTTACCGGCGATACTGTACTTGTTGAAGGGGTTCCCGATCTGCTTGATGTGCGCACCATGATCGCGGTTCTCGAAAACCTGGGGGTCGTTGTCGATTACCGGCAGGAGCAGGGGCTTCTGCAGGTATCTGCAGGTGATTTGAGGCAGGCTGCACTGCCCGCCGACCTGGTCGGTCGAATGAGAGCGTCTTTTCTGGTGTTGGGGCCGTTGCTTGCCCGGAGAAAGAGAGTGCGGCTTCCGCTGCCGGGCGGCTGCGCTATCGGGACCCGTCCCGTTGATTTGCACCTGAAAGGTCTTGCAGCCATGGGAGCGCAGTTTGATATCGTCAGCGGCTGTGTTGAGGGGATTACCTCAGGCCTCAGGGGGGCCAAGATCTACCTGGATTTTCCCAGCGTGGGCGCCACGGAAAACGTGATCATGGCGGCGGCGCTGGCCGAGGGCAGGACAATTCTGGAAAACGCGGCAACTGAACCCGAAATTGTTGATCTGGCCAACTGCCTGAACAGCATGGGGGCACAGATTGTTGGCGCCGGAACAGCGCGAATCAGGATCGAGGGAGTTTCCGGGCTGCGCGGCACCCGTCATGCGGTTATTCCCGATCGCATCGAGGCGGGGACGCTTCTCCTGGCGGGCGTCATCACCGGCGGAGATGTGATCGTGGAGAATGTTTTGCCTGATCATCTGAAATCGCTCCTGGCGAAACTGGTAGAGGCAGGCGCCTTTGTTGAAGAGGCCGGCCCTTTTGCGGTGAGAGCTGCAGCATCCGGCCGGACCATGGCGGTTGATCTGAAAACAATGCCCTATCCCGGATTTTCCACAGACCTTCAGCCCCAGTTCATGACCTTGCTGACTCTTTCCGAGGGCACCTCCATGGTTGTGGAAACTGTTTTTGAAAACCGGTTTCGCCATATCGAGTATTTGAACAGCATGGGGGCGCTGATTCAGGCGGAGGGACGCCATGCAGTTGTTCAGGGCCGGCCTTACCTTACAGGAGCCCCGGTCATAGCGCCCGATCTCAGGGGCGCTGCTGCGTTGCTGCTGGCCGGACTGGCAGCGCGGGGGGAAACGGAGTTGTACGGAGTGCATCATCTCCGCCGCGGCCACAGCGGTCTTGAGACGAGATTGAGTTTGCTGGGCGCACGCATCGAGCGAATTGTGGAGGAGCCGGAACAGGCCCTTGGGATGGGGGGCACGGCCTGAACAACCCGGACCGCCTGCAGGATCAGGGCGCAAGCGGGTTGTCCTGAAACACCGAGCCGGGCAAGTGATCCTGCTACTGTTTATCACATTCTTTCTGAAGCGTATTCAAACCCCACACAATTTTATCAGGCATATTTACTCAAGACGGCGCGGCAGCCGCATTATGCCTGGTTCAATACGACAAATCCCCTGCCTGTGTTTCCAGGCGCGCCCCGGAAGGGCAGCGGGCGCTGCAAAGGGTTCTATCCTTTATTCTTCAAAAGGGCCTATACTCCAGTAATGAAGGGATCATAAATAATCAAAACCCCTCATATATTATGATGAAATCAGCAAGCCGGAGGATCATGATGACCCGCAAAGCGGTTCTGTTCTTTTTCGCTCTTGTTCTCATAGTAATCCTGCTTCCCGCCCTGGTAGTTTCTTTGGGTCTAACGAAGGAGCTGTCCCCGGAGGACGACGGCTGCCCCCGGGGCAGGACAGAGAGCAAAGAGGAGGCCGGTATACAGCTCCATTTTTACAGAAACGACAGGCAGGAAGTTGTGGTTATGGAGCTGGAGAAGTATCTTGAAGGGGTACTCCTGGCCGAGATGCCCTCCTCCTTTGAAATGGAAGCGCTAAAAGCCCAAGCGGTAGTCGCCCGCACTTATGCTTTGCACCAGATGCGTTCCCTTGGCGGCGGCGGGTGCGGCATATCTCCCCATCCCGCAGATATCTGTTCGGACAGTACGCATTGCCAGGCCTGGAAGGATCCCGCGGAGGCTGTGGCGGAATGGGGCTCCGAAGGCAAGGCTTTCCTGGAGCGCATCAGACAGGCAATTGCGGAAACAGCGGGGGAAGCGGTCTGCTACCAGGGTAAGTTGATCGAGGCGGTCTATCACTCCACCTGCGGCGGCAGAACGGAAGCTTCGCATGCTCTCTGGAACGGCGGTCCTTTACCCTACCTGCAAAGCATCGACTGCCCTTACTGTAAACACTCGCCGCATTACCGCGAGCAGATCTTGATCCCCTTTACAGAATTGGCGGCGTCCTTGCATCAGGATCTTGCCATGCCCGCTGCTTCCGGCAGCCGGCCGCCCCTCGAGGTAGCCAGTGAAACGCCGGGAGAGCGCATAGCAACGCTGCGGGTAAATGGAACATTTATGGAAGGGAAAGAGCTGCGCCGGCTGCTGGGGCTGCCTTCAACCGCCCTGTCCTGGGAGGTGAAGGATGATGGTCTGCTCGTGTATGCCCGCGGCCGGGGGCATGGTGTGGGGCTTTGCCAGTATGGGGCGGACGGAGCAGCCAGGGAGGGCAAGAGCTATCTGCAAATCATCCTGTTCTACTATCCCGGGTCAGAGGTGATCAAGTTTATTCCTTGACCGTATAATTTTTCCTCCAATGGAGAAAATACCATTGGAGGTGAGCGGGTATGGCATCCCCCAAAAAAGTGAGTTTGTCGATCAAAATATTCTGGACAAAAATCATCCGGAAATTAAGGTTTTACATGGGCCGGGGAGGGCGCCTGGCCACCACTCTGTTTTTCCCGCTGAAGCTTCTGAAGGCCGGTTTCAAACGCTGGCCGCGGATAATTCAGATAGGCTCCATCTATCTGTTTGCAGTGATCCTGGCCGGGGCCGTATATCTGTGGCGCTCGGCTCAACTGCGGACCATAAACCCCTATGCTGACAAGATCAAATTCATAGAGCTGGAAGATGAAAACTTGCGGGGATTGCAGGAGGGCGATCCGGAGCTGAGGGAGCCCGGCGAAGCTGTAGCCGTTGAACCGGCAATTACCGGGCCCGAAGTGCAGCCGGTCGAGCCCTTGCCGCAACCGGTTTGGCCCGTGCAGGGCAAGCTGATCCGTAAATTTGATGAAAGTTATTTAGAGTCGCTGGCGCCCTTGGATTATGTCAGGCGGCGCAGATGTAAGTGGATAGAGATCGAGACTGCGCCGGATGCGGAAATCTGTTCCATATTCAACGGGTCAGTAGAAAAAATCATCAGCACCGGTTACCCGGGGCAGGCATTGAAAATAAAGCACGATAACGGGCTGGTGGCTTACTATGCTGCCCTGGGTGAAATCAGGGTTGTTGAGGGCCAGAGGGTTCATTGCGGCGAAACTATTGCCACCGTCAGGCAGGATGATGAAAGGTCCCTTGCTTACCTCTACCTCGAAATATGGCAGGAGGGCAGGCGGATAGATCCCCTGGCCATTCTTCCCTGAGGCCCGGGCGGCCGCACAAGATTCCCCCACGGTTATTTTTTAAGCGCTCCCCACATATAATTTAGCGGAGTTGAAGACAAAGGGGGCCCTGCGCGGTGCATGATTATATCTATCAGCGGGTTCTGGAGATCAGCGATTACATTCTCAAGACAGAAGCAACAGTACGGCAGGTTGCGCGTAACTTCGGAGTGAGCAAAAGCACCGTCCATAAAGATGTTACCGAGCGTTTACCGCGGATCAATCGCCACCTGGCGCTCCAGATCAAGAGGATCCTGGACAAAAACAAGGCGGAGCGCCATTTACGCGGCGGTGAAGCCACCCGCCGCAAGTATCTTTCACTAAGAGAAAAAGTTCAGTAAACTTCACTGTGCAAAAAGGGAAAAGATTGTTTAATGTTGAATAGATTAACAGGCAGCGGACAAATCGCTTTAACGCCTCTGAAGCCCGGCGGGGGAGGTTGGACGATGGCTTTATCAACAGATATCGGCATTGACCTCGGTACAGCAACCATTCTGGTCTATATCCGCGGCAAGGGGATTGTCCTTAATGAGCCTGCGGTGATAGCCATCGAACAGCAAACGGAAAGGGTCCTGGCTGTGGGTGCGGCTGCCCAAAAAATGCTGGGGCGGACGCCGGGCAATATCGTTGCCCTGCGCCCACTGCGTGAGGGTGTCATTGCCGATTTCGACAATACCGAGGTGATGCTGAAGCATTACCTGTCCATGGCCCTTGAGAGAAGGCGCCTGCTGCGTCCCCGGGTGGTGGTCTGTATCCCCACAAGAAGCACCTCGGTAGAAAAGAAGGCGGTTCTCGAGGCAATCTCCCGCACCGGAGCGCGGGAAACAATTTTGATAGAAGAGCCCAGAGCGGCGGCGCTTGGCGCCGGTCTTAACATATTCGAACCTTACGGGAATATGGTAGTTGATATAGGAGGGGGGACAAGCGACATAGCCGTTCTTTCCATGGGCGAAATAGTTGAAAGCGCCAGCGTGCGTATTGGCGGGGATAGATTTGACGAAGCCATCATCCGGTACATCAAAACGGAATTCAATGTACTTGTTGGCGAGCGGACCGCCGAATCGGTGAAAACTGCCATTGGGTCGGCGCATCCCGAAAGCCGCCATCTTCAGGCAGAGATTCGCGGCCGCGATCTTGTCACCGGCCTGCCCCGTTCTGTAACCCTGACTTCGAGGCAGGTGGTGCAGGCACTGGAGGATCCTCTTCAGGCCATCCTGCAGGGGATCAAGCGAGTGCTGGAGAGAACCCCTCCCGAACTGGCCGGAGACATTATTGATAAAGGCATTATTCTTTCCGGGGGCGGCGCCCTGCTCGATGGGTTTGCCCGATTTTTGAGTCAGGAGACGGGGGTCCCCTTCTACCTGGCCGAGGATCCGATCAGCTGTGTGGTTAAAGGGACTGCCCTGGCTTTTGAGAATATGGGACGTTTTGGGGAATCGTTGCTTTCCAGCCGCAAAATCAGCGCCGCCAACTAATCCATGCATACTTATGCAGGCAATATCCATATACACAGTTCCCACTCCGACGGAGCCGGCAGCATAGAAGAAATCTCCGCCCATGCCGCCGCTGCCGGCTTAAGCTATATCATCATCACCGATCACGAAACGCTGGCCGGGCTGCCCGAAGAGGGAATTCATCAAGGGGTTGTCGTTCTTGTTGGAGCGGAATTGAATAAGGAGAGCCATCACTACCTCGCCCTGGGCCTGGAAAGGATTGTCCCCGGCAACGAGACCGATCCGGGCGAGATGGTGGACCGGGTCCGACGGTCAGGTGCGCTCGGGTTTATAGCCCATCCCTTTGAAAAAGGCTCCCCTTATATCGATGAGGGTAAAGCCTACTGCTGGACCAAATTTCCGGAAAGCGGATTTACCGGCCTGGAGATATGGAACTATACCTCTTACTGGCGGGGCCGGGTTACCTCAATCCCCAGGACGGTCTACTGGTTTTTTTTCAACCGCAGGGCGGCCGTGGACAGGCCGCCGCCGGAAGGGCTGGCTTTTTGGGATGACTGCACCGGCCGGGGCTTGAAAGTTACCGCCATTGGCAGCTCGGATGCCCATGCCGCCAGGGTCAGGGTGGCGCTCATACCGGTTGTCGTATTCCCCTACCCCTTTCTTTTTCGCACCATCAACACCTATATCTGCTTAAGAGAGGAGATGAGCAGCGAATTTGGACCGGCCAAAAAACAGCTTTATGACGCTTTACGTGAGGGGCGCTGTTATATCTCTTATGATCAGCTTCACCCGGGCGGAGGTTTTTCCTTTACCGCATCTTGTGAACGGCCGGGGACGGCGACAGCAATTATGGGTGAGGAGATAGCCTGGCAGAAAGATCTGTATTTAACAGTATGCAGCCCTGCACAGCGGTCCGAGATCAGGATCATCAAAAATGGGAAACTTGCCTGCCTTTGCAAAGGTCCCGAGTTGCAATACCGGGTGCCCTCGGCGGGTGTGTACCGTGCCGAAGCCTACTACCGGCCCCTTTGTGGAGGGGCCCGGCCCTGGATCTATACCAATCCAATCTATATTCGTGATTGGGGGCCCGCCGTGTAAGGGGGGGGGTGAGCTGCTACCGGCAGAGCATGAGATAGCCCCCTGCGGCGAGGCAGGCCAGCCCCAACCCCTTCCACAGGGTAAAGGGCATTTTCTCCAAACCGAAGAGCCCGCACTGGTCTATCAC
>JAPXLS010000065.1:0-11370 GCA_033809435.1 Bacillota bacterium
TCACGGGCCCGCAGCAGCAGATCCTGGAAATCAAGTGCTCCGGCTTCCTCCTTGGCCCGCTCCACTGCGGCAAGGTAGCCACCGCACCAGTGGACCATCTCTGCTGTCAGCTGCCCCCGCAGCGATTGGCGCGCCGTCTCCTGGGATCGCTTCAGCTCGCTGCAGATCTCTTTTTGCTGCCGGCACGCTTCCTGCGGCTGCCAATTCTGACGGTTGCCGCGGGCGGCGACAGCGGGAAATTTCTGCATGAAAAAGCGCTCCTGCTCCAATTGATCACTGATGCCGAGAAACTTTTCTGCCGCGGAGAGGAGCTCCATAATGTGAAGGAAGCCCCTGTCATCCTGCCGGCGGCAGGAGGGAAGCACCGCCTTCAGTTCGGGCAGGCGCCGGATCAGAAGTTCGCGAAATGCAGGCAGCAGATCGGGCGAAGGCGGAGTGCTCCCCTCGGCCACCAGATCCCGCTGGTGATAGAGAATTCTGCTCAGCTCCTGCAGCCGCTCCGGAGTAATGCCCAGCGTCAGCGCCCGGATCAGCGCCCCCGGGGCCGCTTCCAGTTCAGAGAAAAACCAGTTTTCCCAAACCCGCTCCAGAAGGTCATCCATCTCACCGGGCTCATATATTTTGAAATGCGGATCCACTGCCGCCTCCACCGGGCGTTCACGCAGCAGCATCCCGGCGAAAGAATGAATGGTGGTAATCGGGGCGGCTTCAAGCTCTTCAAGGGCTTTCCTGATCCGGCTCTTCTTTTCCTCCGCCGCTCCGGCGGCCTGCATCTCCAGCTCGTCGCGCAGGCGGGCCTTCAACTCGGCGGCGGCCTTTTCCGTAAAGGTGATGGCCGCGATCTCCTCCAGCCGGGCGGCGCCCGTGGTTATAATATGCAGCAGCCTCCGGATGAGCAGGGTGGTTTTGCCGGTACCCGCCCCCGCCTCCACCCAGTAGCTGCGGTCGAGATCGCTTTCCGCCAGGCGGCGCTCGCGGGCGTCAACTAGCGGCTCTGGGCTTCGCGCACCATGGCTCAAAATTTTACACCTGCCTTGCCTTTCAACTGCTTTCCTCCTTCATTTTTGTAAAGGCCTCCAGGGCCGGATCCGCCGCTTTCAGGCGAAATCTCCTCTCCATATCCGGGCCGCAGATGTCACGATAATCGCAGTAGCGGCAGCTCGGATTGGGATAGGGAAAGAAACGGCCGGCGGTGATGCCCTTGTACAGCACCGCCGCAGTTTCCTGCAGAAGCCGTTCCTTCTGCGGCCAGGGATCACCCGAAAAAAGAACCGTTTTAACCCCCCGGGAAGAGAGGTGGTAAGCAAAGGCCTCCACTTCCCCCGGCTGCGGCAGCTTAAAAAGAGTGCCTGCAGCCAGGAGATATACGGGCAGCTGAAGCGCCTCACCGCCGGCCAGGCTTTCGTCCTTGAGCCGTTTCCGCCCCGTTTTGTAGTCGATAACCCGGATCCGGCCGCCGCAGCGGTCAACCCGATCGATCCGCCCCCGGAGGTACAGCTTTTCGCCCGAGGGGAGGTGCAAAAATACCGGATCGCTCTCGCCCGGCAAGCCGAAGGCTATCTCAAAATCCACGGGCATGTATCCCGATGCATTTTCAATTTCCCAATCCAAAAAGGCCAGCAGCATCTCCTTGAAACTGTGCCGCTGCAACTGCCGGAGCAGGGGGTAATCCGCCAGCTCTTCCGGCGGCAGCGCATCGAAGGCTTCGCCGGCGACTTCTTTCAGCAGAGTGCGGCAGGCCTCCGGATGGCCCTGCACCGGAAGGAGTCTCCCGGCAGCGGCGCGCCGGTAAAATTGTTCCAGAATATAGTGAATCAACCGTCCGCGCTCCAGGGGCTCCATGCTCAGGAGCTCTCCGGGTTCCTCGAGGGGGGTCAATCGAAGGAGCCTTTTTAGAAAAAAACTGTAGGGACAGCGGGCATATTCTTCAAGGGCTGTGGCCGAGAAAGCGCCCCCCCCTGCGGCCAGCCGCGCAGCGAGCAGCCCTTGCGGGGCACCCCGGGGAGTAAACAGCCCTTCATGGGGCCCCAGGCGGCTGCTGCGCCTGTCCACGTCCGCCTCGATAAGCCGGTAAAGCGCCGCTGAAAGACGCCGGTAATAGCGGATCTGTTGAGACTGCGGCAGATTGCGGCAGCAGTTCAGATCGAATTCAACGGCAGTGATGGGATCATCCACCCCATCTTCCTGTGCCGCGGAAGGAATATAGCGGTAACCGGGAAGCAGGTGAAGCTGCTCGTAACCGGGCCGCAGGCCGAGCAGCGCTTCGCCGCAGCGAGAGAGAAAAAAGGAGGGCAACTGCTCCCTGCTGCCGGCGGCGGCGGTACGCGGCCATGTCAAAATCGCCTTCCGAAGAACGCCGCCCAGGGCCAGGGTGAACCGGAGCGCCTCCTCCTCAAGTTTACGCCGCCGCAGGGGCAGCACCCCTCCCAGGGCCAGGCGTTCAACCTCGGGCAGCAGAGGATCCATTTTTACCGGGGCGGGAATGATCTTCTCTGCCAGGCCGGGTATGAAGACAGCGGTAAAGCGCAGACCGGCTGCAGTATCGAGCGGCAGAAGATTAACACCCTCATGCTGAAACCGTCCCAGGGGGAGAGCCGCAGCCCCCAAGGCGGACTTGAACAGATCCAGGGCGGCAGCAAGTTCAAATTCACCGCCGCATTCATCGAGGCGGCGCAATTTTTTTAAAAGCCGCCGCAGAGCCTCCCGCTCCTCCCCTGTATGGAAAAAACGGAGAATTAAATCTCCGGCTGCGTTATGCAAATCTGTCCAGGAGCGGCAGCCGGCCAGGCTCTCCAGTGCATCAAAAAGCATCATGACACAGTCGAGCAGCAGATCAAGGGCCTCGATCTGACTGCGCAGCCCATCCCTTGCTCCAGCCCCGCCACTGTCGGCTTCATCCTCCGCCCGGTGCAGGAGCTGCCGGCGGTAACGGCCCAGAGCCTCTTGCCACTGCTGGCGGCCCTTGATCACGCCCGCCTGCCTGGTCAGGTAATCCCAGAAAGAAGGGCTCACCGGGAATTCTGAATCAAAAATACGGCGGTAATCAAAGGGAGCGTGGCCCAGAAGGTCCATTACTTCCCGGCGGGAATATTCACCGCCCATCATCTCAAGCAGCATCAGAAGAGAGCGGCCGCTCCTGGTTTGAGCCAGGGGTACCCCTCCGGCCAGGTAGCAGGGGATTCCGGCGGCGGCCAGCCGTTCCCTGATAAGAAGACTGTACATAGGATGGGGCAGCAGCACCGCCATTTCGCCAAATCGCACCCCGGCGCGAGCAAGACGAATAATTTCCCGGGTAATTTCCTCCGCCTCCCGGATCTCATCGGGAGCGCAGATAAATGCGAGCGATTCATCACCGGCCGGCGCCGGCTCTTCTTTGGCGGCGTTGGCTTGAAACAGGCTGCTCTGCAGGCGAGCCAGGTTGCCGGATAAAGGGGAGGGGGACTGAAGACGCTCCAGGGTAAAGTTGTGCTCCAGAATCCATTGCCGCGCCTCGCTGGCAAAGGCTGAAGAGACCGCGCACTCCTGCCAGTACATCGAGATTCTCACATGCCCGGCCAGGGAGGCCAGCAGCTTTTTTTCGGGAGCGGAAAGGGTGTAGATCCCGTAAACAGCCAGAAAGAAGGGTGCTGCAGGCGCCTTCCGGGCGGCCAGGGCAAAAGCCTCCGTCCTGTTGGCAAAGGGGCGGCGCAGCTCCCTGAAGCGGTCAAAAATTCGCTGCAATTCGCCAATACGCTGCGCATCGCCATCGGGCGGAAGTGGTATTTGTTGCAAACCTGCCCCCTCAAGCTCCCGGAATGTCTGGAGCAGCGCCTCCCGGAAACCGGGCCGTCCGGCAACAGGCCCGAAATAACCCCCGCCGGCTTCACGGGCGGCCAGCGCCGCCAGCCACTCCTCGCCAAGAGGAGGCAACATTTTGCGGGAAGCGTATTCGGGCATCAATTCCGCCAGCCCGACGGCCAGATCGGGTAAGGTCAGGAAGCTCACCCGGCAATAGCTGCCGCTTCCGGCCAGCGCCCGCCCCAGGTAGACCCCGGCAAGGTTGCTCTCCACCGCCACGATGACATGATAGAAAGGATCACCGCCCTTGGCAACAGCGATATCCTCAAAGAGCTTCTGTTCCAATGCTTGCAAAGGGCCCAGATAAAGCTTGTGCATGGTTGATTATTCTACCAGCGGGGGTCTTTATCCTGTCTGTTATGGAGCCAGGAATGCAATTTAGATTGGAGGCGGTGGGCGCGGTGAGCCGCCCTACTGCTCGAAGCGGTTGAGAAAAGCCATGGTGCGCTCATTACTGGGATTGTCGATCACCGCTTCGGGCGGCCCTTCCTCCACGATCACGCCGCCGTCCATAAAGACAATGTGGTCGGCCAGATCGCGGGCAAAGCCGATCTCATGGGTAACAATGACCATGGTCATCTTCTCCGCTGCCAGGACCTTGATCACTTTCAAGATCTCTCCGGTAAGCTCGGGGTCAAGCGCCGAGGTGGGCTCGTCAAAGAAGAGCACTTTCGGGCTTAAAGCCAGCGCCCGGGCAATGGAGACGCGCTGCTGCTGCCCGCCGGACAGCTGGTAAGGGTAGGCGTTTTCCTTGTCGGAAAGGGACATCTTCGCCAGCATCTCGCGCCCGATGGCCAGGGCTTCGGCCCTGTCCATTTTTTGATTGGTGATGAGCGCATCGGTGATATTCTTCATGGCCGTAAAGTGGGGGAAGAGATTGAAATCCTGAAATACAAGGCTGTAGTACTGCTGGATTCTTTTCAAATCCCTGGGAGGAGCATAGACCGCTTTCCCCTGCTCATCATTCCTGACGGCATGCTCCCCCAGGTAGAGCAGCTCTCCCGAATCGATGGTCTCGAGCATGGTTGCGCACCTGAGCAGCGTTGATTTGCCTGAACCCGAGGGGCCGATCACCGCCGTTACCTGGCCCTCCTTCACGGTAATGGAGATGTCCCTGATCACTTCAAGATCGCCGAAACTCTTGCGCAGGTTTTTGATCTCCAGGTATTTCAATGCCACACCCTCTATCTGAAATAACTCATTTTTTTCTCGAACCATTCCATGATTGCGGCTACTATATAATTAAATATATAGTAAAATATACCAGCTGCAATGTAGGGAACCATGGTCGTCTGGGCCGAAGCCAGGGCCCGGGCGGTGGTAAACATTTCCGTAACGGAGATCACGTAGGCCAGCGAAGTGTCCTTGACCAGGGTGATCACCTCATTGGTGACGGGCGGCAGGATACGCTTTATGACCTGGGGGAGGATGATCCTCATAAATGTCTGGGTGGGGTTGTACCCCAGCACCTTTGCGGCTTCATGCTGCCCCAGAGAGATGGATTCGATGCCGCCGCGGTAGATCTCGGCAAAATAGGCCGCGTAATTCAGGATAAAACCGATAATTGCCGCCACCAGCCTGTAGCCCCGCGGCATGGTCAGCCCGAAGATATAGTAGGGGCCGAAATAGACCACCATGAGCTGCAGGACCAGGGGGGTGCCCCGCATGATGGAAATATAAACCTTCATCGCCGTTCTGATGATTGCGTTGCGGGACATCCGCCCCAGGGATACGAGCAGGCCCAGGGGAAGGGAGAACAATAGGGTCAACACAAATATTTCTACAGATAAGACCAGGCCCTCCAGCAGCTTTAACAACATCACCGATAGCGCCACTCTATGTCTGCTCCTTCGCGATCCCTGATAAAAGAAGGGCTATCCTCAAAAGCGACAGCCCTTCCTGAAAGCAAAAGTCACTTCACTTATTTGCCGATTACGGTAATATCCTTGCCGAACCATTTGATGGAGATCTCGGCCAGCGTGCCGTCGGCAGCCATATCTTCCAGGGTTTCCTGTACCTTGTCTCTCAGGGCTGTATTTCCCAGCAGAAACCCAACGCCATAATCCTCCTCGGCCAGGGTCTCATCAAGAACAAAATACTTTTCTGCTCCTCTTTTTTCGATCTGGAACCTGGCAAAGGTCTCATCCATGGCCACGCAATCAACAGCGCCGGACTCCAGATCCATCAGGCAGGCGTTGTAATCGGGAGCGGTAACCAGCTTCTCGAATGTATCGGTGATGTCCGGCCTTTCCGCCAGGGCGGTTTCGGCGCTTGATTCGATCTGGACGGAGACAACCTTGCCGGCCAGGTCAGCCAGGTTTTTGATCCCCGAACTGGCCATAACCACAAAGAGCTGCTCGTTGGACATGTACGGTGTGGTCCAGGTATAACCTTCTTCCCGACCCTGCATGGTAAAGCCGTTCCAGATGCAGTCTATGTTCTTCACCTTTAGTTCAGAATCCTTGGAATCCCAGGCGATGGGCTGCAGAACCAGTTCCCAGCCGCAGCGCTCGGCCACCTCGGCAGCCAGATCCAGGTCAAACCCGGTAAACTCGCCGTCGTCACCAACGTAGCCCATGGGGGGAAAGTCCTGATCAAAACCCACCGTAAATTTGCCTTCCTCGACAGTTAAAGCATCACCTGCGCCCTCTCCGCCGGGCTCTTCAGCACCGTTCCCCTCTTCCGCGGGAGTGCAGCCCACCAGGAAAACTGCCAGTAAAAACACCGCCAAAACGATCAATAACTTTTTACTCACCAGTAAAAACCCCTCTTTCAGTTTTGTGTATTTACAGATTAATTCATTATACCAGAAAAGCTAAACAAATGTAAAGCAGCACAGTACCGATCTTTTTGTTCATTCCCGGGGGTAAATGATCGCATCCCCCGGGAGCGGGTAATTCCTGCAAAACGATATTGTAATACAATTTCGGAGCGCACTGACTGCAGAAGCAATAGTTACTTGCAGATAGACCAAGCACATCGCCGAAGCATGGAAAAACGCTGTAAAAGCATTCTTTTGCCCCCGTTGGTTAACGCTTGGAGAATTGTGGCGCCCGGCGGGCTTTTTTCAAGCCGTACTTTTTCCGTTCTTTCATGCGCGAATCGCGGGTCAGGTAGCCGCTTCGTTTAAGCACAGCGCGATAGCCGGGTTCCAGATGCACCAGCGCCCGGGCGATGCCGTGGCGAATGGCTCCTGCCTGTCCGGAAAAACCGCCGCCATGAACTCTGGCAATAACATCGAAACGGTCAAGACTGTCAGTAGCCACAAGGGGCTGACGCACTATCAACTTCAAAGTCTCCAGTCCGAAGTAGCTGTCCATATCTTTTCCATTTATGGTGATCTGACCGCTTCCCGGAATCAATCTTACCCGCGCTACAGATTCCTTGCGCCGTCCGGTAGCAATGGAATGAATTTCACTCAACAGCAGGGCCTCCTTCCTCATTCACTTCCGGCCCTTCGCCCCAGAGCAGGGGTTTCTGCGCCTCATGGGGGTGCTGATCATCGCGGTATATCCGCAGCTTCTTCAACATCGCCCTTCCCAGCCGGTTGTGGGGCAGCATCCCCTGTACAGCCAGGTACATGACCCGCTCCGGGTTTCTGCCCATCATCGTGGCGCAGTTGATCGCCTTCAAGCCGCCGGGATAGCCGGAATGGCGGTAATAAATTTTTTGTTCCATCTTTTTTCCCGTTAACACAACCCTGGCCGCATTCAGCACGATCACATGGTCCCCGGTATCAATATGGGGAGTATAAATAGATTTATGTTTTCCCCTCAAAAGACCGGCCGCCTCCGAGGCTACCCGCCCCAGCGGACGGCCGGCGGCATCTATAATATACCAGCGGCGCTCGATTTCGTGGGGTTTGGCCATATAGGTGGTTTGCATCGCTTTTTCCCCCTTAAACTCCATTCAGCACAAAATTAATTCTAATACACGCCCCTGCCGCTGTCAAGCTAAAAATGGGAAAGCAGAGGCTTTAAGAACAGTCCTGTCTCAATAATATACTTTTTCCAGGCAAAGTCCATGCGGGGGGGCGGTCGGCCCGGCCGCCCCCGGATTTCGTCCCTCCAGCGCAGCGGCAACAGCGGCGGGCGGCAGTTTCCCCCGGCCTACCCGAATCAGGCTGCCCGCCAGCATCCGGGCCATCCGGTAAAGAAAGCCGCTGCCTTCAAATATCAATCGGAGCAGTTTCTCCTCAGAATTTTCCTCCAGCCCCACGCGGTAAAGGGTGCGCACCGTGCTCCGCATGGGGCTGCCTGCAGCCTGGAAGGCCTGAAAATCGTGACTTCCTTCTAGAAGGCGAGCCGCCTCCGCAACATCCGTAATGCTGAAAGGTCCGCCATAGTGATAGGAATAGAGCCGGCGCATCACCTGCGGATAAGGAGCCCGGTCAAGGGTATAGCTGTAGCGCTTCCGCGAGGCACTGAAACGGGCATGAAAATCCGGCGGTACCACCGCCGCATCGTACACAACTATGTCGGCAGGCAGCAGGGCATTGAACGCCGCAGGCAGGCGCCCGACCGCTATTTCGAAAGGCGCATCGTAATGAGCCGACTGGCCGCGGGCGTGCACCCCGGCGTCGGTCCGCCCCGCCCCATAGATGCGCAGCGGTTCCTTGTAGATTGCCGCCAGCGCTTTTTCCAGCTCATCCTGGATCGTGGGCGCATTTATCTGGCTCTGGAAACCGCCGTAGCTGCTGCCGTCATAGCTGATACCAAGACAGATACGAGTCATGGGCACCACCTGCATCCCTGGTAATTAATAACCGGAGAACTGAACCCTGCTGAAGTTCCCTTTTGCCGCTTTTATATGCGGAAAACAACAACGGCTGCAAGCACGGCCAGGGCGAATATAAGTGCGGCCCAGTCAGCAGCCGCCACCGGCTCCTCTCTCATGCGAGTCCGCACAGCACCGACGCGGTAACCGCGCGCCTCCATGGCCAGGGCCAGTTCATCGGCCCGGCGAAAAGCGCCGATGAACAGGGGAACCATGAGCGGGGCAAACCTCCGGGCGCGGCTGAAAAAACCTCCCTCGAAGTCGGCCCCCCGCGCCATCTGCGCTCGCAGCAGCCGCTGGCTTTCCTCGCTAAGCGTGGGAATGAAGCGCATGGCAATATTCATGATCATCGCTATTTCCGCCGCAGGAACACCCACCCTGCTCAGCGGGCTGATGAAAAATTCTATCCCATGGGACAGGGAAAGGGGCGTTGTGGTCAAAGTCAGAAGTGCGGTCATGATAACCAGCCCCACCAGCCGCATGATCATAAAGAGCCCTGCAGCAACACCGGCCTGCTCTACCGTCAACGGACCCAAACGAAGCAAAACGACTCCGCCCTTGGTGAAAAAGAAGTATACGATTATGGTAAACAAAATGATGTAGAGCACCGGCCTGAGCCCGCTCACCATGTAAAGAAGGGGTACCCGCGCTGTGATGAAGGCCAGCAGAAGAAGAATGATCAGCAGCCCCAGTCCGGTGAGCGTTTTCAAGGTGAAGAGAACGATCAGAAACAGCAGCAAGACCAGCAGCTTGAACCGGGGATTGAGCCTGTGCAAAAAAGAGCTGCCCGGAAGATAGCGACCCAGAGTGATGCTGCCGTTCATTTCCCGGCCGCCCCCCGCCACCAGCAGTTGATCTCCCTGCGAGCCTCTTCAATTGAAAACAGCGCTGTTGAAAAAGGCAGCCCTGCCGCCGCCAGTTCATGCATCAGCTCTGTCACCGGAGGCAGCGCCAAGCCACGGCGGCGCAGCTCTTCTACACGCGAGAACAGCTGCGAGGGGGAGCCTTGCATAACAATCCTCCCTTGCTCCAGAATCATACAATTATCAGCCAGCGATGCTATCTGCTCCAATCGATGCGTTACCGCCACCACGGTAAGGCCCCGGCCCTGGTTAAGCCCCTTCAACAGGGCGAACAGCTTCCCCTGCCCCGCCTGATCCAGTCCTGCGGTGGGCTCATCAAGGATTATGGCCCGGGGCTGCATGGCCAGGATTGCCGCAATGGCGGCAAGACGCTGCTGGCCCGCGCTTAGCTGAAAGGGTGATCTCCTTCTCAGATCGGGTTCATTCAGCCCGACCTGCTGCAGCGCCAGCTCTACCCGCTCCTTTACTGCCGCAGCGGAGAGGCCATAATTGCGCGGAGCAAATGCAATTTCATCAAACAGGGTTTCGGCAAAAAACTGTTTTTCGGGCTCCTGAAAAACCAACCCCAGGGTACGGCGCAGCTCCAGCAGTTCCCTGCGTTCGTACTTCAGAGGCTCTCCATTGATCAAAACCCGCCCCGCACTTGGGCGAAGCAGTCCGTTGAAATGCTGCAGAAGCGTGGACTTGCCCGAACCCGAAGGCCCCAGGAGCACCGTAAAACTGCCCCGCTCGATACGCAGATCTACACCATGCAGCGCCTTGACCGCAAAAGGGCTTCCCGGCAAATAGGTATAGGTTAATTTTTCTGTGCAAATAAGCATATCTGTTCCACCAGCTCCCGGTTATGCAGCAAGCCCCCGCAAAGGGGAAAACCGTCCTCACGCAGCAGGTAGGCAAGTTCTGCCGCTGCGGTAGTCCTCAACCCCAGGCTGCGCAGCAGGGGCAAATCGGCAAGGATTTCCGACGGCGGCCCCTCCCTTGCCAGGCAGCCCTGATCAAGGACCAACACCCGGCGGGCCCGAGCCGCCTCCTCGGGAAAATGAGTCACATGAACTACGGTGATTCCCTGCTCCCGGTTCAGCATCCGCACTGTTTCATTTACCGCAGCCTGGCTCTCCGGATCCAGCATGGCTGTAGGTTCATCCAGCAGCAGGCAGCGGGGGCTGGCAGCCAGTAAACCGGCAAGGGCCACTTTCTGTTTTTCACCGCCCGAAAGCAGGTGCGGCGGGAATTGGGCAAAATGTGAGATGTTTAGCAGTTCCAGTACGGCATCAACGCGGCGGCGAATTTCCGGAGGCGGGACAGCCATATTTTCAAGACCAAAGGCGACATCTTCTTCCACCGTGGCTCCCACGATCTGGTTGTCGGGGTTCTGAAAAATCATGCCGCAGAGAGCGCGAATGCGGGGGATCGCCGCTTCGCTGGAGGTTAAAGTTCCGCCAACGCAGACTTTGCCGGAGCCGGGGCGCAGCAGCGCATTGAAATGTTTAAGCAGGGTGGTTTTGCCCGATCCGTTGGGGCCGATCAGAGCCACATACTCGCCCTCATATATTTTTAGGTTTACATTGCCCAGGGCGGGCGGGGAATTTCCAGCCTGTCCCGGATAGGTGAAGGTAAGATTTTTTGTCTCCAGAAGAATTTCGGGCATTTGAGATTCACCTCGGTTTTACGCTGCCTCCAGGCTGGTGTGGGCGAGCAATGCTCGCCCCTGCAAGAAGTCATTCCCGCAATAAGGACCCCAAACTCCGATCCCGGCCACAGTTGCGGAGGCACGGGCGAGCAACAAAGGGGTATGCCCGCAATACAATACTCACCATGCAAATGCAAAATTGAGAGGGCTCAAGTAACGGCGCATCCGGCGCCGCAGCTCACTGCTCACCTCTCAATTCACATG
>JAPXLS010000066.1:0-11318 GCA_033809435.1 Bacillota bacterium
GATCTTGTCCGATCTTTATCGGAAAAACCTGCTATTGTCACTAAAATAATATATCCTTGTAACATGGCTGTAATATTCAGCCCTTATAATAAAAGCAAGTTGACCCCCTCTTTTAAATACATTGCTTGGGCACAGCAAAAAAGCTGTGCCCCTTTTTTCCCATAACCGGAAGGAGCAACATACCCCGCAGTAAACAAGATCACGGCCCTAGATAAGCACAAGACCGCGGTTTGACATAAAACCAACAGGTGTTTATGATCATTTCATACCACCCTCCGGGAGGATCATAAGTTTATGGAGCCGGCATATCCCTACGATACAAAATTGCTCGAAACCGAGGGGATTCACTATTACCCCATCACCGGCTCAACAAATAGCGTTGCACTCCACATGGCAAAACTGGGGGCTCCGGGAGAAACGGTGGTCCTGGCTGATGCCCAGAGCGCAGGGCGGGGACGGAAAGGCCGGTCATGGCATTCGATCCCTGGAAAGGGGATCTATTTTTCACTGCTGCTGCGTCCCTCGGGAATAAGCCCGGCAGGGGCAGCACCGGTAACCCTGGCCGCGGCAGCGATTATTGCGAAGCATTTACGCAAACAAACCGGTGTTGAAATAGTTGTGAAGTGGCCCAATGATCTGCTGGTGGGAAATAAAAAAATAGGGGGCATCCTGACCGAGGCCGTAACTGACGGGCAAAAGCTGGTTTGCATCGTTATGGGTACAGGTCTGAATACCAATCACCGGGTGGAGGACTTCCCCGAGGATCTGTGGGAGAGCGCCACCTCGCTGTACCTTGAAAGCGATCAGGTTTTTGAGCGCACCGCCCTTTTCCTCGATCTTCTGAAGGATTTGCGCAGCGGCCTGGACTTGTTTTTCAAAGAAGGTTTTGCCCCTTTTCAGCTTCTCTGGAAGGAACTGAGCACCACCCTAGGAAATGAAGTCAAAATAGCGGGGCAAAGTCCGATATTACATGGTAAAGCAGTGGATGTGGATATTGAAGGAGCGCTCCTGGTTGAAGATGGCTGCGGGCAGCGGCATCGTATTTTTTGCGGGGAGCTTCGGTAGGCCGTTGCAAGCGAACCGGAAAACCGTGGGTGGGGAAGGAACCCCGCCCCTGCAAATAATAGCCCTGCGGCATCGGCACTTTTACCTTTGATCCCTGTAATACCAGACGCCAAGATGATAGGATGATAATTATTATGTCGCTGCGCCAATTGAACCGAATGGCCCTGGTTACCGCCCTTATCGCCATACTGGCGAGGATCAGCATTCCCATACCTTTTAGCCCTGTGCCGGTCACAGGCCAGCTCATCGGTATATTTCTGGCCGGGCTGCTTCTGGGAGGGAAAAACGGTTTTTTTGCCATTCTGGCCTATCTGATGCTGGGGGCAGCAGGTGCCCCAATTTTCTCGTACGGCCTGGGTGGTCCGGGCATTCTCTTCGGACCCAGCGGCGGTTACCTCTGGGGGTTCCTGCCCGGTGTTTATCTCTGTGGAAAATTGCTGGAAAACCAGGATGAACCCGGTTTCACGCGGACCATCGCGGCAATGTTGTGCTGCCTGGGGTGCACCTATGTGGCGGGCACAGGGCAGCTGGCCCTGGTAATGGGCTACAGCGCAACAGAGGCTCTGATTGCCGGGGTGCTCCCCTTCATCCCTGCCGATCTGGCCAAGATCGCCTTTGCCGCCGCCGCAGGCTCCAGGATCAAAAGAAGCATCTCTCCGGCGAGCCTGCTGCCCTCTTCGCCACCAACCAAATAGTCCCGCTGTCGCACCGGCGGGTGAGCACAGTCCGCCTCTACAACGCTTGCGTCAAGGGGACGGAGACAGAACCAGGCGGGCGGGCACGGGAAGCCCGCCCCTACGCTTTTATCAGCTCATCACGGGCCAGCAGCGCAGCGCCCAGGGCGCCGGCAATCTGCGGTTCCGGCGGTACGCTGATCCTCACCTGCAGTCTCTCTTCCAGCGCCTGCACAACGGCGCTGTTCTTGGCCACGCCGCCCGTCATCATGACCGCCTCAACAAGCCCGACGCGGTAGAGCAGGCCGGCGGTGCGGGCGGCGACGGATTCGTGCAGCCCCCTGGCAACCTCTACACGCGGAACGCCGGCAGCCAGCAGCGAGACCACTTCGGATTCTGCGAAGACGGTGCAGGTGCTGCTGATAGGGGTGGCCCTGTCTGCTTCCGCGCTCAACGAAGCGAGTTCCTCCAGCCCCACCTCCAGTGCGGCAGCCATGACCTCGAGAAAACGCCCCGTCCCGGCGGCGCACTTATCATTCATCGCAAAATCGAGCACCCTGCCCTTTTCATCCAGCCGGATCACTTTGCTGTCCTGGCCCCCGATATCTACAACTGTGCGCACAGCGGGATCAAGATAAAAAGCACCGCGGCCGTGGCAGGTGATCTCGGTAATCTGTTCGTGGGCAAAGGGAACGCTGATGCGGCCGTAACCGGTGGCCACGATGATGCTTAAATCTTTTAGATCCAGGCCGGCTGATTGCAGGGCGGAACCCAGGGCCCTCTCTGCAGCCCGCCTGCTGTCCGCCCCTGTAGAGATGATGGTATAGGCAAGGATTCCACCGGGGCCCAGCAGCACCGCTTCGGCCGAAAGGGAGCCGACATCAATACCGGCCGTTATCCCTTTTATTTCTTTCCCCTGCCGGCGATTCATGGCAAAATTACCCTCCCTCACCGCGCCCGCCCTGTTTCAACAGAGTCTGGAGTGCGCTCCAGAGACTTTCCCTGCCCTGCCCGGTGCGGGCTGAGAATGAAAGCAAGACCTCGCCCGCGCCGAGTTCAAGGGCGGCCTTGATCTCGGGAAGTTGTTTCGCCAGCGCGCCCCGGGAAAGCTTGTCCGATTTCGAAGCCACGCTTACCGTGGGCAGGCGGTGAAAACGCAGCCACCTGCTCATGAGCAGATCGTCCGCAGAGGGGCGGTGGCGGCTGTCAACGATATGCACCGCCCCGCATAGCGGCTCCCGGCTTTCGAGATAGTGTTCGATGAGCGCGGCCCAGGCCCTCTGCTCCTCCTTGCCCGCCCTGGCATAGCCATAGCCCGGAAGGTCGACAAAATAGAAAGCGTCATTGATGCCGTAAAAATAGAGAGCACGCGTTTTCCCCGGAGTGGAACTGGTGTAGGCAAGTTTTTTCCGCCCCAGCAGAGAGTTGATCAGCGAAGATTTCCCCACATTGGATCTCCCGAGAAAAGCAATCTCCGGGCGGCCTCCGGGCGGCAAATCCCTGCTGCTGTACACGACCTTTTCCAGACAAGCTTTCTTGATCAGCATGGTCATCACTTTTTTGGGCGGCCGGCCGGCAAGGGGCCGGCGCTAATGCCTAAGTGCGGGATCATCCCGGCGCTGCACCCCCGGCTCATCCCCCCTGACAGCAGGCAACGCCTCCGCATCCGCGACGGGCTGGAAAGGGCGCTTCCTTTTGCGGGGTTTTTTAAGCAGGGCCAGATCAAGGACCTCATCCATGTGTTCCACCAGGTTCACCTCGACCCTGCGCCGCACATTGGCCGGGATATCGCTCAGATCCTTGCGATTTTCCACAGGCATGAGCATATATTTGATACCGGCCCGGTGGGCGGCCAGCATCTTCTCCTTGATCCCCCCCACGGGAAGGACGCGGCCCCGGAGGGTGATCTCACCGGTAAGGGTCACATCGCGCCGCACCGGGATCCTGGTCAGGGCCGAGGCCAGCGCCACGGCCATGGCAATACCGGCGGAAGGGCCGTCCTTGGGAATGGCCCCTTCCGGAACGTGAATATGAATATCGGTTTTCTCGTAAAAATCTTCATCCAGACCCAGGCTTTCCTCGCGGGAACGGATGTAGCTCAGGGCCGCCCGGGCCGATTCCTGCATCACCTCGCCCAGCTTGCCCGTCAGGATCATCTTCCCCTTGCCCTTCATCAGGGTTACCTCTATGGAAAGCAGATCCCCGCCGGCCTCTGTCCAGGCCAGCCCCGTGGCCACTCCAACTTCATTTTCCTTTTCACCCGTGCCGTAGCGAAAGCGGGACACGCCCAGATATTTTTGCAGCCCCTTCCGGGAAAGTTTCACCCTTGTGCCGCGATCCTTGACCACTTCGCGGGCCACCTTGCGGCAGATTGCCGCCAGGCTCCGTTCAAGGTTACGCACCCCGGCCTCGCGGGTGTACGAGCGGATAATACCGCGCACCGCCCCTTCCGATAATGAGAGATTTTCTGCGCTAAGGCCGTGCTCGGATATCTGTTTTGGGATCAGGTGCCGCCGGGCAATCTCCACCTTGTCCTCCTCGGTATAGCCGGGCAGATGGATGGTCTCCATCCGGTCCAGAAGCGGCTGCGGGATATTGTAGGGCGCATTGGCCGTGGTGATAAACATGACCTGCGACAGATCGAAGGGCAGCTCGATATAATGATCGCTGAAGGCATGGTTCTGCTCGGGATCGAGCACTTCCAGCAGCGCAGAGGAAGGATCACCCCTGAAATCCGTGGACATCTTGTCGATCTCATCCATCAGGAATACCGGGTTTTTCGACTTTGCCTGGCGCATACCCTGGATGATTCTCCCCGGCAGCGCCCCCACATAGGTGCGGCGGTGGCCGCGTATCTCGGCCTCATCCCGCACCCCACCCAGTGAAATGCGCACAAAATTGCGTTCCAGTGCCCGGGCGATGGACTTGGCCAGCGACGTTTTGCCCACGCCGGGCGGTCCGATGAGGCAGAGGATGGGCCCTTTCAATTTTTCAGCCAGCTGGCGCACGGCCAGGTATTCAATAATCCGCTCTTTGACCTTGCGCAAGCCATAGTGATCCTCATCCAGGATCTCCTCAGCGCGGTCCAGATCAAGGCGGTCCTCGGTAACTGCCGACCAGGGCAGATCCAGAAGCCAGTCCAGATAAGTGCGGATGACAATCCCTTCAGCGGCGGCCGGAGGCATCTTTTCGAGGCGATCCGCCTCCTCGAGAGCCTTCTCCTCCACTTCCTGCGGCAACTCCGCCTTCTCAATTTTTTCCCTGTATTCATCGGCCTCGGCAGTGCGCTCATCCTTTTCACCGAGCTCCTTCTGGATCGCCTTCATCTGCTCGCGCAGGTAATACTCTTTCTGGGTTTTCTCCATCTGCTTGCGCACACGCAAATTTATGCGCCGCTCTATCTCTGCAATCTCCATCTCGCGGCTGAGGATCTCCCCCAATTTTTCCAGTCTTTCCCTGGCCGAAACCGCCTCCAGGAGCTCCTGTTTCTGTTCAACCTTCAGGTTTAGATGAGAAGTTATGACGTCGGCCAGCCGCCCCGGTTCCTCAATGCCCGATACTGTTGCCAGCGTTTCAGGGGGGATTTTCCTTCCGGCCTTGAGGTAACGTTCAAACTGGTAGAGCAGGCTGCGGCGAAGCGCTTCCACCTCCGCAGTTTTGCCCTTCTCTTCGGGAATGAGCTGCGCTTCAACTTTGAAAAATGGCTCTGTATGCAGGTAGCGGATAACGGCGGCGCGGGAGAGTCCTTCCACCAGTACGCGGATCATTCCGCCGGGCAGCTTGATCATCTGTTTGATCAGGGCAACTGTGCCCACGGTGTAGAGGTCCACCTCCGCCGGCTCATCCACCTTGGCATCTCTTTGGGCCAGCAGCAAGATCCGGTTATCGCCGACCATGGCCTCCTCCAGCGCTTTAACCGATCGTTCCCGCCCTACATCGAGGTGCAGGACCATGTTGGGAAAAATCAGGACTCCCCGTAAAGGCAGCAGCGGCAACTGTTCCTTCGCTTTACGCATCGCTCTGTCACCTCCCATGAAATCAAAGAAAAACGAGAAGCCTTTTGTAATTCTATTCGCTTCCCGATTCTGCTTTCCCTTTTTTATCGGCCTGCTCCCGGCGGCGGATCATTGCCCGGCGCTGCGGCGGCAAGTCCTCAGCGGGAAGGCAGTACTGCAACAGGTTCTTTATTCAACAGCGCCTCGCGGAAAACCTCCTCGATACAGCTGACCGGGATAATGTTTAGGGGAATGTGCCGCCGGAAGCTTTCTTGCCAGTTGGACTGGGGGATCAGTATTTTCTTTATTCCAGCTTCAACCGCCGCCTCGATCTTGGCCGGTATACCGCCCACGGGGCGGACCAGACCCCGCACCGAAATCTCTCCCGTCATCGCCGTAAGCGAGTCTACATGCCCCCCGGTAAGGGAGGAGTAGATCGCCGTGGCCATGCTGACCCCGGCCGAAGGGCCGTCTACAGGCGTGCCCCCCGGAAAGTTCAGATGGATATCGTAATCGCGCAGGTTCAAACCCATGTAGCGGCTTAAAACGGTGATCACGATTTCGGCCGAGCCCCTGGCTGTGCCTTTGCGCCGCACGGTATGACCGGGGCTGCCCATTTCCTCTTCTTCAACAATACCGGTGATGGTGACCTTGCCCTGGCCCCTCTTCACCGGCAGCGCCGTCGCCTCCACCTCGATCAGGGTCCCCATGTTGGGTCCGTAGACGGCCAGCCCGTTGGCGTAGCCGATCTGAGGCTCCGGCGGAGGTTTTCTTTCCGGGCGGGGAGGCAGCTGGCTGCTGTTGACCACCCACTCGATATCCTCCGCCTCCAGAACGGTACGCTTATCGCCGGTGGCAATGCCTGCGGCCATCTGAATTATGTTGACCGCCTCCCGGCCGTTGGTGGCAAAACGGGTGACCACATCCAGGGCCGCCTCCGTGGCGGCAATGGTGATCCGCCTGGCCGCATTTTCAGCAATTATGCGTATCTCCTGCGGGGTAAGGCCACGGAAATAAATTTCCAGGCAGCGGGAACGGATTGCCGGCGGCAGTTCGTGAGGCATCCGGGTAGTTGCCCCGATGAGCCGAAAATCAGCGGGGAGGCCGTTCTGAAATATTTCATGAATATGTCGCGGTATGCCGTTATCCTCGCTGTTGTAATAGGAACTCTCCAGGAAAACTTTGCGATCCTCGAGCACTTTCAGCAACTTGTTGATCTGGATGGGGTGCAGCTCACCGATCTCATCGATAAAGAGCACTCCGCCGTGGGCCTTGGTCACCGCCCCTGCTTTCGGCTGGGGAATGCCGGCCATGCCAAGCGGTCCTGCACCTTGATAGATGGGATCGTGGACCGTGCCGATAAGGGGGTCGGCGATGCCGCGCTCATCAAAGCGGGCCGTGGTGGCATCAAGTTCCGTGAAGCAGGCTTCCTTGCCAAAGGGGCTGAGCAAATTTTTTTTTGCCTCATCCAGAACCAGCCTGGCCGCAGCTGTTTTGCCGATGCCCGGGGGTCCGTAAAGAATAACATGCTGCGGATTGGGTCCGCAGAGAGCGGCGCGCAAGGCTTTCAGTCCATCGGCCTGCCCGATAATTTCATCAAAAGTCTTGGGGCGCGTCTTTTCAGAAAGGGGTTCGGTCAGGGAGATCCGGCGCAAGCGCTCCAGCTGATCCATCTCTTTGCGGGATTCTTTATCCACCGCCACCCGGCTGCTCTGCTGGTTGCGCAGCAAATTAAAAAAATAGAGCCCGATGACTATGGCAAAAAATATCTGGATCAGCCCGATGATCCCGGCAAAATTGCTCAAAAAAACACCCCCTTTTCAGACGATATTATCCCCTTTCCGCAGGCGATCTATCCGACTGGAGGAAAGGGGCGGCGTGATTCCGGGATGTTTATAATTCCTTCAAACGAGGTATTGCCAAATGAATCCGGTTGCCTGGGGTTATTTTCAGGGTGCCCGCCGAAGCCAACTCAATTATTGGAAGTATGGGGATCCTGGCCCGGCACCGGACAGGCCAAGGTAGGCCGCACCCCCGGCCTGACCCGGAAGATGCCTCCGGGTTTGTTTGTCAGATGCCCGATTTTCCAACGGGGATACATTTGGGCGGCCACAAGGGCCGCCCCTACAACCTTTGACTGTACTGCTGATCGGTTACCGCCTGTGTGGTTTTTCTGAATTCCAACTTCAGAACTAGGCTGTTACCTCTTTTTTCTTCCGCTTATCCTGAGTCACAAGAATCGGTTTTTCCCTTTTTAGAACAACTTCACGGGTGATCACGCACTGGCTCACATCGTCACGCGAAGGCAGCTCGAACATCACGTCCAGTAGAACCTCCTCCATGATCGCCCGCAGCCCTCTGGCCCCGGTATTGCGCTTGATGGCCTCATCGGCCACGACTTGCAGCGAGCCCTCTTTAAATTCAAGCGAAACATCATCAAGCTCGAACATTTTCTGGTACTGCTTGACCAGCGCATTGCGCGGTTCATTGAGTATCCGAATAAGAGCGGACCGATCCAGGGATTCCAGTGTGGCAATGACCGGAATCCGGCCCACGAATTCTGGAATGAGTCCGAATTTAAGCAAATCCTGGGGCAGGATCTGGCTCAAGATAGCGCCGATATTGGTTTGATCGATGCTCTGCACGTCGGCGCCGAAGCCGATCCCCTTTTTGCTGACGCGGCTCTGAATGATCTTCTCCAGCCCGTCAAAGGCGCCGCCGCAGATAAAAAGAATGTCGGTAGTATCTATCTGCATAAATTCCTGATGCGGATGCTTGCGCCCTCCCTGCGGAGGAACGCTGGCCACGGTCCCTTCAAGAATTTTCAGCAGAGCTTGCTGAACCCCCTCACCGGAGACGTCGCGGGTAATGGAGGGATTGTCGGTCTTGCGCGCGATCTTGTCGATCTCATCAATATAGACAATTCCCTTTTCAGCTTTTTCAATATCGTAATCAGCGGCCTGGATCAACTTTAAAAGTATATTTTCCACATCTTCGCCCACATAACCGGCCTCGGTCAGGGAGGTGGCGTCGGCGATGGCAAAGGGAACATTTAAAATCCGGGCCAGCGTCTGCGCCAGCAGCGTCTTTCCTGTACCTGTGGGGCCGATGAGCACGATGTTGCTCTTCTGCAGCTCCACGTCTTCGATCTTTTGGGAGGCATTGATCCGTTTGTAATGATTATACACGGCCACGGAAAGGGTCTTTTTGGCATCTTCCTGGTCAATAACATATTGATCCAGGGATTGCTTGATCTCCTGGGGTTTCGGCAAGTCGATTAAACTGAAATCTCCCTCTTCGCCGATTTCCTCCTCGATGATCTCGTTGCAAAGCTCGATGCACTCGTCACAGATATAAACACCGGGGCCGGCCACAAGTTTACGCACCTGCTCCTGGGCTTTTCCGCAGAACGAGCATTTCAGCTGTCCCTTTTCGTCTGTAAATTTAAACATGTCTGGGTTTCACCCCATTCCAGTTAAGGTCGATGAACCAGGATTTCATCCACCAGTCCGTAGTCTTTCGCCTCTTCGGCGGAGAAAAAGAAATCACGATCCGTATCCTTGGCCAGGCGTTCCACCGGCTGCCCCGTGTGCTTGGCCAGAATCTCATTCAGCGTCTCCCTCACCTTCAAAATTTCTTTGGCATGAATTTCGATATCCACCGCCTGCCCCTGTGCACCTCCGGCAGGCTGGTGCAGCATAATCCGCGAGTGAGGCAGGGTATACCTCTTCCCGCCTGCTCCGGCAGCTAGAAGCACAGCCCCAAAGCTGGCCGCCAGTCCTACGCAGATAGTGGATACCGGCGGTTTGATATACTGCATGGTATCATATATCGCCATTCCGGCGTAAACCGCCCCTCCCGGTGAATTGATATAGAGATTGATATCTTTGTCAGGATCCTCGGACTCCAGGAAAAGCATCTGGGCAACAACAAGATTGGCCACATGATCGTCAATGGGGCTGCCCACAAAAATAATCCTATCCTTAAGCAGTCTGGAGTAGATATCGTAGGCCCTTTCACCGCGGCTGCTCTGCTCTACAACCATGGGGACAAGAATGCTCATTTAAAGGCCTCCTTTTTATTCTGCCTTTTCAATTCTTGTAATCTTGGCTTCCCGGACCAGAAGATCTATGGCCTTGCGCACGCGGATCTCCTCCCGCATCAGCGGTATCCGCCCCTGCTTTTCAAAGATCTCTTTGATCCGATCCGGTTTGTCGTTGTAACTTTCGGCCAGCCCGGCAATCTTAGCATCTATTTCGCTGTCATCAACGGTGAATCCTTCTTTTTTAACCACCGCATCGAGCACGAGGTTGGCCCTGGTTCTCCTCTCCGCCTCCGCCCTTTTCTCCTCGCGGATCTCCTCCATGGATTTACCGGCCATTTCTGCGAATTTATCCAGATTCAAGCCCTGGTAATGCAGAAATTGATCCATCTCATCCAACATCCGGTCAATCTGACGCTCTACCAGGATCAGCGGCAGTTCAACCTGGGAAGCGGCGGCAACTTTTTCGATAAGCAACTCCTCAAGTTCTGTTTTTGCCTTTTCCGCATTGGCCTTTTCAAGCCGGGACTGCAGATCGGCTTTATAGTCGGACAGCGTTTCAAATTCGCCGATCTCCTTCACAAAGTCGTCATCCAGATCGGGCAGCTGTTTCTGTTTGATCTGCTTCAATTTTACCTTGAAAAGGGCCTCCTTTCCCGCCAGCTCTTCATTCCGATATTTTTCGGGAAAGGTTACTTTTATTTCCTTCACTTCATTTACCTTCATCCCCGCTACCTGCTCTTCAAAACCTGGAATAAAACTTTTTGATCCCAGCTCCAGTGAATAATTTTCCGCCTCTCCCTCCGGAAAAGGCTCTCCGTCAACAAATCCCTGGAAATCGATTAACGCCAGATCCCCTTCCCGGATTTCCACATTTTCATCTTCCAGGGGAACGAGGCGGGCATGCTGTTCACGCAGCGATTCCAGGTAACGCTCCAGCTCGGCCCCGGTGACTGCAGTAACCTCCTGCTCCACTTCCACCCCTTTGTACTCCCCCAGCTCCACATCAGGAAGCACCTCTACAACGGCCTGAAAAAGAAAAGGCTTGCCTTTTTCTATGGTCTCAAAATCAAACTGGGGCTGGTCAATGGGCTCGCAATCCACCCCGGCAATGGCCTCGCTGTATGCTGCAGGAATCAGCATCTCCAGAGCGTCCTGATGGAGTATTTCCGGGCCGAAGCGCGCCTCAAGAATATGGCGGGGCACCCTGCCCTTGCGAAACCCCGGAAGATTCACCTCTTTGACCACATTCCGGTACGCCCTTTCCAGCGCGCTGTCCACCTCCGGAGCGGCCACCTCTATTTCAAGCTTTATTTTATTGTGCTCTATTTTTTCCCAAGTGCTCGGCATTTATGCCCCTCCCTGTATAATGGTATCATATGCGCTGTGCAGGTAAAGTAAGCTTCGCCAACAAGCGCTGCAACCAGAATCCGCCGGCTACCGGCTAACGCATGTGAAAGCTTTTATATTCTACCACAGTTAAAAGCCGGGTGACAACTTTTTCAAGGCAGCTGTTCAGCGGCGTCAACTGCACCGGGATTA
>JAPXLS010000067.1:0-11101 GCA_033809435.1 Bacillota bacterium
GGCCACATCGGCAGCGAGGTGGGCCGCCGGGCCAGGGGATTGGGCATGCAGGTGCTGGCCTGCGATCCCCATATATCGGCGGAGCATGCCGCCAAGATCGGGGTGGAGCTAGTTGAACTGCCGGAGCTGCTGCGGCAGGCTGATTTCGTTTCACTGCATGTCCCCCTCATGCCCGCCACCCGCAGCCTTATCGGCTTCGCCGAGATTGCGCAGATGAAACCCGGAGCCATGCTGATCAACGCTGCCCGCGGGGGCATTGTTGATGAGGCCGCCCTTCACGCCGCCCTGGTGGATAAGAGGCTGGCCGGTGCGGCTCTGGATGTTTTTGAGGAGGAGCCGCCTACCGGAAGCCCGCTGCTGATGCTGGATAATGTTATCGTCACGCCCCACCTTGGCGCTCTTACCCGCGAAGCCCAGACTTACGTGGCCCTGCAGGTGGCGGAACAGGTGCTGAAAGCGCTTTCGGGAGAGGCCGTGACCTCGGCGGTGAATGTGCCGGCGCTGATGCCGGAGATCGCCGCGGCGCTGGAGCCCTACTTCCCCCTCATGCGGCTGCTGGGAAGCTTCTACATGCAATTTTTCGGGGGCTCCATCGATGAAATAGAGGTAGCCTATTCCGGTGAGATCGCCTCACTGCCGCTGGCGCCGCTGACCTCCTCCTGCCTGGCCGGGCTGCTCCAGGGCATTGTCGACATCCCTGTCACCCCCGTCAACGCTTCCCTGGTAGCGCAGCGGCGGGGCATCCGGATCCGGGAGAGTTCCACCGCGGAGGCGAGGGACTACAACAGCCTGGTGCAGATCGCCGTCCGCAATGGCGGAGCGGTGCAGCGCCTGGCCGGAACCCTGCTCAGCCACGACGATATCCGCATCACCCGCATCGGCGACTACCGCATCGAGGTCGTTCCGGCCCGTTACATGCTGATCACGACTCACCACGATCGTCCGGGCGTGGTGGGCAAGGTGGGCACCTTGCTGGGAGAGGAGCATGTGAATATCGCCAGCATGCAGCTGGGGCGGCAATCTGTCGGCGGCGAAGCGATGATGGTTCTGCAGGTCGACGAACCCATTCCGCAGGAGGCGATGCACAGGCTCAAGCAGCTCGACGTCATGGCCTCGGCTCGCTTTGTGGAGCTGGCAAACTGCAAGGGGAGTCTTGATTGAATGGGCCCTGCTCCTGGGCGGAGATTCTTCGCCAGGCCGGGAGCGCCATGTGAGGAGGTTTTAAAGTGAGTGTCTACTCATCCATCGATGAGCAGCCCGCGTTGCTGCAGTTTCTGTTCTATCCCCGCCGCTGGAGTGCGCCGGCGCCTTCGGGCGCGGAGGATCTGCTCGTTCCAGTGGAGAAAGATATTGGTGTGGGTTGCCGCCTGTACGAGAGTGAAGCCGGCCGCCCCTGGATCCTGCTCTTTCATGGAAATGGCGAGATTGCCGCCGATTACGACCAGATCGCTCCGCTCTATGGTGAAAAAGGGATAAATCTGGCCGTGGCAGACTACCGGGGCTACGGGAAAAGCGGCGGCCGGCCCACCTTTACAGGCATGGTCAAGGACGCCCCAATCATATTTCAGGCGCTCCGGGAGAAGCTGGAAGATCGTAATCTGCAGGAAGAGCTCTTCATCATGGGACGTTCCCTGGGCAGCATCTCCGCCCTGGAACTGGCGGCGCAGTATGCCGGTCTCGTTCCCGGCCTGATCATCGAAAGCGGCTTCATCAGCGTCATCGGGCTGATCAGGCACCTGGGCCTTCCCGACCTGGGCCTGGATCTGGGCAGCATCGAGGAGGAGAGCAGGCGCAAAGCCGCCGGCATCGGCACTCCGGCGCTGATTATCCACGGTCAGGCGGACAGCCTGGTCCCTTACAGCCAGGCCGAAGATCTGCACCGCACCCTGGGCAGCGCCGTGAAGGAACTCCTTCCCATCCCCGGCGCCGATCACAATGATGTCATCTTTTACGACCGGGAGCGTTATTTCTCGGCCATTGCAAAGTTTGTGGAAAACAGGGGCCGCCCTTCTCCCGCAGCCTGAGCCCTTCGAAAGGAACCGGTATTGATGGATTTTCACCAGTTGAAAGTTTTTGTGGAAGTGGCCCGGCAGAAAAGTTTCTCCCGGGCTGCGGAAAATGTTTTTCTGACCCAGCCCACCGTGAGCGCCCACATCAAGGCCCTGGAGAGCGAGATCGGGACACCGCTGCTCGACCGCAGCGGGCGGGAGCTGCGGCTTACGGCGGCGGGGGAATCCCTGCTCGGCTATGCCTGTCAGCTGCTCGATATCAAAAAAGAAGCCCTTTTTGCCATTCAGAAAGAGGGGCGGATCATCAAGGGACACCTGGAGATTGCTTCCAGCAGCGTGCCCGGCGCCTATATCCTGCCCGGGCTGATGAAGGGCTTCCTGGAAAAGCACGGGGAGGTCACCTTTGCGGTCATGCTCCGGGATACCCGGCAGGTCTACGACAGCGTGGGTGATTACAGTTATGACCTTGGATTTGTGGGGGAACCGGCTCGCGCTGACCGGCTGGAACAGATCAAGCTGTTGCAGGATGAGCTGGTGCTCATAACTGCTCCGGGAATCCGCCTGCCCGGGGAAAGCGCGGGCCGGGAAGAGGAAAGGGAACCGGAGGCGGAGTGGCGGGGCAGGGCTTCACCATCGCTTTGCCCGCTTTTGGAATATGATCTGGACCCGGGCAAAAACCGGGACAACTTTCTAAAGCTGCCCTTCCTCATGAGGGAGCCGGGTTCGGCCACCCGGGTGGTCTTCGAGAGCGCCCTGCAGGGGCTCTGCGGCGAAAACGGGGCCGCCCTGAATGTGGTTGCCTGCCTGGAAAGCCAGGAGGCCATCAAGGAAGCGGTCAAGGTGGGTCTGGGGGTAACGGTGATCTCCCGCCATGCCGTGGCCGAGGAGCTGGCTGCCGGCTCTGTCCGGGGCTACCGGCTGCCTGGCCTGCACCTGGAGCGTAATTTTTATCTCATCTACCGCCGGAACAGCATTCTATCACCGCTGAGCCGCGCTTTCCTGGATCACTGCATCAACCATTTCTTACCCGGCGGCGCGGAAAGCAGTTCCTGAGGCCGGCCTGGCTGGACCGGGTTTATCCCCGGCAGCGTACTTCATAACCCTCAGCGCCGCGCAGGATCTGTCCGGTTCGGTCTCAGCGTAGCAGAGCCATCCCCGGTTTTTCCTCAATGACCTCCCCGATAATGTGGGCGGCAGGGCTGTTTTTTTCTGAAAGCCTCTGCACCAGCAGGGGGGCCTTCTCCCTGGAAACAGATATGAGCAGCCCTCCGGAGGTCTGGGGGTCGCACATTATATCCACCAGGATGGGTTCAACGGAAGGGTCCAGCTCCAGATCTTTTGCACAGAACTTCCGGTTGGCATATCCCCCCCCGGGGATGAGCCCCATGGAGGCAAAGGTCCTGGCCTGGGGGACAAGGGGAACCTTTCCGGCATAGATCTTCATGCCCACATTGCTGGCTGCGGCCATCTCCAGGCAGTGGCCCAGCAGGCCAAACCCGGTAATATCGGTGCAGGCGTTTGCACCCACCTCCGTCATCGCCTCGGCGGCATCTTTGTTCAGGGCGGCCATCATCTCCGTAATCTGCCCGGTAAGCTCCCGATCCAGCAGCTCCGCTTTGAGCGCGGTGGCCAGTATGCCCGTTCCCAGGGGCTTGGTCAGAACAAGCAGATCTCCCGGCCTGGCCCCGGCATTGGTCAGCAGCTTCTGCGGATGCACCGTCCCTGTTACCGACAGCCCATATTTCAGCTCCGGGTCTTCAACGCTGTGTCCCCCCACCAGCACCGCCCCGGCCCGCTCCACCGTCTCCAACCCGCCCTCCAGAATCGAGCGCAGCACCGAGCCCTCCAGATCCTTTATCGGGAAGCAGACAATGTTCATCGCCGTCAGCGGCCGGCCGCCCATGGCATAAACATCGCTTAAAGAGTTTGCCGCGGCGATCCTGCCAAAGTCGTAGGGGTCGTCCACGATGGGGGTAAAAAAATCCAGGGTCTGGATCAGGGCAATTTCATCCGTCAGCCTGTACACCCCGGCATCATCGAAGCCGTCAAGCCCGACCAGAAGATTTGGATCCTTTTTCGGGGTTAAACCCCGCAAAGCTGCGGATAGGTCTCCCGGACCTATCTTGGAAGCTCAGCCGGCAGCGCGGGTATTCTTTGTGAGCCTGGGCAGATCTTTCATCCCCTGTTGGCCTCCCCTTCTCGCTTCCCCAAGATCTCTTCAAGGGCGCGCGGTATTTGCTTGATCATATCATATACCTGCGTTGCCGGCGTAGGCCTGGCATATACACCGGCCAGCCGGTTGACCCTGGCCGCCTTGATGGCGGCGGTTGCAATGTCCAGGCCCGCCTCGATCATGGCGGAAACGATCCCCGTAAGGGTGTCGCCAGTACCCCCGATGGGCTCGAGGATCTCTTCATTAGGCCGGTCCACCGTTTCGATGATGCCTTCCCCGTTGGCGATGTAGTCCCGGGGCCCTTTTACCAGGAGATAGGTCGCTGCATTGTGATGCAGGTACGCCCTTTTGATCAGATCGGGTATGAGATTCTCTTCATGCAGAATGAATCCGCGGGTGTAGAAGGGATGGGGGGCTTTTTCATCGGCCAGGTAGGCGAGCTCACCCGCATCGGGGGTAAAGAGATCGAAAGCGGGCGCATCGCCGCCCATTTTGGCCACGTACATGAAGCCGGCGTCGGCGATGAGGGTGGGACGAAGGGGCGCGCTGTTGATCCTCGACAGCACCTGCTTGAACAGCTCAACATCGGGCTGAAAGTAATGCAGCGTCAGGGTACGGAAAGGGATGTCGGCGATGTGGGCCGCCAGGTATGCATAGAGTTGCTTGCAGCCCTGTCCATTGCCGGTATCCCCGACGAGATAGCAAAAGGGGCTGTCGCCGCGCATATGCTTCAGGGTTTGGACGGCCGCCGCGATCATGGCCGGTGTGCCCCGGTTGACGGCAATTTCTTTCTTGCCCAGGCGGATCCGGTCGCCTTCCAGAAAAACATCGCCATGGTAGAGGGGAAAATCCTCTTCAGCGATTGTCCCGATCAGTCCGAGCATAGTGTCACCATCCGATCATAAGCGATCTGCAGGGCATAGGCGCAGAGAGTGTGGCCGATTTCCCGCGGCAGCGGAGCGCTGTCCAGATCTCTGTTCACCATCTGTCCGGCCAGGTACGGCACATCGGGGCAGCCGCCTCCGGAAATATTGACGATGCGCCTTGTCTCCCGGTCCACGGTGATCTTCATATTTGCCGCCCTGACCATCAGGTAGCGGCCGTACTCCCTTTCCTGAAGCAGGTTCACGGGCTCCAGCAGAACATCCTTTATCGGAACAACCTGGACCGGTTTGATGCCGCTCCCGGACAGTTTACGGACAATGGACAGCTCCTCCATGAGCGGAAATTCGATGACCAGGTCGCAGCCGCTGCGTATCTCCGGCGGCGGCCCCATCACCCTGATCCTCCATCCCGCATTTTTCAATATATCCTCGGCCCTGATCACCGCGGTTGTATTTTCAAAAACTAATATGCCCCTGTCTGCAGTGCAGGTTGCATCGGGTCTGTTCTTCTTTCTCCAAAGGGCCTTGAACATCTCAGCTCCCCTTTCTGATGGTGATCCGGTACCCTTCGGCTTCCTGCTGAATGCCGGCCACTTCCCAGCCCCGGGCGCCGGCTGACCGGCTCACGTTCTCCCTGGCCGTATCCGTATCCACCAGGATCACCAGCTCGCTCTCTTCTGTTTTTTTGATCCCGTTCAAGGTCATGATCACCGGTTGGGGGCAGGAAAGACCCCTGGCGTCAACGATATTGCTCATATCCGATCCCTCCCGTATTTAGTCCAGGCCATTTTTACGCGCATGGTAAAACCGATGAGCAGGCAGACCGCCATGCCCACCCCTACCGCGATCATCCCCGCCGGGGTGGCGCCGGCGCCGGAACTGGCCAGTCCGAAATTGTGGGCGAAGGCGGCGCCGGCAACCATGCCCACGACAAAGACAGCCGCATCGCCGTCGCCTTCACCGGAGAGAAAGAGCTGCCGTCCGGGACAGCCGCCGGCCAGGGAAAAAGCAAGGCCCGCCAGGGTCATGCCGGCAAAGTTCCAGAAATGCATGGTGTGAGCGACAGGCTGCTCCGCAAAGCCCGGATTGAACTGGTGGAGGATCAGGTTCGTGACAAAAGCGGCGGCAGTGAGGCTGATGAATCCGGCAAGCAGATGGGTTTGCCTGAACAGAATCAGATCACGGATGGCGCCCATGGTACAGAATCGGCTTTTCTGGGCCATGAAACCGATGGCCAGACCCACCGCCAGGGAGATGAGCAGGGGCGCGTACATGGAGCCCGGCCCCTCCAGGCTGTAGAATAGAACGCCGCTTTGCGCCTCCCCGGCCATAGCCGGGTTGAACAGCATGATCACCAGAAGTCCGGCCGCAATCAGGGGGAAGATCCACCCCGCCGAAGTGTGGGTCTTGTGAGCGGGTCCCAGACTGTATCCGCCCTTGAGGAATCTCGTGCCGATCCAGATTCCGAAAGCGAGGCCGAGCAGGCCCGGAATGGCATTCCAGTCGCCGCCGGCCAGGCGCAGCGCCGCCCGCCAGGGGCAGCCGAGAAATATGAGGGCCCCGATCATGGCAAAGGCGCCCAGGATAAACCTGACCATGGGGGCAGAACCCAACCGCGGCCTGAATTCCTGGAACAGGTATGCCGCACCGAAGGAGCCCAGCACAAAACCGATGATTTCCGGGCGCAGATACTGCACCGCCGGTGCTCTGTGCAAACCAAGCGCACCGGTAATATCCCGCACAAAACAGGCCACACAGATGCCCATATTTGCGGGGTTTCCCCAAAACTGCAGCAGCGATGCCAGGGCTCCGATCACGATTCCCACACCCACAATGCCCCATTTTGTTGCCGCTACGTTTTTCATTGATTAACTCCTGACCATAAGTGCTCGTGCGGAACCCGGACAATTATGTGCATATCCAGCATACTTCTCCAAATTGAATAATGAAAATAGTTTTTTTCTATAAGAGGGGGCAGGCTTATAGATTATGGCTATAGCGGCGCTGTTGGCTGAAATGTTCATATCAAGTTTACCCGGGAAATATCCGGTGAAAGAATATCCACAGCCCGGAATATACGAAAATACGGGGACCTGGTGGTGTTCGGGGACCGGTTGAAAGGAGGCAGCGCCGGTGATATAATGCATTTGGGAAAGAAGTTCTCCCCCGGCCATGCCGAAACCGCTTACAGGGCTGATGACTTCTGTTTCATGGAGATCATCGGCTTTTTGTTACTGGGCCGGAGAGGGCAAAGTTTGTGCTGCCCATGCAGCAGTTGGAAAGATCCAGCTGAAACGAGGGAGGGCCATGAAATTTGATATTCCCGGATCTGGAATTTTGACGGTGGAACATGTGGTCATGGATTTCAACGGGACCATTGCCGTGGACGGAGTGATGCGGGAGACGGTGAAGAGGCGCATCGTCCGGTTGGCCGGGTGCTGCCGGGTCCATGTTCTCACCTCCGACACGCAGGGTACCGCCGCGCGGGAATTGGCCGCCTTGCCGGTCACGCTGCGGGTTTACGACACCGGCAGCGCCGGAGAATGCAAACGCCTCATCGTGGAGGGGCTGGGCGGATACGCCTGCGCCTGTATCGGCAACGGAAAAAACGACATGCTCATGTTCGGTGTGGCGGGGCTTTCAATAGCTGTTCTTGAATCCGAGGGTCTGTACGCACCGCTGCTCACCTCTGCTGATCTGCTGGCAAGGTCCAGCGAGGAGGCCCTTGACCTGCTTCTGGATGAAAAAAGGCTCATCTCCGCGCTAAGAAGTTAACCGGTTTTTCCTATCCTGCCGCGAATAATCGGGGTTGGGCGGACACAGGGAAGCCGGTGCGAACAGCCGGGAATGGGTTGACCCGGCGAACGATTTGTGTTATCTTACGGGGGAGATGAGCCGTGGCCATGAAGGGTAATGTGAATTTTCCGCCAGGGCTCTCCCGCCGGCGGTACGGCCCCATAGTCTAGTGGTTAGGACGCCGCCCTCTCAAGGCGGTAGCGGGGGTTCAAGTCCCCCTGGGGCTACCAAGAAGGGTTATTGGTTGTTTGAATACAATTAATAACCCTTTATCATTTTTCCAAAGACCAGAATCCTTTGAACAACAAAAAAGGCCCAATCGTACTTTTATAATTATCAGAGGCATTTAGCTGGGTTATTTGGTAAAATAATTTTTCGAAAAAAGGGGGGGATTTTTGTATATGGATCACATTGAATCAATAGTCCTTAAGGATTTTTTAGTTTGCGAATCGTAATATATGAAATAAAGCCCTATCGGGACCCGTCCCGCTCCCGTTTGAGAACAGGGCGGGCCCACAAAACCGACAGATCGACCTCCAGACCGGCAAACTCCGGGTGCCTGACCACGTCGTCCTCCATGCCGGCGGCCAGCAGGGCGTAGAGACCATCTCGTAATGAAAAGCATTCCAATGTTTTCTCCCCGGGATCCACCAGCCAGTAATGCTGCACCCCGGCGTTCTGATAGATCTGCATCTTCTGGACCCGGTCCTTGCGGCGGCTGGTGGGCGAAATGATTTCAACTACCAGCGCCGGCGGGCCGTCGATCCGGGTTTCCTTGACCATGCTTTGCTGTTCACCGGACACATACAGGAGATCCGGCTGGACCACGGTGATGTCGCCGAAAGTGGTATCCAGAGGTGCATTGAGTACCTCACCCCGGGGGTCCGCTTTCCAGAGGTAATCTTCAAGCAGCCGCTGCAGCCTGCGGGAAACCCTCTGGTGCTGCACACCGGGCGAAGGTTCTTTAACCAGAATGCCGTCAAGAATCTCGAAACGGCAACCCGGCTCCTCCGGCATCTCCAGGTAATCCTGGTACGTTAACTTTGTTTCGGCATCGCTTTTGTAACCCGCATCTTTCTCGCGGACAGCAGTTCCCGAGAGTGCTGCGATGACCTCGTCAAGCCGGTAGCGGTACTGCCTGGGCCCCAGTTCGATGAAAGGAATCGTTTTTTCGCGCGTGTATCTCCAGATCGTTTCCACGGAGAGATCCAGGGCGCCGGCCAGGGTATGGGCAGTGATTAACTCTCTTTCATTTGTCACCATATCACCCCCACTTCGATTGTAACCCTATTCTCAACATAAGTCAACATATACCAAGTAAAATCAATAACCCCTTTGCCAATGGGATGATCAATTTTGTATCTCTCCAGTTTAAAGCGGCTGGAGCTGCAGATAATAGAGACACCATTTAAATGCCTTTTGAGCGGAGGTGTAAAAACATGGATCGCCGGCACTTTGTACTGGCGGCCACAGTGGCCGTACTCTTTGCTTTGATGAATATCTTTTATACCGGGCAGCTGCAGAGGGCAAAAAGGGAAGCCCTTGATGCGCGAGAGATGGCCCGCGAATCGGAGCTGTACCAGGTGCAGCTGATGAATATCACCATGTATGCTCCCCTGAGCGCCGGGGCCATTGGCGGCCATGATTACTCCGGCAACCCCTCACAGTCTTACAGCGGCGAAAAGGTGGTTCCGGGAGAGACCGCCGCCGCCGGTCCCAATATCCCCATCGGGACAGAAATTTATGTCGAGGGCCTGGGCTGGCGCCGCGTCAACGACCGCGGCGGCGCCATCGGCCCCAACGATATCGATCTGGCCGTGGCCACCAGGGAAGAAGCGGTAAAGTTCGGGCGGCAGCAGCGCCTGGTCATTCTCAAGGCACCCTGAAACATTGCCGGTCCCGAACCATATATCTTTACCCGCCCTTTCGTTTATCCTTCCACAAGAATCGGGTTTCCTCCCTGGATATTGTGCTGCACAAAAACCCTTGACAAAAATTTAATTTGCTATATACTACATTACAGGACTAATGCACTATGTTGGTGGGGTGAGACGTAATGATTTTTGCCGCCGGCGACATGAAACCGATATATGTCCAGCTTTCCGAATGGCTGGAGACAGAAATACTCTCGGGCAGCCTGGCGGCGGAGGAAAGGATCTATTCCCAGTACCAGCTGGCCGAGATGTTCAACATCAACCCGGCCACCGCGGCAAAGGGTCTGAACATCCTGGCTGAGGAGGGGATCCTTTACAAGAAGAGGGGTCTGGGTATGTTTGTTTCAGCCCGGGCCGGGCCGATCATTCGTAAAAAACGGCGGGAACTGGTTTTCGAGCGTTTGCAGGAGCTGGTCCGGGAGGCCGAGCTGCTGGGGATCACCGAATCCGAGCTGAGCGATCTGATCAAAACCGTACGGGAGCAGGATAAGGAGGAGAGCAGATGAATGTGATCGAATGCCGGGAGTTGAGCAAGAGCTACGGCAGGACCGCTGCCCTGCGCGATATCTCTTGTGATATCAGGGAAAACACCATTACCGGCCTGGTCGGCCCCAACGGCGCCGGCAAGACTACCTTGCTGAAGGTCTTGGCCGGTTACCTCAGAAAAACCGGGGGCGAGGTGAAGGTTTTTTCCGCTGATCCCTTCAACAGCCTGAGGGTATCGGCGAACACGGTTTTTGTTGATGACAATATGGCCCTGCCGGCTACGCTGGACCTGGGCGAGACCCTCGAAGCAGCGCGCAGTTTCTATCCGAAGTGGGATCACCGCCTGGCCCGGCGCCTTTTTGACTATTTTTCGTTCAATCCCCGCAAATTGCACAAGAATCTGTCCAAGGGCCAGAAGAGCACCTTCAACATGATTCTGGGGCTCTCCGCCCGCTGCGCCCTGACCATATTCGATGAACCCACCGTGGGTATGGATGCCGCGGTGAGAAAGGATTTCTACCGGGCCCTGCTCCAGGATTACCTGCAGCATCCGCGGACGATCATATTTTCCAGCCATCTCCTGACGGAAATCGAGGATCTCTTGGAGGAAATCCTGCTGCTGGGCCGGGGGCAAAAACGCCTGCACCTGCCGGTTTCGGAGCTGCGCGAATATGCCATCGGGCTGAGGGGTGATGCGGCGACGGTGGATCATCTTACCGCCGGCCGGGAGATATACCGCCGGGAGCAGTTTGGCCGGGATCGAGTATTTGTTGCCCTGCACAATAGTTTTTCCGAAGCGGCCCTGCAGGGGGCCAGGAC
>JAPXLS010000068.1:0-10898 GCA_033809435.1 Bacillota bacterium
TTGCCGGACTCGAAAAAGGTGAGATATCCCTCACCCTGGCCGGCCTGGGGATATCCTGGGACCGGGGCAAGACCATGGAACTGATCGGCAGGGCCGGATCCGGCCGCTCCGGATACTGCGGCCGGCTGCGCCGGCTCTGGAACAACGCTCCGCTGCAACTCGAGGGTGTTCTAAAGTTGGACAAAGGAAAGCTGCGGCAAAAACTGAAGGACCTGGCAGAGAGGATCGAGCAGGAGCCGCAGGATGCCGGTTTTGTGGTCAGGGGCGCGGAGGTGACCATCAGGGAAGGGAGGAGCGGTCGCTATTTGCAGGCAGAGCTGCTGGAGGAGCTGCTGCTGGATGCAGCCCTGCAAGGCTGCAGCACGATCGAGCTGCCCATCGGGATAAAGGAGCCGGAGATTACAGCTGCGAAACTGTCCCGCTGGGACCTGGATGGAGTCATGGTTGCTTTCACCAGCACGGTGTCGCAGGCTATCCCCAACCGCGTCCACAACATCATGTTGGGTGCAGAAGCGATCAACGGATGCCTCCTGCCGCCGGGCGGGGTCTTCTCCTTTGAAGCGGTGGTGGGAGATTCAACAAGGGAAAAGGGTTACCGCGAAGCTCCCGTCATCGTGGGTGGGAAGCTGGTGCCCGGTCTGGGCGGGGGCCTCTGCCAGGTCTCCTCAACGCTGTACAATGCCGCCCTCCTGGCCAACCTGACCATTGTGGAGCGGTACAATCACAGCCTCACCATCGGATACCTGCCCATAGGCAGGGATGCCACCATCTCCATCGGATATGCAGATCTGAAATTCAGGAACAACCGCGATCATTACATTCTTATCGGTGCGGAACTTGAAAATGATCAGCTCACCTTTCGCATTTTCGGCCCTCCCATGCAGGAGCGGGTGGAGATATACTCCACGGATATCGTCACCCTGGAACCCCCGGTGCAGTACGAACGGAGCGATGCGCTGCCTGAAGGGACATTTGAGCTGGTCCAGAGAGGCAAGGCCGGCTACCGGGTTAAGACCTGGCGCGCCGTTTACCGCGGTGAGGAGGAAATTTCGCGGGAGCTGCTCAGCCATGACCACTACCGCCCTGTGCCCACCATTTACCGTGTCGGTACGGGCGAATAGCCCCGTTGTGAATGCCAATCCGCAATATGGTGCATGCCGCAGCAGCAGGCTGCGCAAACTATGGCTGCAACCATGATCATCAACCCGGGAGGCGACCGTAATGGATACCCGCAGGAAAGTGGAGAGATGTATTGACAGTTTGCACCATTCCGTGCAGGAGCTCAGAACAGCCGCGCAGGAAACTGAAAACAACCAGGCCCGGAATGCATTTATCGCCTCGGCCCAGAAGGTTGAAGAATGCATCGAACAGTGCCAGATGGCCATCAATCAATTCAAATAGCGGCGGGTTTCATGCCGGCCCCCACACCTGATGCGGTCATGATCGCGTCAACTTCCCATTGACTCACGTGATTCCCACCCCCTTGGGGCAATTGCTTATCAGGCCGCTATATGTTATATTACATAAGGAAAATTAAGTATAAGGAGTGGCACAATTGGGACCGGTAAGGGTTAGATTTGCCCCCAGCCCCACGGGGGAGCTTCATATCGGCGGCGCCCGGACTGCTTTGTTCAACTACCTCTTTGCCCGCGCAAACCGGGGCGCCTTTATTCTCCGCATCGATGACACGGACCTGGATCGTTCCCGGCCCGAATATACGGAAGGGCTGCTCAACTCGATGCGCTGGCTGGGACTGGATTGGGACGAGGGGCCGTACTTTCAGTCGCAACGTCTCGAGGAGTACAACGGGGCGGCGGCCCGCCTGCTGGAAGAAAAAAAGGCGTACCACTGCTACTGCACCCCTGAAGAGCTGGCCGGGGGGCGCGAGGCGGCGCGTAAAGCGGGGAAACCCTACATGTACCCGGGCACCTGCCGTGATCTGTCCGCAGAGAAAGCAAGGGAGCACCGCGCTGCCGGCCGGAAGCCCGTTGTGAGGCTGCGTACACCGGATCACGGTGATACGGTGGTCCAGGACCTGATCAGGGGTGAAGTCCGCTTCGACAACAGAACCCTCGATGACTTTATCATCGTCAAATCAAACGGTCTGCCCACGTACAATTTCGCCAGCGTCGTTGACGATGCCCTGTTGGAGATCAGCCATGTCATCAGGGCCGAGGAACACCTTTCGAATACCCCGCGGCAGCAGATCTGCGCCGGGGCCCTGGGCTACACCCTGCCCCGCTATGCCCACGTGCCCATGATTCTGGCGCCGGATCGCAGCAAACTGAGCAAACGCCACGGCGCCACCTCCGTGGAGGAGTTTCGCGAGGGCGGCTACCTGCCCGAGGCGCTGATCAACTACATGGTTCTTCTGGGCTGGTCGCCCGGCGAGGCTGAGATCATCTCTCTTGATGAAATGGCCTCGCTTTTCTCTCTGGAACGGGTCAACAAAACCGCCGCCGTTTATGACACCGTCAAGCTGACCTGGATGAACGGACACTACCTGCGCGAACTCCCCCTGGACCGGACAGCCGAAGCAGCCTTGCCCTTTTTTGGGGCGGCGGGGCTGCTCGAACCCCCCCTGGAGGATGCTGAGCTGCACCATTTCAAAAATATTGTGGATACTGTTCGCGACAGGGTAAAAACCCTGGTTGAACTGGCCGATGCCTGCACTTACTTTTACAAGGACGATTACACTTACGACCCCAAAGGCGTGGAAAAACACTTTCGCAAAGAGGGCAGCGCACAGCTGCTGCGCCGGGCTGCCGATCTGCTGCGGCATCTCGAGCCCTTCAATGTAGAAACTGTAGAAACCGCCTACCGCGGGCTGAGCAAGGAACTGGATGTATCCACCGGCCGGCTCATTCATCCCACCCGCCTGGCGGTATCGGGCAGAACAATGGGGCCCGGAATCTTTGATATTATAGGACTTCTGGGGCGCGAAAGGACAATCTCCCGCCTGGAGAAAGCAGCCCTCTGGATTGGATAAATATACAGCATCCATCCCGGCAATTTTCCATTTTTTCACGTTTTTTGTTGACAGAACTGTTATTTCGCTATAAAATATTTGCTAATAACCTGAATCGTTGGGGAAACCGCAGCACGGAGAAGACCGGTAGGACGGTAGCATACTCTGCAGAAAGCGCTCCCGGGCTTTCTTATTTTTTGCAGTCATTCCCGACTATAAAAATTGAGGGGGTTCAGTTATGAAAAAAATGTCTTTGCCGCTGCTTTTGGGAGTGCTCCTGGTTTCAATTTTTTTGATTGCCGGCTGCAATCCCGCAACAGAGGGTGAGCAGGCGAAACAGAGGATCGGCATCATGCAGATCGCGGATCATCCCGCCCTGAATGCCGCCCGCGACGGATTTATCGAGGCACTGCGCGAGGAGGGCTTTATGGACGGAGAAAACATCATCCTGAACATACAGAATGCCCAGGGTGAAATTACCACCGCCTCAACCATTGCGGAAGGCTTTGTCGCGGACAAGGTGGATCTGATCCTGGCCATCGCCACGCCAACGGCGCAGGCGGCATACAATACCACCAAGGAAATACCTATTTTGATCACTGCCGTCACCGACCCTGTCTCCACCGGTCTGGCGGACAGCCTGGAACATCCGGGGGCGAATGTCACCGGCACCCATGATATGAATCCGGTCAAAGAGCAGCTCGAGCTGCTGCGGGAAATTTTGCCGGAAGCAACCAGGATCGGCGTAATCTTCAACTCCAGTGAAGATAACTCCCTGGTCCAGATCGAGATTCTGGATGCGGAAGCTGCCCGGGCCGGCATGACTGTGGAGAAAGCCCCGGTCACCACTACTGGAGAGGTGGGCACCGCCGCCGAGTCGCTCATCGGCAAGGTGGATGTGATCTACGTTCCAACAGACAACACCGTTGTCGAAGCCATCGCTTCGGTGATCAAGGTTTCGGAAGAGCAGCTCATTCCGGTGATTCCCGGAGAGGCCAGCTGTGTCCGGGCCGGCGCCCTGGCCACCATCGGCATTGACTACTCCGTGCTGGGCTATCAAACCGGAAAAATGGCGGCAAAGATCCTGCGAGGCGAGGCGGAACCTGCCACCATGCCCATCGAGGGCCAGTCAAAATACAGCATTGCCGTAAACAAATCCGCCTTTGCCAAACTGAATATTGAGCTGCCCCCGTCCTTGCTGGAGCGGGCAGAGGAGATCATCGAATAATTAGAAATTGAAAGCCCTTTACAGCTGTTCGGAGGCGCCGTCAAGACAGGTCAACGTTTGGGGACAGAGGGGGAAATGGAAAGAAAATGAGTTTGGCACTTGTCTGGAGCACCCTGATTCTGGGACTGCTTTATGGATTACTGGTGCTTGGAGTATTCCTGACCTTCCGCATCCTCAACTATGCCGATCTTTCCGTTGACGGCAGCCTCCCCCTGGGGGCCGCCATCACCGCCACATTGATTTTCAACGGCATGAACCCTTTCCTGGCCACCCTGCTGGCGCTGCCGCTGGGTGCCCTGGCCGGGCTGATCACCGGTATTCTGCACACCCGCTTCTCCATCACCCCGCTGCTGTCGGGAATTCTGACCATGATCGGTCTTTATTCCATCAACCTGCGGATCATGGGGCGGCCCAATGTGACCCTGCTCAGGCACGAGACCATCTTCGATGTGCTGGCCAACGCCGCCGGGATTTCACCGCGCGTCAGCCAGACGGTGATTGCGCTCTTCGTTGTTGCAGCAGTCGTCTTGGGTCTTTACCTGTTCCTGCGAACGGAGCTGGGACAGGCGCTGCGCGGCACCGGAGACAACGAGATCATGCTGCGTAGCCTGGGTGTAAACACCGACGGGATGAAAATCATGGGCCTGGCCATATCCAACTCCCTGGTCGCCCTTTCGGGTGCACTGATCGCCCAGTACCAGGGGTTTGCCGATATCAACATGGGTATCGGCATGATCATCATCGGCCTGGCCTCGGTCATTATCGGTGAGGTTGTCCTGGGGGTAAAATCGATTATCGGACGGCTCTGCGCGGTGGTCACCGGCTCCGTGCTTTACCGGCTGGCCATAGCCCTGGTGCTGCGGATCAGTTTTATCGAATACACGGACTTGAAATTTTTCACTGCTCTGCTGGTTACAATAGCGCTGATCTCTCCCGAGCTCGGCAAAAGGTTCAGGCCTGCACCCAAACTGGAGCTTACACTTCAGAGAAACGGAAAATCAGAGAAAGTCGGCGGTTAGATGCTTCAAATCTCTAAACTGTACAAGGTCTTCTATTTTGGAGAAATCAATGAAAAAATAGCGCTGCAAAATATCAACCTCGGCCTGGCTCCGGGTGAATTTGTCACCGTCATCGGCGGCAACGGCGCCGGCAAAAGCACGCTGCTGAACTGTATCGCCGGTGTGTACACGCCGGAAGAGGGGACCATAGCGCTGGATGGACGCAGTATCACCAACCTGCCCGATTACCGGAGAGCCGCCTCCATCTGCCGCATTTTCCAGGATCCCCTGACCGGCACTGCCGCCTCCCTGACCGTTGAAGAGAATCTGGCCCTGGCCCTGCGCAGGGGCCTCAGCAGGCGCCTTTGCCGGGCCATTACCGACAGCGAACGAAAACTTTTCAGGCAGAAGCTGGCGGGGCTGGAACTGGGCCTGGAGGAGAGACTGGACACCCCGGTCAAGCTGCTCTCGGGAGGGCAGCGTCAGGCCCTGGCCCTGCTCATGGCCACGCTGGTCCGTCCCAAACTGGCCCTTCTGGATGAGCATACCGCCTCGCTGGACCCGAAGACGGCGCTGCGCGTGCTTCACCTGACCAGGACGCTTTTCGAAAAGGAGAGAATCACCACCCTGATGATCACTCATAACATGGAGCAGGCCCTTCGGCTGGGGAACCGTTTGATCATGCTTCATGAGGGTTCGATCATACTTGATGTCAATGACGGCGAACGAAACGATCTTAGCGTCTCCAGGCTGGTCGAGATGTTCCACAACGCCAGCGGTGAACAGCTTCAAAACGATCGGCTCCTGTTATCCTGAGCAAGGGGTGGAACCTCTGCTTCCAGGGGGGAGGACCTGCAGGCGCAAGAGCCTCCGCTGTCATCGGGCAGAATGCAGCGGCCCGGTGCGAAAGGCAGAACGGCAAATTTATCTTGAAACTGCACGACGTTGTTGCTATAATGGTATTCGTGATGCGGGATGGTGTAATGGCAGCACGTGTGACTCTGGATCACAAAGTCTAGGTTCGAGTCCTAGTCCCGCAGCCAAAGAAAAACCCCGGATGTTCCGTGTTGTCGGAATATCCGGGGTTTTATGCGCCGGTCCCTGATTTCCGATGACTCCGGATCTAGACAGGCTGGAGCGGTGAGGGTGAGCCGCCCTTTGATCCGAGGAGTTCAGCATAGAGCTCGAGCATCTTCTCAGCGCTGTGGCCCGAGGAGAGCTCCTTTGCGTTCTGCAGTGCATTTTGCCGCATCTTCTTGTGAAGTGCGCGGTCCTGCAGCAGCATGTTGACGGCGCCGGTAAAGGAATCCAGGGAGTGCTCCGCAAGCAGCCCGTCTTCGCCGTCCCTGACCATTTCAGCAGCGCCGTAGGCGCTGATGGCCACCACCGGCAGGCCGGCAGCTTTGGCCTCCGCAATAACCAGTCCCTGCGTCTCCGTTACCGAGGGGAAGACAAACAGATCTGCCGAGGCATAACAGTTCACAACCTGCTCGCGCGGCAGCACACCGGTAAATATCACCTTGCCCGCGATCCCCAGATGCAGGCACAGGCGGCGCAGCTCCTCTTCCATGGGGCCGCCGCCCACGATCACCAGGTGCAGGCCGGGATTCTCCCCTTGCAGCCGGTAAAAGGAGTCGATCAAAAATGTGATGTTTTTCTCCCTGCCCAGACGGCCCACGAAAAGGAGTATTTTTTCATCTGCGGGAAGACCGAAGTTGTCCTGCAGCCAGAAGGGATCGGGTCGTTCAAATTCTTTCAGATCGATACCCGTTGGAATGACCACTACCCTTGCGGTTACTCCCATTTCCCCCAGGTGGCTTTCCACCAGGCGGGAGGGAGCAACCACCAGGCTGCACCGGTTGCAAAAATCCCTCACGATGGTCTGCACCAGCTGTTTCGTGGTCTGCCGGGCCACTGGCAGATAATGGACATATTGTTCGTACAGGGTATGGAAGGTGAAGATGAGCGGCAGATTGTACTGGCGGGCGGCAAAGGCGCCCAACCTTCCCAGGAGAAAGGGCGAATGAACATGGATGATTTCCAGGTTGATCCGGCGCATTGTTGCCCTGAGCTGGGCCGAGAAAGGGAGGGGAATGGAGAATTCGGGCATTGTCGGGGCCGGAATGGAGGCGAAGCGAAATACCCTGTCTTCCCGGGGATAGTGTATGAGGGGGTAATCAGGGCCGAATATGTAGACCTCATGCCCGCCATCGCTGAATTCCCGGGCAAAAAGCTCGATGGAGCGGACCACGCCGCTCGTATAAGGGCGGTAACTGTCGGTAAAGAAGCCTATATTCACCGTTTGCTCACCTGGCCCGGATTATTTCCTTCATTGCCCGTCAGCCACTGCAAGGCGGCATAGAGCCAGGGCCACTGCGCTCCGCCGCCGCCTTCGGTCTGCACCAGTTCTCTTGACGGGACATATCCCAGTTCGGGATGGGGTCCCGAAAGCAGCACCCGCCCCTGTCCAAAGGAAAATGCAATTATGGCGGCTTCACCATTGGAACTGTAGCGGGCCAGAACATCAACGTCGTCGGCGGCAAAACCGGTAAAGCGGGGCCCGTCAAAGTACCACATCTCCATGGTATCCAAGAAACTTTCATTGAAAAGGATCCCCTTGTTCAGCTCGACAGGGGAAAGGGAACCCCAGCCCAGGCTCAAAGGACCGGCCGCTTCACCTGAAAAAAGTCCCAGGGGGTACTCGAATGTATTATCCCCCCAGCGCATGGTAGAGGAGGCATAATAAGCGCCGGCGCAAAAACCGACAAAACAACCGCCATTTTCTACAAAGGAGCGGATGTTTGCATGGTTTTCAATATAATGCATGTACTCGGCGCTCCAGCCGCCCACAAAAACCAGGATATCGCAGATCTCCTTCATGTTGGCGCTGCTGACCGTTGGCTCATCGATTTCCACGCAGGTCAGCTCGTATTCTTCAAGAAAATTGTGCAGCGCCTCTATGTCCACATCCCAGCTGCCCCTGCCGGTGTAAAGACCGACAGTGCAGTCCAGGGGTTCCGGTCCCGCCGGTTCAGAGATGGCGGGCTCCCCTGCCGGGCCGTTCCCGCCCGGTGCAGCGGGAGGGCCCGTTTCGACGGAGCTGCTTTTTATGGCATCGATGAGAAAAAGCGAGCCCACCGTTAAAAGGGCCAGGGTTAGAATAATTATTATTGTGGAACGCAGCCGCATACTTTTATCACTCCCGGGCACTGCCATATCATTTTCGGAACTGTTTGTACAGGTCTCTGCTAGAATTATATCATCTGTGCAGCTTCAAATATAGTATTAGCGGGAAGACTGCACTGATACATTTTATGATACAGTATCACGGTCCCCGATACCTGGAAATACTTGAACTGCAGCGAGGCCGCCAATGAGTCAGGCTTGCAGTTCTAAGCTAACTGTCGGGAGCATATTTTTAAATGGGCTCTTTTTACAGGAGTGGGGGAGAGGGATGGATCAGCTTACGGTATATGGTGTGGCCCTTGTTCCGGTGATTATCGGCCTGTCCGAACTGCTGAAGCGCTTCGGCATGCCTGCCAGGCTGATCCCGCTGGTGGCGCTGGCCCTGGGACTATTTTTTTCCTTTTTTTACCTTGCGCCGGGAGAACCCAAAAAAGCGATTCTTTTCGGAGCCGTGCTCGGGCTGTCCGCAATCGGCCTTTTTTCCGGCGCCAAAAACACCATCATGAGCCGGAAGAAATAAGAACCGCACACCGGGCCGCTTTGACCGACATTCCGCATAATCCGCTGCTGTACAGGCTTAAAGCAGGGACAACCCCTGCGGCACCGGCGTCTGCATGGAAGAGGTTAAAGCGGAAGCGAATCTGATCTGCGCCCCCCTTTAGTTGACATAAGATACATTATCGGAAGTTAAAGCTTCATTCTCCGGCCGGTTATTTTATCCAGTGTACAGTCATGTCGCGCCGGTCGCATCACCCCATGGCTCCTTTTCGAGAGGCTAAAGGGAACAGGCCGGATAACACCTATATCAAAATTGAGGCGGGGAGCCTCTCCCCGCCTTCCATCCTGAAAAGTTGAGCAATTCTTTGCGGCACGGCTCTTAACGCTGTGAGCGCAGCCTGCGCTGCAGTACCAGCACCGTAGTACCAGCAATCAGAAGCGCTCCTGCGAAAGGCAGTACCGGCAAGGCGCCGTCTGTATGTGAAAGCAGACCGGACCTGGTTTCTGAACCAGGTTTTCCCCCGGACTTCGGCCCGGGCACCGGCCCTGATCCCGGTACCGGCTCCTGAGCGGCCGCTGATGGAGCAAATATTCCGAAGGTGCTGAAGCCGGTCAGTTTGGCCCAGACAAAATGCTGCGCTATATTTACGCCCTGTTCGGGAAGCAGCGCCCAGGCTCCGCTGTCCGGGTTGAGCCGGTACAGCTTCAGCTCTTCTTCCTCCATCCCTGCAGGAAGATCTGCGGGATCATAGTAGGCTTTGATGGTGAAACCTGCGCCTTCCAGGCCCATTCTGCCTATGGAAAGATAGATCCCCGCCGCATCGGCCCCCGGGGGCTTGTTGTGATCATCGCTGCCGTAACGGGTAACCGAGATCGAACCCGGGTCTTCGGCGCCTGAAAATTCAAGCTCCACCCTGGGCCAGGATTCGTAATTGTAGGAAAGCGTCCCCGAGGCCTCTTCGGATTCCTGCATTATGGAAGCTGCGCCATTCACGTACTTCCAGTTGGCGCAAAGGGTCAGATTTGCCGGTCCGACAGCCTGGAATGCGTAGACATAATCCCTCGAGAGCAGAGTGCCTGCGCTCCAGTGCCCCTGGTACCAACCCTGAAAGACCAGGTTGTCCATTTCCTCTACCGAGGGATCAGGCCCGGTGTACACAAAGACATTTGCGCCGTACTCGACCATGCCCGGACCCCCTGCTGCCGGGGTCTGGAACCCATCCCCCGGCCTCTCGCCACCACTCCAGACATCGATCCACAGGTAGCGGCACAACTGTATCTTGGCAAAGGTGTAGGCATTACCGGCAGACGCAGGTTCGGCGACTATCGAGGCTGTATCGAAATTTATGGGATGGTCACAATCGACTCTGTAAAGAAAATCCCAGTCTGCCCACTCGCCCGTGACTGCCGGGCGGGAAAAGAACTGCACCCGCCATCCATCCTCATCGGTGTCCCGGGTAAATTCCAACCGCAGATCCAATTTGTCATATGTGACATTTTCCGAGGATGACGATGCTGGGTTGTTCAGTGCGCTTTGTTCCACCAGCAAATTGGCGCCGTTTTCGGTCCTCGTTGCCTGTAAACCGATGTACTCCCCGGCGCTGTTCTGAAGGCGGATCTTCGCTACGCCCAAATTATCGACAGAGCTGAGATCAAGTCCGTAGATTCCGAAGCCGATAAACTGCCCGTTGACAATCTTTGAAGCGTCAATGGACCAGGTTTTCATACTGTCAACTGTAACATTATTTACTTCATAGAACGGGATGAATCCCGGGCAGCTTGATTCGCCCTGAAAACAGGCGGGAAAGTGCTCACACCTGGTGGCGGGCTGCCATAATGTTTCAGCGCGCGTTGCTCCCGCAGGAATCAGCAGCAACAGTGCGGTCAGAACAGACGCTGCCGCAAAAAATACCCCATTTTTTTTCATCACAGTTCCCCTTTTATTGTTTTTTAACGTGACCCTGTAAGCCGTTCAATCATCTATCCTGAACATAAATGAACAGCTGAAGGCAATCACCCC
>JAPXLS010000069.1:0-10818 GCA_033809435.1 Bacillota bacterium
TCCAACCTGTTCCGGGGGGGGGTCGTTCCAAAAGGGCGGCCTCAATGCACGCCCAAAATTGTAGGGGCGGCCCTGGTGGCCGCCCAAACTGTGACGGGAAAATGCGAAAACATGTATGTATACATTACATTCAAACCGCGAATTTGAAAGCGGGACAAAGAGGTGCCTCCCCGTTGTCCCCCAATGTCAGCCGCCGGCCAGGGGCGGAAACAGGGAGATGACATCACCATCCTGCAGCTTTGTTTTTTTCCACTTCAAGTTGGCGATATTCTCACCGTTCACCAGGACCGAGGCCGTCTTCAGCCGGGCGGAAAAGTCCTTCCCGTAACGTTCCGCCGTCTGCCTGAGCACCTCCTTGACCGTGGCTGCATCGGAAAAATACCTCTTTTCACCGGCAGCCTCGCGCAGCGAAGCAAACAATCTCACTTCAACCATGGATCAGCATCATCTCCTGCTTTGAATAGTCAGCTACCCGCCGCCACCCCGGCGCTGTCCGCCGCCCCTGCCGGGGGCGCCGCCTTCTCCTCGATGCACAGGCTGCGCAGCGTTTTCGCTTTGGGAACCCCCTCGGGGCTCCATCCCCTGAAATTGTAATACTTGGGCAGCATTTTCGCCAGGGGCACCCTTGAATTTGGCTCCTCGGCGCGCTGCAGCTCCTCGGTGAGCCGCGCCGGCAGGGTGTCGTCCGCCCCGGTGAGCCCCTCTCTCAGGTTGAAGATGCGATCCATGCTCACCACCCTTTTGCCCAGCTCCATGAGCCGCCCCAGCGTGTACTTCCGGCCGGTGCAGAGGGAAAATGTCTTCACCTGGGGGAGCATGAAGAAGGGGGCCGGCACGGGCAGGGTCCAGGCGGGCCAGGAGAGGGCCTTGCCGATGATGTTGCCGCCGTAAAGGAATGTGCCGCGGATTATCTTTGAAGCCAGGCGCGAGCGGGCATTCAGCGTGAGCAGCGGCTTGGGCAAAAACATGTACACGGTGAAGATGCAGCAGCCCATGGCGCTGACCGCCTCCATGGTGGTCTGGTTCAGGATCACCAGCCCCGGTTTGCCCCGCGTGGCCAGGGGGTCGACGGTGATGGGGCCGTTTGCCTCCAGGTAGATGGGGTAACCGGCGGCGATATGACAGCCGCCCCGGCTGCCGATGGCATAGCCCAGCCCCTGGCCCACCGCGCCCCGCGGCTCGTACGAGGCGATCTCCAGCCCCTTCACATGGATGGCGAACTCCTCGCCGCCGTACTTGCGGGAGAGAAAGCGCACCCCTTCGGCCATGTCCTCGCCCAGGCCCCGGCGGTAGGCGATATCCTCGATGGTCCGGCTGATGTGATCGGTCTTGCCGAAGGCCAGGTCCGTCTTCAGCAGCCCTCTTTCACCGGCCTCCATGACGAAGCCGATGGTGTTTCCCAGGGTGATGGTGTCGATGCCCAGCAGATCGGCCTGGTAGTTGAACTCGATGATGGCCTGCAGATCGGCATTCATGATATTGGGCCCCAGCAGGCCCAGGGTCTCGTATTCCGGCCCCTTGATCTTTTTGCCCTCCAGCTCGACCTGCCTGCCGCAGGCGATGGGGCAGCCGTAGCAGCCGATATTCTTGATCAGATACTTTTCGGAGAGCGTCTCACCGCTGACGGCATCGGCCTCGTCGAAGCTGCCGAAGCGGAAGTTTCGCGTGGGCAGCGTATTGGTGGCATTGCATTTGTTCACAAAGGAGCCGGTGCCGAAGCGGGGCAGCTCCTCGCCCGTGGCCGGGTGCTGCCGCGAAAGATCGCGCCACTTCCGGCACATCTCCTTGAACTTCTCTTCGTGGGCCACCTGAACCCTCCTGTTTCCGCCGGCAACGACCGCCTTCAGATTCTTGCTGCCCATGACCGTGCCGATGCCGCTGCGGGCCGCCACGCGCTCCTCGGAAAGGACGCAGGCATATTTGACCAGGTTTTCTCCCGCCGGCCCGATGACGATCTTGCCCATCTTGGGCGGCAGCTTCTGCTGCGTCTTCTCCGTATCCAGGCCCCAGAGCTCCGCCGCGCTCTCGATGCTCACCTCATCCTCATCCACCTTCAGGTACACGGGCCGCTCCGCCTTTCCGGTGATGATCAATGCGTCGTACCCCGCCCGTTTCAGGTGGACGCCAAAATTGCCGCCGCAGTTGGAATTGACGATGGCGCCGGTGAGCGGAGATTTCGTGGTTATGTTGAAGCGGTTGCTGCTGGGCGCTCCGGCGCCCGTCAGCGGCGCCGTGGTGACAATGAAAACATTCTTCTCGCTCAGAGGATCCGCCGCCGGAGGCAGCAGGTCATAAAGCAGGCGCGCCCCCAGACCCTTGTTGCCCACATAGAGTTCGAGCATGCGCCGGGGCAAAGCATAACTCTTCACCTGTTTCGAACTCAGATCGACTTCCAGCACTTTACCCATATAACCGCCGATCAATTGCCAGCCCTCCCTCATTAATAAGAGTTTTCCTTGCCGTTAAAAAGGAACCTTCTCTATGTATAGGTGTCCGCCTCAATTTTATCAGAATATTTCAGAAAAGTCATGCTTTACATTCGCCCATCTTGATAAATGTTCAAGAGAGGTCCGCCCGGCCGGACCGCATTGCCCGGGAGGCAGCTCTATTCCGGCCGGGCCCCGGCGAAAATATGGCCCCGCCGCCGCGCAGCCCTGCTGTTTACCCGTAGGGGTATATCTGATATAATCTATTTGCCGGGTGCGGCGTAACGCTTTAACGTCTGGGAAAAATGTATTACGAATATAAACAGGGGTTGGACGCGTGTCAAAACCTTTGTTCCCATCCACTTCTCACAGGGCGCCCGAAACGGAAGGGCGTTATTCATACCGTACCTACGAGCTCAGACGCCAGGCAAAGCTGAGTTTCTTTTTCAGAAAGGTCAGGTTCTTCTATATCAGTTTTTGCGGTCTGTTCCTGGCCGCGGCCTATCCCTACATTTTATACTCGCTGTCCCTGGCTGCAGCCCTGGTCGGGCTGGCGGCCCTTTACAGTATCCTGCGCTACTATACCAGGCGGAGCCACAGCAGCAGATGGCAGGAGGCCCTGTGGTACGATCTCATGGATTACTTTCTCATCGGCGGGGTCATCTGCCTGACGGGCGGCCCGCGCAGCTTCTTCATCGTAGCTTTCGCCATCCCCATAGTGGCCGCCACCGTCCGCTTCAACATCAAAGCGGGTCTGTGCGGACTGGGCCTGGCCGCCGCCATCACCGGGCTCAGCGCCCTGGCGCCGGAGCTGCATGGGAGCCTGCCCCTTCCCTTCGGCCTTCTTTTCAGCCTGGGCACCATGGCTTTTGCCGCCTGGGCCATCAGCGGCCTCATCGAGGATGAGCTCAAGATAAACAGGGAGCTGTACAATTATTCGGTGACCGATCCCCTCACCGGCCTGTACCATTTCGGGTACGGCCGCGAGCGGATCAACGAGGAGATCAAGCGCTGCCGCAGGGAGGGCAGCATATTTTCTATTGTTTTTCTGGATATGGACAGGTTCAAGAAGGTCAATGATCGCTACGGTCACCAGACCGGGGATGCAGTGGTCCGCCATGTCTCTGCGGTGATGCAGTCGGCCCTTCGCGAGGGGGATATGCTTTCCCGCTACGGGGGCGATGAATTCGTGGCCCTTTTGCCCGGGGCATCGCTTGAGGATGCGGAGAGCACTCTGGAGAGGCTGCTCCAGGCCGTGAATAACCGCCCTTACAGCATGAACGGCGTTCCCATCCTCATGGGATTCAGCGGCGGCGCCGCCGAATATCCCGGTGAAGGGCAGAGCCTGGAACAGCTGCTGCATGTTGCCGACCAGAAGATGTACCTCGAAAAAAAACGCCTAAACGCTAACTCCGCACAAAATTGAGCACCGGCTCCAGATCGATGTAGGTGTCGATTACCTTTTTCACGATCTTGATGGCTGCAGTATTGTCGGGATGGATGCTCCTGAAAACGCTGTGCAGATTTTCAACGGTGGTGTACGTATCCTCGTGCACCAGGATGACGGGGACCCCCTTCTCCTCGGCCCTTGCCAGGACGCGCACGTTGGGGTAGAGCCCTCCCGTGAGGATGATCACCGAGGTGCTCGTCTCCAGAGCCGTCAGCGCCAGATCGCTGCGGTCGCCGCCGGTGATGAGCGCCTTGTTCGGCGCCCGCCGCAGGTAGCCCAGGGCGCTTTCCGTGGTCATGGTGCCCACGAGTACATCCTCGACCACGCGGTTCATATTCTCCGGCGCCGCCAGAACCTCGCCGTTCAGGGCATTGTAGAATTCCGCCACCGTGGGCGTGGCGATCTCCTCCTGGCGGGGCACTATGCCCAGCACCGGCAGATTGTTTTTCTCCAGCAGGGGCTGGTAGATGCCCTTGCTCTTGTCGAGCTGCGTCCGCGAAACATTGTTCAGAAGGGCGCCGATGACCTCGATATTGCGGCAGGACCAGAGCTCGCCGTGCAGCAGCCCCAGATCCAGCTCGAAATCGTTTTCCGCCCTGAGCACGTAGATGACCCCGGCCTGCCAGCGCTCGGCCAGGCTGAAATCGTCGAAGCCCTGGCTGTAGCCCGTGTGGGGGGCGATGCTGCCGTCGATGAGCAGCACATCATAACCCTCGCCCAGGCGCTGAAAGGAGGCGTCGAGCAGGGGCAGGAGGCCTTCATTGTTCTTGAGAAAGAGCCCGGCCAGGTAATTGGGATTCAGGGTCACGGGGCAGATAACGTCGCTGGAGAAGGGCAGCTTGAAGACCTCGCGCATGAGCAGCACATCGTCGTCTTCCTTCTTGGCCACCCCTTTGCGAAAACCGAAGGGCTTGAAGTAGGAGACCTTTAGACCCTCATCCTGAAGTTTCAGTCCCATGCCCAGCGCCGTTGCAGTTTTTCCGCCGCCGGCCTTGCCTGAAAAGTAGATTGTCTTCATGTTTTCACCTCATTGTTCTCTCAGTCCGGATGGCTGATGGTGATCTTGACATCCAGACCGGTGGCGCCCCTGGTGTGAACCCGGAGCGGATTGATATCCATCTCTGAAATCTCGTCAAAATCCTGGACCAGGCATGCGGTGCGGTAAATGGCGTCGATGAGCGCCTCCATATCCGCCGGTTTCTGGCCCCGGTAACCCTTGAGCAGGGTGTACGCCTTTGTTTCGGCGATCATCTCCTCTATGGCTTCGCGGCTGTTCAGGGCCGAGGCGAGGCGGAAGGAGACATCCTTGAGCAGGTTCACATAGATGCCGCCCAGGCCGAAGGCGATCATGGGCCCGAACTGGATATCGCGGGACATGCCGATGATCACCTCTACGCCGTCGTCCACCATCTTCTGCACCTCGATGCCGTAAATGGGGGCATCGGGGATGTAGCGGGTCACCCGCTCCATGATCCGGTTGTAGGCCCGCTCCACCTCGCGCCTGTTGTGCAGCCCGATCTCCACGCCGCCCACATCGGTCTTGTGGGCGATGCGCGGCGAGGACACCTTCAGCACCACGGGAAATCCGATCTTCTGGCTGATCTCGCAGGCCTCCTCGGGGGAGGTGGTCAGATAGGTGCGGTTTACCGGTATGCCGTAGGCATCGAGCACCCTGGTTGATTCATGGGCCAGCAGCAGCACCCGCCTGTCCTTGAGCACATCGTAGAAGGTGGCCTTCACAACAGTGCTGTCCACCTCGGGGGGCGGGAGCAGGGGGGCCGCCTCTCTCTCTTTCTTGAAGTTGGCGTAGCGCACCATTCCCTCCAGCGCCGTCACCGCGGACTCCGGAAAAGTGAAAGTGGGCACATCGGCCTTCATGAGGATATCCTTGCCCTCGATGAGGGTTTTGCCGCCCATGTACACGGCAAAGACAGGCTTGTCCGGATAGTTCTCCTTGAACTCCTTGACCGCCTTTGCCGTCTCCTCGGGCTCCGCCACCGCCGTGGGGCTTAAAATGACCATGACGCTGTCCACATTTTCATCCTCGTACGCCATTTTCAAGGCAAGGCGGAACCGGTCCACCCGGGCGTCGCCCAGGACATCGATGGGGTTGTAGATATTCGACTCGGCGGGAAGATTTTTGTGCAGTTCATCGATGGTCGCCTTGTCGAAGCGGGCCATCTTCAGGCCGCCTTTCTCGATGGCGTCGGTGGCGATGATGGCCGGCCCACCGGAGTTGGTGATGATGGCCACGCGGTCGCCCCCGGGCAGCGGCTGGGTGGAAAAAGAACGGCCCAGATCAAAGAGCTCGCTCATGTTGTGGGCCCTGAGCACCCCGCTCTGCTGGAAAGCGGTGTCGTACGCGCGGTTGCTCCCGGCCAGCGCCCCCGTGTGCGAGCTCGCCGCCTGCGCCCCGGCGGTGCTCGTCCCCGACTTGAGGATGACAATGGGCTTCACCTTGCCCGCCTCGGTGCAGACCCGGACAAACTTCTCTCCGTCCGTCACATCCTCGGCGTAGACCAGGATGACCTTGGTATTGGGATCGGCGGTGCAGCTCTCGATGAAATCAATTTCGGTAAGATCGGACTTGTTGCCCAGGCTGACGAAGCGGGAGAAGCCCAGCCCGGCCTGAAAGCTCCAGTCCAGGATGGCGATGACCATGGCCCCGCTCTGGGAGATAAAGGAGATATTGCCCTTCTCGGGGAAGCCGGTGGCAAAGGAGGCGTTGAGCGGGGTGTGCGTGTCCATCAGGCCCACGCAGTTTGGACCCACCAGGCGCATGTTGTACTTATGGCCCACCGCCTGAAGCTCCCGTTCCAGCTTCAGCCCGTCGCCGCCCACCTCCTTGAAGCCGGCGGTAACGATGATCGCGCCCTTCACACCGGCCTCGCCGCATTCCCGGGCCACCTGTACGCTGAACCTGGCCGGAACGGCGATGACGGCCAGGTCGACCTGCCCCTTGACCTTGCCCACAGCGGGGTGGCAGGGCAGCCCCAGAATCTCTTTTTCCTTGGGATTGATCGGATAAATTTTTCCCTTGTAGCCGCTCTTGATGAGGTTGCTGACTATGGCATAACCTATTTTTTGGGGCGCTGCTGAAGCGCCGATCACGGCCACTGCATTGGGTTGAAATAAGAAACTCAGATCACTCATTAGTATGTCCCCTTTTCTGCAAACCCTGATGCATCTGTGATGTCTCTATCATAAACGATAAGATTAATTTTTCAAGCCTGAAGCCCAAATATGGAATCTTAATACAGTAGACAGTAATCAATATACCGCAAACAGTTTGTCAGCGCCCTTCCGGCGCGTGGGGTCCGGGGTGCCGCCCAGCGTTCCTTCTCCTCCGGGTCGGATGCGGCTAGGGGGTTCGCTCCACGTTCCCTCTCCCCCGGGGGAGAGGGTCAGGGTGAGGGGGAAGTACCTCGGATCCACCGGGTCGTAGGGGCGAGCACCGCTCGCCCATTGGATCCCGCTTTTCATGAAATGAGTCAAAGTCAACGTCCCTCCGACTCAACGTCCCTCCGGCTCACAGCGTTCCCTCTCCTCCGGGTCCGGGTGCGGCTCAAAGCAAAAATTCGTAGTCACGCTTGCAGCTGATGATACGCCTGATCTCAACCATTTCATTGTCTATTATTACGTAAAATACTAGATAGATATCTATGATCAGCATTCTGTATCCCCGCCTCTCAAGGCGGCGATTCTTCGGAACCACCCCTATTTTGGGGAAATCTTCGAGCCTAATGATATTCTCATGGATTCTGTTTGCTAACTTGAGGGCGGCTATGGCATTATCTGCAGCGATATACTCAACTATTTCAATCAAATCTTGCTCTGCGGCTTCGGTGATGCTAATCCTGTATTTTTTCATTTATTCGATCCCACAAGCCGGTCATTACTTCCCTGTAAGGTCGCCGCCTGCCGGCATGGCTCTGTTCTTCTGCTACATCTAACTTTTCGTAGAGTTCGAGTAGCGCCTGTTGCTCTTCGAAAAAACGCTGGCTCATCACTACCAGGTGTTCCTTACCATTCTTGGTAATAAAAACGGGCTTCTTTTCTTTAATGCAGATTTCTTCAATTTCGGGTGTTTTGTTTCGAAGATCCGAAACCGGACGAATAATGGGCACTGCATTCACCTCCCAACCTTTAATCAATTATATCATAAACATGATACAAATCCGCTCATCAGGTGGCTGCCCTGGGGACCAGGGGCGCGGGGGGGTGAGGGGGAAGTACCTCTCTAGTGGTCCATGAGTCAAAGTCAACGTCCCTCAGACTCCGTCCCTCAGACTCATTAATTGCTGACCGGTAGAGAAAGCCAACTGCCGATAATCCTGTCATAATCTTCTGGGTTAAATTTTGAAAAACCGCTCATATGATAAAAAGTAAATTCGCCAAAATATATTTTACCCGCTATGTCGTAAAAATCCACACGAATGTGTGCAAAATCTTTTGACAGCACTTTTGATAAGCCTATCATCTGTGCAAAACTGTTGGGTTTACTGATATCCTTTACAGCATTTTTATACCCCTGAATAAAAGGCAGATGATTGAATTCCAAATCGAAAAAATCAAACCGTGTGTCAATTCCCCGATCAGTAGCAACATATAACATTTTTGGTTCGCCGTTAAAGCAAAAGAACTTATAATCCTTAAGCTCGTATCCTGACTCATCCACCATATATTCTTCGCAGACAATTCTAGGTTTTATATGCTTGTAAGGCCATTCCCTGTAAAGCCAATAGAATTCACGTTTCAACCATTGCCCGATCATTATTTTCAATTGCGGGTGATCAATTTTTGATTTATCTTTACAAATATAAATATCACCCGAGGTATGATTGGGCTTCAATACAAATTGATTTGGCAGGGAATCAAATTCTATTTCATCGTAGCTGCCGTATACACCCAACAGGGGTATCAAATATTCTTCACCAATGGTTTTAACTACAAATTTTCTTACTTCGTACTTGTCAACAAGTAAAGTGTACTCGGGCTTGCGGTCATATAGCTTTATCCACTGAAGTTTCTCATTGTATGTCTTTGGATCTTTTAAATTCAACTTCTGGCCCATTCTTAAATAGTATTGAATTTGTAAATAAATCCGATCGGGAACAAGCCTGAATATCTTGAATCTTGAAAGAGCATGGCTCACGATCAGAAAAGGATTCGCAATTGCCTTTTTGATTATTGATAAAATCAGCCACACCCCCCTGGCTTTAATTGCTTTTTATATTAACTTTTAATCCTACTTTTTTAACATCCTCTTTTTTCTTCTTTCTTCGCTTAAGAACAAGTTTTTCCTGCAACGTGTGTGTGCATGAATAGCGCAAGCACGGTTCTGTGAAGGGCATGCCCTGCCCGACCCATCATATGTGTTCTAGGGTTCCTCTTCCAGTGCTGGTAGCTCCGGCCCCGCCCCTTTGCTCTCGCCTCTCCTGTTGATCAGGTAGTACAGCGCCGGGATGAAGCCCAGCAGCAGGATGGTGCCGCTGGTCATGCCGCCGATGACGGCGATGGCCATGGGCGCCTGCAGCTGGCTGCCCTGGCCCAGGCCCAGCGAAAGGGGCACCAGCCCCAGAATGGTGGTCAGCGTGGTCATGAGGATGGGCCGCAGCCTGGCCGTGGCCCCGGTGACGATGGCCTCGCCCAGCGGCAGCCCGTGAATGCGGCGCAGCTGGTTGATGTAGTCCACCATGATGATCCCGCTGTTCACCAGGATGCCCACCAGAACCACTCCCCCGATGAGCGCCGGAATGCTCAGGCCGTTGCCGGTGATCATCAGGGCGATGACCGAGCCAGACAGGGCCAGGGGCAGGCTGCTGATGATGATGAAGGGATGCAGGAAGGACTCGAACTGGGCCGCCATGACCAGGTAGACCAGGAAGGCGGCCACGATGAGCACCAGGTACAGCTCATCGTACACCTCGCTCATCTGGCTGGAGGTGGCCTCGCTCACATGGTAGCCCGGCGGTATGGCCACCCCTTCGATGGCCTCCCGCACCGCCCTGTTGGCGTTGCTCAGGCTGATCCCCTGCAGCTGCGCCTGGATCCTGCCGATGACCTGCTGGTTTTCCCGGGCAATGGTCAGCGGCCCCACCGACTTCTCCACATCGGCCACATCGCCCAGGCGCAGGTACGAACCGGTGGCCGTGTAGAAGCCCAGATCCTCCAGGTCCGCCATGCTCTGCAGGTCGCCCTTGCGCAGGCCCAGAATGAGCTCGAATATACCTTCATCCGTCTCCAGCCGGGCCACGGAGACGCCCTCTATGGCCTCGTACAGCATCATGCCCAGCTGGAAGGCGGTGGTCCCCATGCGCAGCGCTTTCACCTGGTCCACCCGCACATGCAGTTCCGGGATGGCCTCCTCCGTGGCGCTGCGCACCCCCGTAAGGCCGGGCAGCTCCCTGATCTTCGCCAGAATCTCCGCGGAGAGCGCCTCCACCTGCTTCTGTTCCGGGCCCTGGACAATGAGTTCCAGCCCCATGCTCAGCCCCGTGGAATCCATGAGCGACTCCCGCCTGAAGCTGAGCTCGGCCTCCTCCGGCAGCACCGCAGCCGCGCCCTTTTCCACCTCTTCGATGAGCTCATCGATCCTGGCCGCCTGCTCCGGCGCCACCTGGGCCCTGATCCGGGCCCGGTTGCCCAGCCCCGACTCCAGGGCGATGCCGAAGAGCTGCTGCTCCCCGATCTGGGTGGAAAAGTGATCTACCCCCTCGAGCCGCTCCACGATCTTCTCCAGCTCCGCCGCACAGGCATCGGTCCGCTCCAGCGGTGTTCCCGGCGGCAGGGTCAGCTCCACGGAGAAAGCCGATTCATCGGGAGTGGGGAAGAGGTCGGAGTCCAGGAAAGGCACGAGCGCCGCCCCCACCAGCATGGCCGCCGCTCCCACGCCCAGGGCGGCCCGGGGATACTTCAGGACCCGCTCCAGCAGGTTGCGGT
>JAPXLS010000070.1:0-10703 GCA_033809435.1 Bacillota bacterium
TGATGAGATGCTCCCTTCTGGAGGGCTTGTTAAATGATCCAATTCAGGGGTGGATCTGGCAGGTTGGTGGAGAAATTACCCTTCTCCATCTTTTGTTTTCTGCACAGTGGTCTCCCCCTCCTGCTTCACCCTAACTGTAGCATGGCATGTCGGGGGCCGCAATTGAACATATGTCAACTTGCAAGAAATAAAACTGACCGACATTCATGTTTTTCAGGATCTTTTACAAACCTGATCTGGTGAGCCGGTCTACTCTTTTCAGGATATCCGGAAGCCTGTTTTTCCCCTTCAGGTTTTTGATGAATACGGCTGCATCATCCAGATCAACACCCGCACTGCTCACATAAAGCGGTCTGGTGCTGTTGCCGCGGTACACTTCGATATAGTTCTTGCTTCCCCTGAAAAATGTTTTGGCCACGCCGATGACAGGTATTCTCCTGTCCAGCGCCTCGAAAAGATGCCCGCCCAGCCCCATTTTGCCCTTTCCCAGCAACACGAAACCGTCCACGATGGCCAGATCGAGATCCTCTTCAACCTTTTCGTATACCCCAAGCAAACATGGCAGCTCTCGTTTATTAAATTCACCGGGGATATAATCATCTACCTGATTTACCATGGCACTGTAGCGGGAGACAATCTGCTCATCGGGCCCGGTATCAAATACTATACAGCATGCTTTTGCATAATCCTTGTAGTAGTAGACATCAAAACAGGCCGCCCTGGAGCCCTTCATGTTAACCCTGCAGCAGCGGTGCCATCCCGCAAGCTGATCTCTCCTTTGGCTATTGGTAAGGGCTATTATTCCCTTCCCAGGATCAAAGCGAACACCGCTTGTACCTGTTGACGCAGGGATTGCCAATCGCCACCAGGGCGGAGAGCTCTTCAAGGTTGAAAATCACCGAAAAAATAGTTCCTTCACCCGCCACGGAGCTGTCTTCCGGGTGGCGGCAGATGGACAGGGGGGCGTATCTGTGATCCCGCAGCACCCCTGCAATAGCTTGCACGGGTTTGCCGCTTGATTTGAGGTCCTCCGCCATTTCATTCAGCCTTTCAAACCGTTTTACACTTCCCGGAGAAGCCCCATGTTCGAGGTGAAGCATTTTGGGGGCAAGGTAGTGATTGGTGTGATAGATTAACCGGTTGCCGGGCACATAGCAATGCGAGCAGGCGGAAGTCTCCAGGCAGCCGAACCGCCCCTCCCCGGATGCCAGAAGGTGGTTATAACCCCCGGCACGATTTTCGGATGAGGCCAGACCAATGGCTTCCTCGATGCTTTCCGCCTCGAGAACAGCCCTTGAGAGAAGCACCCGGGGAATACCGGCCCTGTTATCTGTTGATGAAAGGCTATTTACCCCCTGTCCCATCCCGGCCTCGTTCATACCCACGGCGGCCAGAAAGGGTGCCGCCGTTACCGTGATGAAGGATGGTTTTCCCTTTGGCCTTGCCCGAAACACAATCACAGATCTGCAGTCGCAGTGGTACCAATCTTCGTTATGACCTAGATGGACAGAGTGATCCGTGGACAGAACCAGGCCGGTACAGGCAGGCGGCGCAGCGGGATCGAGCGCCTCTTCCAGCGAGTTCAGGAAGAATAGTTCCTCAAAACTCAAAGCCGCACCGGCAGCCAGGCCTTCAATTTCCTCCACAAAATGGGGGAACCTCTCCCGGGCGGCCTGCAGGTAGGCGTGGGGAAGCGTCCAGGGTGCGGACCATCCCTCCTCCTTCAGAATGCCCCTGTATGAAGCGACTGCATAACGCAACTGCCTCGCCGCGGCCCTGCCCACAGCATGGCCTATATCGTAATGGCTGCCTGCAGCCTCGATTATCTCCATAGTCATATAAACACCCCCCTGTTGATCCCGCTCCGGCCGCCTTATTTTCCTTGGAAGCCGCCAATACAGGGAAAAGGACCCTGAAGCGCGGATCCTTTTCCCCCATTATCATATGACAACTCACCCAACCTTTTTACTTGACCGGCTGAAGCTGTTCATAACTAAAGACCGTGTTGGTATAGATAACCGGCCCGTTGGTAGGGTTGGGCACCCAGCCTTCGAAGCGATCCGTCCGGTAAGCCTGTAACTCCAGATCATAGGAAAGAATGATATAGGGGTTATCCTCGTGAATGATCCGCTGCATTTCGAGTACAGTTTTTTGTCTTTCCCGCCAATCAAGCTGCTGCTGCTGCTCGGCATGCAAGGCATCGTAAACCGGGTTCGAATAGAAGCAATTGTTCCAGGACATGATTTCATCTGTAGTCATAACCTTCAACATTGAGGTTAGATCCACATCGACATACCAGCCCCAGATAAAAAGGTCGAAATCACTATCAAAAATATTATCAACAAAGGTTCCCTCATTGAATGAAATGACTTCTGTCTCGATGGATATATCCTTGAACCAATCCTTGATCAGCTGGGCTGCTTTTAAACCCATTGGTGATTCATTACGGACAAAGAGACGGAAAGAAAGAGGCGCCCCTTCAGGGCTGACCCTTATACCATCTGCAGATTCCCTGTAGCCCGCCTCGTCAAGTATTTCCCGGGCGCGCTCCGGGTCATAGTTGCGCTCTTCTGCGGGATCCAATTTCAGGTGAAAGAAATCATACATGGGCGGGATCAGGGTTGAGCCCGGTTCCCCATAACCAAAAAAAGCCACATCAATGAGGTGTGGACGATCGATGGCATACTCCATGGCCAATCTGATATTGCGATCCAGCAGAAGGGGATTGCCCTTGGATTCCGGATCCTTCCAGACATTGATGGCCAGTTGAGAAAAAGAGGGGGAGGATGCCGCAAGGATATGGATATCCCGGGGGGCGGCCTCTTCCAGCGCCTTGAATTGGGCCCCGGGGACGGAGGTGACGATGTCAATATCACCCCTTTTCAGTGCTTCGACCATTATATCGGCGTTTGCATAAGTAATGAGAATGACCTCGTCGATTTGAGGGGCGCCCTTGAAGTACTGTTCATTTTTTACCAGGCGGGTATGTTGACCCTGGACATGCTCCACTACATGAAATGGCCCGGTCCCGACAGGATCGGGATTGGTATATTCGGATACGACGAACTCCGGATCTAGATCCTTCCAGATATGCTTCGGCAGAATGGGCAGCCACATCTGGGGCATCCAGGAGAGAGGTTGATCGGTCTCTATCCGTACCGTGTGTTCGTCCAGAACCTCCACCTCCGTCATCGAAGAAACATAGTCGTAAAAGAAACTGCTGTCACCAAGGCTGCGGTTCAGATCAAGGGTAAACTTGACATCCTCCGCCGTGAAGGGTTCCCCATCATGCCAGGTCACCCCCTGCCGCAGCTTGAATATCCATTCCAGACCATCCTCACTGGAGCTCCAATCTTCAGCCAGATTGCCAATGGGATCCAGATTCTCATCCCAGGAGGTCAGCAGGCTGTAGTTCAGCTGCATCACTTCATAGCCTTGCATTGACCAAACCATGAACGGATTTAGACTTTCAACCTCGCTTAGAACCCCCACCCTTAACACATTTTTCTCTTCTTCAGCAGCACATCCGCCCATGTACAGGGCAATAAAAACAACCACCAGCACGAGCAGGAAAAAAGCAACCATTTTTGTTTTTCGGTTCATACCTGTCTCCCCAATAGATTTTGTTTTTTTGCACGCCCGTCAAAGCCCCAAAACCGCCCTCCCGCGGGTAAAGAGGCCCCTCCCGTCAGCCAGTTTTTGATCCCTCCCGGGACCGGATTGCTTCGCTGCTTTTATTCATTATATCGATCAGCACATCGTCAACAGAGCCCCTGTCCGCAAGGGAAACGCTTGCCAGGTTCTCTATCGTTTCATCCAGGCTACAGCCAACTATACCATCATGCGGCGGAATCACAATTCCTGAAAAGGCAAGCATAGCTGCTTCAACGGCTGCACCTGCGGAAATAGATAGTTTTAAAGCACACCCCCTTTTTGCACCATCACAGATCATCCCGGCAAGTCCCCCTATGGAATTGGTAATAGAATCTGTAATTGTTTTCTTCGCCCCGCCCAGCAAAAAGGCTATGCCTGCACTCGCACCGGCGCCGGCGGCAATGCCGCCGCACACCTGGGATACTATGCCAATCCTTTCCTTGATATATATGGTGACAAGATGACTTAACGTTGCCGCACGTATGGTGCTATCCTTGCTTTTCCCCCACAGTTTAGCAATTGCCGTTACAGGAACGGAGGCTGCAATACCCTGGTTGCCGCTGCCCGCTGTCGCCATTACCGGCAGACTGGAACCGTCCATTCTCATATATGCGGCTGATGCTGTCAGCATTTTCACATACGCAACAACACTTGAATCGATGGTACCTGCATCAACCGATCTTGCATCGGCCTGGCAGAGTTTGGCTGTCCCGAGTGCTTTCAAGCCCTCTTCCGCAATTTTCAAATTCATGCTGCATCCTTCTTCAATAAACGCCAGCTCCTCCAGGGGACACTCCTTGACAAATTCGAGCAACCGGTCCATTCCCAGATCCGCAAAAAACAGCGCCCCTGCGTTTTCGCCTTCACCCTCCCTGTTTTCTATGATCTTTTTATTGACCTCTAACCGGGTGACATTTGTATATGATCTTTCTATTTGGCAACAGCCCTCACCGCTGTCGGTGCTGACATAAACTTCGATATAAAGCCCCGGCTGATTTCTGATGCAAACCGATATCTTTCCGCTCTTGACCAGGGCTGTCGCCTGCTCAATGTCTCCATCGTCAATATCTCGAAGGACCTGTAGCAGGAGATGATGTTTGCCCCCAGCAAGACCCAAAGCGCAGGCATAGTCCAGTCCTTGCAGTTTGGTTCCGGGTATTACCACTCTGAACGCATTCTTGTAGATATTTTTGTCCACGGTAACTATGGCTTTTTCCACAGTCCCCCGAACAGCATGCTTTACCAGTGCAGCGCCATAGGCAATTGCAACGGTGTCTGTGCAACCCACGGTAGGGACTATTCTGCTTTTCAGCATTTCAACTATGCGCTCATTACCCATCAACAACATCCCTTCTTTTTCTCCTTGTGACCATATGTACATATCGCAAATGCTATGCCAGGAGAAAACCCTTGTTTCAAGCGGGATTCAGTGCTTCATTATTCCTGATATTCTTATATATGAAAACCAAGGGTCCGCCAGGGAAGGTGGTTTTCCGCCAAAGTGAGGGGGTTTTTGATACTTTATCACAAACGAGATCGTTTTCTAATATTTAATATCTAATATTCTAATTTTACGATAAAATGTAGCCGCGCTTATCCCCAATTCGCGGCAAATGGAGGCAGTCATTTTCTTTTTGCTGATGCCTGCTTTTTTCTGTTTATTCAATTTTTTTTCGATAAAGGATTTCTCGCATTTCTGCAAAAAGGAATCCAGTGATTCATCGCCGTGTGCCGCAGCCTCGCGCTCGATTTGCATCCCCATATTCAATCTTTTGCGTATGAGCCCTTCGTGAATTACCCTGCCCTCTCCAAAGGCTACAGCATACTCCATAACGTTTTGCAGCTCACGGATGTTGCCGGGCCAATGATAGGTTAAGAGCAGCTCCCGGGCAATCTCGCTCATGCCCAGTAAGTTTTTACCAAAGCGCTGAGCATAAAAATGCATAAAATGTTCTGCAAGCTGTATTATTTCACTCCGGCGCTTTTCCAGAGAGGGAAGGTTTAGCGGAACGACATCCAAACGGAAAAACAGATCTTTCCGGAAAGCGCCCCCCCTGACCAGCGCCCCGAGATCACAATTGGTCGCCGAAATGAATCTTACATCAATTTTTCGGGTAACATTGCTGCCAATTCGGCATACTTCCCTTTCCTGTATCACCCTGAGAAGTTTCACTTGCATGCCGGGCGGCATCTCACTTATCTCATCCAGGAAAACTGTGCCATTTTCAGCAGCTTCTATTTTGCCTACTCTTCTGGTTTCAGCGCCGGTAAAAGCCCCTTTTTCGTGACCGAACAGCTCGCTCTCAAGCAGGTTTTCAGGAATGGCTACACAATTGATGGGCACAAAGGGATACATCCTTCTGTTGCTGCTGTTATGTATTGCTTGAGCAAACAGCTCTTTACCTGTACCGGTTTCCCCGGTTATCAATATGTTGGAATCTGTTAGAGCAGCCCTCTTGGCGTATTCCTTCAGATCATCGAACTCCTGCGAAAAACCCAGGATATCACCAAAAGTAATCCGATCTTTTTTCCGGGTACCTTGATCACCTGTGTTGGAAATGTCATTTTGGTTGTGTATTAAAGCCACGATCTCGCAGGGAGCGCTCCCATCTATTCTGGCAGTATGGAGCGACGCATAATATTTCTTGCTCCGGTAGTCGATTGTAATCTCGCGAATCCCGCCGGCGTCTTGAGCCTCACAATGGCTGCATTCCATACCGGCGCGATCCCATAGATGTTTTAAAAGACAACTGTCCCCCTGTAAGCTTGCTCTCCTTAGCAAACTGTCCATGGCGCAATTCTTATGCAATACAGATCCCCGGTCATCGTAAACTACCAGGGGATCGGGAACAATGCGGATAATATTTTCCAGTCTCTGTGAAAGAATATCGCTTTCTCTTTTGATCCGGGTTCTGCCATATTCTGCGCCAATAAGCGGTGCAAATTCAAGTAAAAATTTAGAATAACCATCCTTGTTAACCCTGAAATATTCTTTTTGTTCTTCGGTGAAGGCTATAATTCCGATAACCCCCAGGACTTTTCCGTCAATAGTAATGGGGACACAAATTACAGCTTTCTCTATGCACTCATAATTTCTGGGACAGTCTCTGCATATGGGGTTGTTTTGTCCTACATGCAGAATTTCCTGGGGTTTTCTGAACTGCAGACAGCGATCAAAGGCCGTGTTTTTTTCTATTGTTTTGTGAACAGAATTGGCGTAAAGCCCGGTTCCAGCTATGCGAATTCTTCTGTTATCCATTATCGTGACATCAATGCTGATTATATCCCGGATTGCTTCAGCAACATTTTGTAAATATGCGTAGGTTTGTAGTTCAGCCGGACCGTTTGGTTTGGGTATTTGCTTCATCTCTTGTTCCTTTTACTGATTCGATTGCTAAACGCATTCGACAGTATATACCGTTTTCCCTGCAAGATGGTCCTGTTGGCAGCAGCTGCATTAGATCTGCTTTAATAGTTTCTTCGTAATCGGCCTGTGGTAAAAAAGCAGGATGACGGGTATGAGCAGGAAGAGCAGTCTTCCGAAAATCGTGTTGGCAAAGAGGACCAGGGCGCCGAGCCAGCGGTTTTTGCCGCTGTAGACGCCGAGGATGGCTTCCCTTTCAACGCTCTTGATCATGGCTCCCGGCCGGGACATGGGAGGATAGCTGTCTATATCCACCTGGTAGAGGTTCCCATCCCTGCCGGTCACCCTCTCCACATAGATCACATGGCCCTCCTCGAAGAGTATGATCTGGCCTGTCTCTATTGCCTGGTCCCGGTCCGCCTGTTTGAAGTAGGCCAGGTCATTGAGCATGATCTCGGGTTCCATGGTGCTGGACTTGAAAATATAGGGGATCACTCCCCCTATGGAGACCTCCTTACCGAAAGTCGATGCATTTATGACCAGGATCAGGATGTTGATGGAGAGAGCCGCTGCAATGAAGAGGACCAGGAGGGCGGTAAATGCAACATCAAATATCCGGCCGCGGCGGGCTCTCTTTTCACCGGTGCCAACCGTTTTTTTCCGCCCGGTTTTCGGATCTATCGTCACTGCCAAGACGCCGGGCGGCAGCAGGTGTTCGCAGTCATCCTCGGCAAGATTGTAGTACCTGGCAATGTTCCGGGCCTTGATAACACAGACCAGGGCGCTGGTCAGAACGATTACCGCTGCAACAGGCGCAAAGAGCGATCTATCCGGATCAAAGAGATTGTGGATGTTTTGCATGGCCACCCTGTTGGACAATACTGCATAGTAGCCGAGTTCGATCTTTAGCAGCACCAGCAGGAACAGGGAAAAGAAGATCAGGTAGCGCGCATTGGTTACGGTCCTGATGAAGGGCGACAGCATCATGGAAATAGCGCCGATGATGATCAGGTCGATGAGCCCGGCCAGGTACAGGGCGGGAAAGTAGGCCAGGATGATGCTGTATTTAAGAAAATAGGTCAAAAAAGCAGTGAAGAAAAAGCCAGCGGTATAGACAAATACGATCGAGAGCAGCAAAGCCGCCAGCTTGGAGAAGATCATCATCGCCGGATCATAGCCCATCTTGACGAGAAGGTACCAGGAATTCCTGCTGATTTCATGAAAGAAGAGCGAATCGTAATAGACAATGAAGTAGAGGCTGTTCAGGAGAAGGGCAACATGGATATAGATATAGAGCGTTGAGAAGTAGCTGGGCTGCATGATCTCCGGCAGGGCATCATAAAGCACGCTCTCCTTCAAGGGCAGGGCCGCAAAGTAAATTGCAAAGGAAAGAAGGCCCAGAAAGAGGGCAAAGGCCGCCTTCCTTCTCGTGCCAGTGTTCTCATCATTTCCCTGGCGCAGCTCTTTACTGAAATAGTTGCTTTTGTAGATCATGCTGCCTCTCTAGCTCCTCCAGGGCATTTTGCACGGTCTTGGGGTTGATCCCTACATGCTGCGGCGCAAAACCCTGCTCGATAATTTTTTTATACACATAATGCGGGTCGGAGGATTCATCGCCGCTATCGCTGATGAGCAAGCTGTCGCCGGCAATGGAGATCTTATGGTGGGGGAGTATGGGCGACAGCTGCTCCGCCATCCGGTGCAGCTCCCTGTCCCTGATCACAAGCAGGACCCGGTCGTACCTTGCACGCAGCTTTTCCACCGTTCCCCGGTAGATGATTCTCCCCTCCGCCACATAAGCGGCATGGCTGCAAGCTTTTTCGATCAGGAGCGGGTCCCTGCTCCCAAGGATGAATGTTTTGCCCCTCTTCATCAGGAGGCCCGAAATTTTCACGATGGCGCCGGCAAGTGCTTCGCCGAAAACATACCCGGGCAAATTGAATACGATCATGACACTTTCCGAGCAAGCAGCCGCCGCCAGCGTGACCACCGCCTTCTCCTCCTTCGTCAATCTTTTGATCGCTGTCAGGGAAATATGACCCAAACCGGTATCGATCAGCAATTCAAATAACTGCGCCTGGCGGTAAACCGGGCTGAAGCCCTTCCTGGCGGTGGCAAACATGAGGTACTCCAGCACATTCATGTTGTCGTAGAGCATGGTGGGAGCGCCGATGTAAAAAACATGCTCCAGTATAACCCTCTTGTTCCGCATCATGCCCCGTTCAACCAGAACACATTTGCCGTCATGGTAGGGCTTGATATTGGCCATGATCTCGAGAAGCAATTTTATCTCGTAGAAGGAGCGCCCGTAAACAGCCCATGCTTCCGGCCTTCGAAAGGTCAGGTTGATATCTTTCAGCACGCGGCGGGGCTTCTGACCTTCGGCGTAAAAATATTCCCTGGAGGAGAGCCCTTCCATGAACAGAACTGTTTCAACCCTGTCGAATTTCAGCGCGGAACGCTTCCTTTTTGCTCGTTTCATTGGCTTTCTCCTGCTTATGAAAATGGAATGGCCGCCAAAAACACGGCCATAACCCTGTCGGGGGTCAGCAGCTCCGGATCAGGAGAATTGACGGGGTTGTCTCCCCTGGTGCGGTAGCTCACATCGCTCCCGTCACCTCTTATCACTTCGATAATCCTGTGGGTAACAACAGCATCCGAGGAGGTTCTGAAGGTGACAATATCATTTGCCTCCAGCTTGCTTGCATCCCGGGGCTCGCGCGAAATGATCACCGTTCCCACCGGAAGCGTCGGCTCCATGCTGCCCGATTCCACCACGTACAGATGATAGCCCAGCAGGCCGGGAATTTCTCCCCTGCTTTTCACGACCAGAATTGAAACCAGCGCCGACAGTAGAAGAAGGACAGCAGCGCCAAAAAGGACCCGGCCGGCGATTCCGATAACCTGCCTGCCTATCTGAAGGGCATCCAATCTTTTGCGCCCCTGCGGCCTGCCGCCCTCGCCTTTCCGGCCGGCCAGGCATAGGGCCCGGCGCATGGCCTCGATCTGCTCCGGTGTGGTGTACTTAGTGTCCGGCACCCTGCCGCCTCCCCTTCCCCCGTCTGCCATACATGTTAACATAATTGATCAACAGACAAGAGCTGCCGGGAAAAAGGCAGCTCTTGCCGTTTGGCAAACAGTTAATCTTCCCGGTCTATGGCTCAGGTGTAGGCGTCGCCTGGGTCCCCGTTACCGATACCTTGACTGCGGTTGCATGTCCTGCTCCGGCATAAGCAATATCATTTGTTCCCTCCCAGGGCCAGGCAATCGAGACAGTGTAGGTTTTTTCCTGACCTGTTTCGCTCAGCGCGAACTCATCGGTAAAAGTCCATACACCACTACCTGAGTCTTGCGCCAATGTAATATCATCTTCGTTTTCATCCTTGACCGTAACCACCAATGGTTCAATAGCATCTTTTTCACCAGCATCATCAAGATCGATTGCAAAGTAGAGATCCATGGCGGTTTCGCTGACAATGCCTTCATCATGATTCTTCACGCTGAATGTCCAGTCAACGGTTTCGCCGGGGGCGATCTTTACATTTTCCGCGAAGGTGTTTGTATCGCCAGGCTTGAGAATGAACTCCTTGGCCACCACGCTGCCCTCGGCCAGATCATCAATTTCGATGACATACATGGCCAGCGTTCCGGCAACGAGCGAAACGGAGATAACCAGCACCAGGGC